>JAFGAM010000112.1 GCA_016933675.1 Candidatus Anaeroferrophillacea bacterium
CACGGCGCCGCGGCATCGCTGAACCGCCGCTGCAGTTCGCGCAGGGCGTCATCCACCGCCGCCGGACGGCGGCGGAATTCCTGCATCGCGACGGCGGCACCTCCGATCACCACGGCGGTCAGTGTCTCCCGCAGTTCGCGGTACGGCACCGGGCGGGTCAGGCGGGTGGAAAAGCCGCTGTGCGCCAGCCGGATATCGTCACCGGCAAGCCCCGGGTCGCCGATACCGATGAGGCGGGTCGCCGCCAGCCCTCGATCCGCACCGATAACCGCGGCGAGTTCGCCGCCGCTGGTTCCCGGCAACAGCAAATCGAGCAGCGCGAGGCGGAAAGGATCGCCGGCGGCGGCCGCTTCCTGTAACCGCTCGATGGCCGCCGTGCCATCGGCGGCGCCCGCCGGCCGCATGTCCCATGCCCCCAGCAGTTCGACCATCTGCGTGCGGCTCCCGCCGTGACCGTCGACCACCAGCACCCGCACCCCGGCCAGGTCGCCGCCGGGGATGGTCGCCACCGTTACGGAGTCGCCGGGTTGCTCCTCCAGGCGGACGGTGAAGCGGAAAACGGAACCGCGGCCGGGCGCGCTGTCGACGGTGATATCGCCGCCCATCAGCCGCACCAGCCGGCGGGAGATGGCAAGCCCCAGACCAGTACCGCCGTAGCGCCGGGTAGTGGAGGCATCGACCTGGCTAAATTGCTTGAAGAGGATGTCGAGTTTGTCCGGGGGGATGCCGATGCCGGTATCCCGCACCGCGAAGCCGAGGCTGACCGCCCGGTCGGCCGTCGCCCCTGCCGGCTCGCGCCGGATTGTCAGCTCCACTTCCCCAGCGTGGGTGAACTTGACGGCATTGCCCAGCAGGTTACCCAGCACCTGCCGCAGCCGGCCGGGATCGCCGCGGAGGAAGACCGGTACGTCGGACGCCGCCCGGTAGAGCAGCCGCAGTCCCTGACGCCGGGCGCGCAGAGCGAGGGGCGAAATGAAGTCATCCAGCAGTTCGAGGAGATCGAAGTCGATGTTCTCCAGTTCCACGCGGCCGGCCTCGATCTTGGAAAAATCGAGGATGTCGTTGACCACCCCCAGCAGGGCTTCGCTGCTGGACTGGGCGGCATTGGCATAGCGCCGCTGCTCGTCGGTCAGCGCCGTGCCCCGCAGCAGGCCGAGCATCCCGATGACACCGTTCATCGGGGTGCGTATCTCGTGGCTCATGTTGGCGAGAAACTCGCTCTTGGCGGCACTGGCCCGTTCCGCCCGGCGGGCCATCTCCGCCGCCTGGGCTCCGGCCTCCTCAAGCTGCCGGTTGGATTCCCGCAGGGCCTCCTCGGTACGCTTCACGTCGGTGATATCTGAATGGGTCCCGAACATCATCAGCGGCGCACCGGATTCGGTGCGGCTCACCACCCGGCCGCGGTCGTGGACCCAGACCCAGTGGCCGTTCTTGTGGTGCATGCGGACACGGTAGTCATAGAACGGCCGCTCGCCGGCGAAATGGCGCTCCAGCTCGCGGCCGGAGAGCGCCCGATCGTCGGGATGAACGAGTTTTTCCCAGGTGGCGATACTCACCGGCGCCAGTTCATCGAGACGGTAACCGACCATCTGCGCCCAGCGGTCGTTGAAGGTGGTTTCCCCGGTCTGGACGTTCCACTCCCAGGTACCGATATTGGTGCCCTCGATGATGTGCGCCAGCCGCCGGCGCTCCATGGCGAGGTTCAGTTCGGCGGTTTTCTGGTCGGTCTGATCGAAAAGATAGCCGCGGATGGCCCGCACCGCGCCGTCAGCACCGCGTTCGAGCATGGTAAAATCGTAGTACCAGCGGAATTCCCCGTCACCCCGCCGCAGGCGGTAGGACTGGCCGTAGTAATCGATATCGTGGGCGACGTTGTGCGCCACCTCGGCGGCGATGCGGTCGCGATCAGCGGCGTGGATGAGTTCGACGTACCGGAAGGCGGGATCCATCAGCGCCGCCGGCGCATAGCCGAGCACCTGCTCGACGTTGGCGGAAACATGGCGCACCGGCCAGTCACCACCGGGATCCCAGACAACGATGCACACCGGCCCCGCGGCGAAGAGGTTGCGCTCCACCGCCAGTGCCGCCTCGGCGCGCTTGCGGGCGGAGATATCCACCATTACGGTAAGAAAGTAGTCGCGCCCCTGGCTGCTGATCATTTCACCGCTGAAGAGGCCGTCGAGGACGACGCCGTCCTTGCGGCGAACCCGGAGTTCCCGCTCGGAGAGACTGCCGGTCCGGCGCAGCTCACCGGCGATCTCCTCGAGTTCGTCAAGATCGGCGAACAGCCCGAGGCCGGCGCTGGTATTGCCGATGACCTCGTCGCGGCCGTAGCCCAGGGTCCGCAGGAAGGCGTCGTTGACATCAATAAAGGTGCGCTCCGGCAGCGCCGAGAGGGCCATCAGGGCGGGATTGCGCTGGAACAGGCGCTCGAAACGCTGCCGCGCCTCGACCTCGGCACGCAGATCCTTGCACACCCCGAACATGCACTCGGCACCGTTCCAGTGACCGAACCACACCCGGGTCTCCACCGGGACGTAATTGCCGTTGCGGTCGGCGAGGGGGAGGAGGCAGAAATCGCGCTCGCCGCGGAACATGGCGGCGAAGGTCTCCTCCGCCTCGCGGCGGCAGGCCGCCGGATGGAGATCGAGAACGTGCATCGCCGCCAGTTCCGCGGCGGTGAAACCAAGAACCCGGTTGACGGCATCGTTGGCAAAAAGGATGCGGCCCTGGGGGGTGGCCACCATGATCAGGTCGCCGAGACTCTGGAAGAGGTTGCGGAAATTCTCCTCGCTCTCGCGCAATTGCCGTTCGGTCGCCACCCGGGCGGAAATATCGGAAAACACCCCCTCGATACCGACCACGGCGCCGTGCCCGTCACGCACCAGGGCGCTGCTGACGATCACCGGCACCTCGTCGCCGGAGCGTTGCCGGAGGCGCACCTCGTAGTTGGTGACGCGACCGCCGCCCCGTTCCAGGGCACGAAGAAAACCCTCGCGATCGGCGGGGTCGGCATAGAAATCGGTAATCTTCCGGCCGACAATCTCGTTCACCGCGGCGTAGCCCAGCACCGGCAGCGCCGAGGGACTGATGAGGGTCAGCCGTTCATTGGCATCGGCGCGGTAGTAGACATCCTGCATGTTCTCGACGATCCCGCGATAGAGGGCCTCGCGGTAGCGCAATTCAACTTCCACCCGGCGGCGACGCAGAAGATTGACGCGGCACGACAGGCCGACCACCCCGGCCAGCCCCAGGGCAACCCCCGCCGGCAGCAGCCGGGGAGCCGGCAGCATCTCGGCATACCACAGCCCCGCCAGGACACCCGCGGCAAGGGCAAGACCGAGCACGGTCGGCAGCATCCCCGGGTCCGGCACCGCTGCCGGAAAAGCGGTCAAATCGATGGCGGGATCATGCGCCGCGGAGGGCGCCGCCGCCGGGGCCGCACCCGTATCCACCGGTTGCCGTTTATTCCGCTGTTCTCGTTCCGTCATCATCTTCATCTTCGCCCGCGGCCCATACTGCCTCCGGCAGCGCCCCGGTCACACACCCCGGTCCAGACAGCCGCGGCAAACGAGTTCGCCGGCAACGTTCTCGAGTTTGGCCCGCATGGTCGGCTCACCACAGCGGGCGCAGGAAACCGAGACATCGATCCGCGCCGGCGCCGGCATGTCAACCGCGGCGGGGGCAATGGTAAACAGTTCCTCCGGCGCCGCCGTAAGGATCCTGTCGATACGCCGGTCCTGCCGGCGACGGTAGGCATTACGGTCGGCATCGGTCGCACTACCCGCGACAATCTTCGCCCGCAGCGCCACCGCCTCCTCGTCCGGCGGCAAGGCACCTTCGCGCAGCACCAGCCGCACACCGCGGTTGTCGGCCCGGCTCAGGAAGGTAAAGGCCATCTTGCCGTAATCCCGGTAGACGAGATTGCCCTTGCCGAAGGTGCAGCCGGTAAGCACCTGTACCGCGTCCACCGCGCAGGCATCGGTTTCAACGATACATACCATTTCTTCGTCAACCGAACGGCATTCTTCAAGGATTTTCATCGCCGCGACGGCGGCGGCGTAGCCGATGGCCAGTCCCGGGCAGGTATGGCCGTGAAACGCCACACAGCGTTTGAAGTTGTCCGACTCCCTGATTCGGCGGGCAGCCATTTCCCCATCCTCCCGGTCCGGCACCATAACGCGTTCCCACACCTAGCGGCGTTCACCACCGTGACGGTTTCCGGGTCGGCAACAGTTTCCGGCACCTTACCGATTTCCAACACCTTACCGTGTTCCTACACGGCACCGGTTGCCGGCGCCATACCGGTTTCCGATACCGTATCGGCCCGGCGGCGGTTGACGATCAAAACCGTATCTGAACGGACCTCACCATAGCTTATTGTTACCGAAACCGCAACGACTGCCATGTGACAGGCAGCAGATGGCGAATATGGTTCATTATTTTCCACAGTCGACGGCACATTTCATATTTTATAATCAATTTATTTTATGCCTTATTTATGTTTATCCATACATTATTTATGTAATTTAATTCCAAATCAGTTTGACATTTTCACCTTCACGATTAGACTCAATGATCATGGCTTTATGAAATAACTTACCCTAGCGGCGTATCCCTCGTGCGGCCGGGCAGCCACGTCAAGCAACGGAACAAGGAGGCAGAAAGATGAAAAAGCTCATGGCACTGGTAGTATTGCTGGGCCTGTTCCTCATCCCGTCCCCGGGCCTCGCCGACGAGATCGTCGGCACCGTCCAGGGATTCCAGTGTGTCACCACCGGCAGGATCTGCCCCATCGGCAAGGAGGACCCGGTGATCGCGGCGGAACGGGTCTTCGTCGTCATCACCGCGGCCGGCGACTATTATTTCGTCCCCAACCTCGACCGCGCCATCATGGCCCGCAACATCACCAACCGCGTCCGGGTGACGGGGATGATCAACCAGAAATTCAAATCCATCAGGGCCAAGACCCTGGAGGTCCGGCAGGACGACGGCAGCTGGAAAATGAAGTGGTCGGAAGCGATGGAGAAGGAGATGCTCGACGAGTTGTACCGCGGCGGCGGCGGCTGAACATCCGGGCGGTAAACCCGCCATCAACGGCAAAGCCGACGGCCCATGCCTACCGACGGGGAGAACCGGGCGCCACATTCCGCATCCCGGCCGCCCGCGGATCGGCCCGCCCCGCAACCTCGGCCGGCGTCCCGACGAGGTCAAGGCATCACGCCAAGGTCATCCGTCACCCCGAGCGTCATATGCCGCTCCCGGAGGGGGTTGTTTTCCGCACGGAAAACAACCCCTTTTTCCATGGGCCTCCGGACCGGCCGGCGGCCGCCGCAATAAAACGTTGTTGGAGGGGTAAAAATCTGCTAAAGGAGTGAAAAATCAGCGCCCGCCGGGCGACCGTGGCAACCTGTAACCGCTGGAGCCGGCGCCGCGGCGCGGCCGTCACGCCGAAGCGAAAACCAAACGGAAAGGGACCCGCACATGGAACCCCGCATGATTCATCTGACCACCGACGAGATGCCCCGCCAGTGGTACAACCTGGCAGCCGATCTGCCGACCCCGATGCAGCCGCCGCTGACCCCCGACGGCACGCCGCTGACGCCGGAGATGCTGGCGCCGGTGTTCCCGATGAACCTCATCGAGCAGGAGGTCAGCCAGGAGCGCTGGATCGACATCCCCGAAGAGCTGCTGGGGATGCTGGCGCGCTGGCGACCGTCGCCGCTGAAACGGGCCCTGGACCTGGAGCGGGCACTGGATACTCCGGCGAAGATCTTTTATAAGGATGAGAGCGTGTCACCGGCGGGCAGTCACAAGCCCAACTCGGCCCTGCCCCAGGCATGGTACAACCGCGAGTTCGGCATCAAACGGCTGACCACCGAAACCGGCGCCGGCCAGTGGGGCAGCGCGCTCAGTTTCGCGTGCAGCCTGGTGGGCCTCGAGTGCAAGGTGTTCATGGTGCGCATCAGCTACGACCAGAAACCCTACCGCAAGATCCTCATGCAGACCTGGGGCGGCGAGTGCGTCGCTTCACCAAGCACCGAGACCGCCTCCGGGCGGAAGTTTCTCGAGCAGGATCCGGACACCCCCGGCAGCCTCGGCATGGCCATCAGCGAGGCCATCGAGGCGGCGGTGAGCGACAAAACCGGCAAGACCCGCTACTCCCTCGGCAGCGTCCTGAACCACGTCATGCTGCACCAGACCATCATCGGTCTGGAGGCGAAGAAGCAACTGGCGAAGGCGGGCATCGCCAAGCCCGACGTGATCATCGGCTGCGCCGGCGGCGGCAGCAACTTCGCCGGCCTCGCCTTTCCCTTCGTCTGCGACAAGATCAACGGCGCCGAGATCGAGATCTACCCGGTGGAACCGGAATCCTGCCCGACCCTGACCCGGGCGCCCTTCGCCTACGACTACGGCGACACCACCGGGCTGACGCCGCTCTTGCCGATGTTCTCGCTGGGCCACAACTTCGTCCCGGCGCCGCTGCACGCCGGCGGCCTGCGCTACCACGGCATGGCGCCGCTGGTGAGCCAGGCGGCGGTGGAGGGGCTGTTGAAGCCCATGAACCTGCCGCAGCTCGAATGCTACGCCGCCGCCATCCAGTGGGCCCGCACCGAGGGCCCCATCTGTGCCCCCGAAACCAGCCACGCCATCGCCGCCACCATCCGTGAGGCGATCAAGGCGCGGGAAGAGGGCCGCGAGAAGGTGATCCTGTTCAATTACAGCGGCCACGGCCTGCTGGATCTCTCGGGCTACGACGCCTATCTGGGCGGCCGGCTGTCCAATTACGAGCTGCCGGAGGACGACTTCCGCGCCGCCGTGGACGCGTCGCTGCAGGGCCTGCCGAAACCGGAGCGGCGTGCGTCGGGGAAATGGTAGGCATGGGGAACGCGAAGACCCCGTCGCGAGACGGTGCCGCGGGTACGCCGCGGCGAGCGGCCTCGGTGCCTACCCCAACGGCGCCGAGGCCTTCGCCGTCGGCGTAGTGCCGCCGCCGAGGCAAGAACTGCACGCCGATTTCTCCGCCTCGCGGGTGGTGGCCGACGGGCCGCGCCTCGGGATGAGCGGCTTTGCCTACCGGATCACCGATGATGAGTATCATCCCGGTGCGGACGTACCGCTGCCGGTACGCGAACTGCCGGCCGCCGACGTGGGCAACCGGTCACGGGTGCTGGCCGCCGATCCCGATCCGTGGCACAACTGGCACGACCTCTTCCTCGAGCTGCGGAATCAGTGGGATTTCGCCGCCCGCAACAAGACCGAAGGCGTCAGTCACTGGTTCACGGTGACGGGCGCGTCCCGGCCGGCACATACCATCCGGCGTTCGCCCAAGGTGGGGCTGTTCCCCCGGTTGTCCCACCGGTAGACCTTGAAGTTGCCGGGACCGATGGCCTTGCCCCGGTTGCCAGGCAAAAAAGGTAGGGCGGTTCAGTGCCACGCTGACAGAGAACGTTCTCTTTCCGGCGCCCCACCGGCAATATGTCTTCACCCCGCCCATCATTCACCGCCGTTGCTTCCGCTATGACCGAAAACGCCTGAACATGTTATGCCGCTGTGCCGCCCATGCGCTCGATTAATTTTTTGGTGTATCTCTGACACCTGCCATAACAGCAGCCCCGCAGCACGTTCTTTTCGGGCCCATGTTGGGTGAACAATCCGGGAAAAGGACGCTTTCTCACAGGCATTTTGGAATGGGGCATTTTGGAACATGGGGGGTCCCCCACCCCGCATAGGTAATTCCCGCCATCCATATCGTTCCGATATCCACATCTATCTTTTTGAACCATCACAGGGTACATCCGTGACAGCACATGAGCTATGAACGGATGGAAACCTCGGGCCGGGTCTGCGTTTCGCTTCGTGCCGGCCTCCGGGCGCACTCTCCATTTACCCAACACACCCTGAAGGAGACTCGAAATGGCCCTAGTCAAGAAATCCACCACCCACGCGAAGGCCGCCGCGGGCGGCACCTCCGTCGCCGCCACGGCCCGCGAGGCCGAGGCCCAGCGCAAGCGGGCGCGCACGCTGGCCAAGCAGCAGCAGGCCGCCGAGCGCATCGCCGCGGCGACCGGCCAGCTCGCCTCCGGAATCAACGAGGCCTCCGCCGCCGCCGAGGAGCTGAAACGCGCCGCCGACCAGATCGCCACCGGCGCCGAGGAGGCCTCCGGCGCCGCCCAGGAGTCGCTCGCCGCCTTCAAGCAGGTGACCGTGGCGATCAGCCGCCAGCTGCAAAGCGCCGACGTCAGCCAGACCAAATCCGAGGCGGTGCAGGCCCTGATCCTGCGCACCAGCAACGACGTGGCCAAGCTGATCGGCAACGTCGCCGTCGCCGCCCAGCGCCAGGCCGCCTCGGTGGAGATGGTGGCGGAACTGGAGAAGCAGGCCGCCAACATCGGCGACATCGTCAAGGCGGTGGTGCGCATCGCCGACCAGACCAACCTGCTGGCGCTGAACGCGGCCATCGAGGCGGCACGGGCGGGCAAGCATGGCAAGGGCTTCGCGGTGGTCGCCGACGAGGTGCGCACCCTGGCTGAGACCTCGGAGAAGAGCGCCCAGCAGATCCAGGACCTGGTGGGCCAGATCCAGCAGGAGGTGAAAACCATCGCCGACGGCATCAATAATTCGGCAAAGACCGTCGAGGCCGAAGTCGAGAAGGGCAAGATCATCACCGGCCAGCTGGAGCAGGTCCGCACCGACATGATCGAGGTGGTCAAGGAGGTCACCGACATCGCCACCGGCGCGCAGCAGTCCAACGACGCGGCCCAGCAGGCGCTGAAGGGCTCCGAGGACATCGCCGCCGCCGCCGAGGAGCAGTCCGCCGCCGCCGAGGAGGCGGCCAAGACCGTCGAGGAGCAGAGCCAGGCGCTCTCCGAGAGCGAGCAGGCGGCGCAGAACCTCTCCGAGCTCTCCGAGGAGCTGAAGAACTCCACCGACATCACCAAGAGCGCCGAGGATGTCGCTTCCAGCGCCGAGGAGCTCTCCTCCGCGGTGGAGGAGATCAACCGCGCGGCCTCTCAAATCGGCACCGCCATCGAGCAAATCCGCAAGGGAGCCCAGGCCGCCGCCGCCGCCACCGAGGAGTCCTCGGCCGCGGTCAACCAGATCGAGCAGGGGCTGGAGGTCGCGCAGCAGCGCGCCACCGCCAGCGGCGAGAGGGTCAAGAACGTGCAGGAGGTGCTGGCCACCAACAAGACCGCCGTCGACCAGCTGATCCACGGCATCGGCGAGTCGGTGAAGGGGACCCAGGCGAGCATCAAGCAGGTCAAGGACCTGGAGCAGGTGTCGCGGCGCATCGACAAGATCGTCGAGGCGATCACCACCGTCTCCATCCAGACCAACATGCTGGCGGTGAACGGCTCCATCGAGACGGCGCGCGCCGGCGAGTTCGGCAAGGGCTTCGTGGTGGTCTCCACCGACATCCGCAACCTGGCCCGCGACTCGGCCGAGAACGCCGACCGCATCAAGGACCTGGTGAAGGCGGTGCAGGACCAGATCGCCTTCGTCAGCACCGACCTCGACGAGATCGTCAAGGACGCCATCACCGAGACCGCGCAAGCCAAGGAGTCGACCGCCAACCTGAATGTAATCGAAGGTGACGTGGTCGAGGTGGAGAAGGGCACCGGCGAGATCCTCGCCGCGGCCAACGAGATCGCCGCCGCCATCGCCCAGGCCAAGAAGGGAATCGAGCAGATCGCCGCCGCCGCCCAGGAAGCGGAGAAGGCCTCCGCCGAGGCCGCCGGCGCCGCCGACCAGCAGTCCAAGGGCGCCGAGGAGCTGGCCTCCGCCATCGAGGAAATCGCATCCCTGGCCGACGAACTGCAAAGCCTGTAACCCCCCGAGGAGAACGATCATGACCGAAGAGGTTCTGGATCAAAACGCCGGATTCGAGGAGGAGACCAACGAGGCCCTCTCCGACACCCGGCAGTTCGTCACCTTCCTGGCGGGAGGCGAGGTCTTCGCCGTCGACATGGCGCCGGTGCAGGAGATCATCCGCGTTCCCGAGGTGGTGCGGGTGCCGCTGGCCCCCCCACCCTCGACGGCCTGGCCAATCTGCGCGGCCGCGTACTGCCGATCATCTCCCTGCGCCGCATCTTCGGCTTCGAGGAGCGGGAGCGCGATGACGCCACCCGCGCCGTGGTCATCGACCTCGGCCAGCCCCTGGGCTTCGTGGTGGACAAGGTGGCCAGCGTCATCAACGTCGAGCCCGAGCGGATCGAGGGCGTGGAGGAGATCCGCGGCACCATCGACAGCGAGCTGCTCACCGGCGTCCTCAAGGAAGTCGGCGGCTACTCGATGGTGATGGTGCTCGACTTCGCCAAGCTTATCGCCCAGGAGTTCGCGGAGATCGCCGCCCTCGCCCGCCAGAAAGGCCCGGCGCTCACCGCCGCCCACGAGGGCGTGGAGGTCGAAGGCGAGGAGGAGGCGGACGGCGACGAGCTGCAGTTGGTCAGCTTCAGCGTCGAGGAGCAGGAATACGCCATCGACATCGCCGGCGTACAGGAGATCGTGCAGGTGCCGGAGAGCATCGTCCAGGTGCCCAACTCGCCGGCTCACGTGCTCGGCCTGATCACCCTGCGCGAGCGGCTGCTGCCGCTGGTCTCCCTGCGCAGCCTGTTCGCCCTCGCGCCGCGGGAGCTGGACGAGAAGAGCCGCATCGTCGTGGTCACCCTCGGCGCCACCGCCGTGGGCGTGGTCACCGACGCGGTTTCCGAGGTGCTGCGGGTGCGCAAGGAGGTAGTGGACCCCATGCCGCCGATGCTGGCGCGCGACGGCGAGCTCTCCGACATCAACCAGATCTGCCGCCTCGACGAGGGCAAACGGCTGGTTTCCATTCTCTCGGCGGACAACATGTTCCGCCACTCGGTGGTCAAGGACGCCTTGGAGGCGCTGGAGAACATGAGCGAACACGAACATGACGAGATCGAAGAGGACGGCGGCAACGAGGACGAGGAGCAGATGGTGGTGTTCCACCTCGACAACGGCGAGTTCGGCGTGCCGATCGAGAGCGTGCAGGAGATCGTCCGGGTGCCCGAGGCGCTGACCCACGTACCGAAGGCGCCGTCCTTCGTCGAAGGGGTGATCAACCTGCGCGGCGCGGTGCTGCCGGTGATCGACCAGCGCAAACGCCTCGACCTGCCGTCGATCGAGCGCAACGACCGTCAGCGCATCATGGTATTTCTGTTGCGCGGCGTGCGCACCGGTTTCATCGTCGACGCGGTCACCGAGGTGCTGAAGATCCCGCGCGACGCGATCGAGGAGTCGCCCCACCTCTCGGGCGAACAGGCGCGTCTGCTGGGCCGGGTCGCCAACCTCGAGCGGCAGGGCCGGATGATCCAGCTGATCGAGCCGGACCACCTGATCGACGACGAGGACACGAAGTCCCTCGCCTCGCTCGCTACCTGAACCCAGAGGCAGTAGACGTTCCATGGCAATCAAACTGCTCATCGTCGACGACTCGGCGCTGATGCGCCGACAGTTGACCCAGCTGTTCGAGGCGGAGGGCGACTTCGTCATCCGCCTCGCGCGCAACGGCAGGGAGGCGGTCGAGGAAAACACCGCGTTCGAGCCGGACGTGATCAGCCTGGATATCAACATGCCGGAGATGGACGGGCTGGCCGCGCTGGCGCACCTCATGACGGCGCGGCCGGTCCCGGTGGTGATGGTCTCCTCGCTGACCGAGAAGGGGGCGCTCGCCACCTTCGAGGCACTGGCCCTCGGCGCGGTCGACTACGTCGGCAAGCCGGGGGGCACCATCTCGCTATCGATCGACGAGATCAAAGCGGAGCTGGTGGCCAAAATCCGGGCGGCGGCGAAGGCCAGGGTCAAGGTACCCGGCGGGATGGCGCGGGGGCTTTCGGCACGGCTCAGGGAGGAGCGGGCCGCGTCCAAGCGGCCCGCCTTCGTCCGGCGCGGCGTCGCCGCCGCGCCGGAGGGGCTGGTGCTGATCGGCGTCTCCACCGGGGGGCCCGGCACGCTGGAGGTGATCCTGCCCCGGCTGCCGGCGGACTTCCCCTTCCCGGTAATCGTCGCCCAGCATATGCCGGGCACCTTCACCGGCCCCTTCGCCAACCGACTGAACGGCATGTGCGAGCTGGAGGTGGTCGAGGTGATTAGACCGCAGGAGGTGCTGCCGGGGACGATCCACGTTGCCCGCGGCGGCGCCGACACGGTGCTCACCACCCGCGGCGGCCGGCTCACCGTGCTGTCGAAACCCGAGACGCCGGGCCATCTCTGGCACCCCTCGGTGGAGCTGCTGGGAAGCTCCGCCCTGGAACACTGCGAGGCCGCGCACCTGATCGGCGTCATGCTCACCGGCATGGGCCACGACGGCGCCGACGCCTTCACCCGGATCAAGAAGCAGGGCGGCCGGACCATCGCCGAGTCGGAGGAGACGGCAGTGGTCTTCGGCATGCCCAAGGAACTCATCGAGCGTGGCGGCGCCGGTCTGGTACTGCCCGCAGAGAAGATCGCCAACCAGCTGATCAGCTGGGGACGTGTATGACACCCCGGACCGAGTGCCGGCACTGACCAGCGGGAACCGAGATGCCCTTCGTGAAACCCCACACACCCGTCGCACCCGAACACGACGAGCGGGCCCGACCCCGCGACCTCGCCGGCCTGCGCGCGATCCTCAATGCCCCCGACCCGATGGCACGCCGTTGGGCGGCACGGGACCTGGCGAGTCATCCGGAAGCCGTCACCGATCTCATCGCCCGCCTTGAGGTGGAGAGCGACCCGGCGGTTCGCGAGGCACTGCTGACGAGCCTAACCGAGATCGGCGACGCCGCCGCGGTGGCGGGCCTGGTGCGGTGCCTGCGCAGCCAGGAGGCCGCGCTGCGCAACGAGGCGATCGAGGCGATGAAGAACCTGCCGGAGGCGGTGGCGCCGGTGATGACCGACCTGCTGCGCGACCCCGATCCCGACGTGCGCATCCTCGCGGTGAACGTCCTCGAGTCGCTGCGCCACCCGGAGGTGGAGAACTGGCTGATCGCGGTGGTCCGCGACGACGCCCATGTCAACGTCTGCGCCGCCGCCGTCGACCTGCTCGGCGAGGTCGGGAGCACCGCGGCGCTTGAGCCCCTGGAGGCGCTCAAGCGGCGTTTTCCAGATGAGCCCTACATCGCGTTCGCCGCCGACCTGGCCCTCAAACGCGTCCGAGAGGCCTGATCCCCTTGAGCGACATCGCCATCAGCAACGAGGACTTCCAGAAATTCCGGGAGTTCTTCTACCGCAAGACCGGCATCCAGTTCGAGCGGTCGAAACGCTATTTCGTCGACAAGCGGCTGGTCCAGCGGATCGAGGAGACCGGTTCCGGGAGCTTCCGCGGCTACTTCACCATGCTGCGCTTCCAGGCCTCGGGGGAGGAACTGCAGACCCTCACCAACCTGATGACGGTCAACGAGACCTACTTCTACCGCGAGGACTACCAGTTCCAGTGCCTGGTCGACTCAATGCTGCCGGAGGTCACGGCACGCCGCAAGCCGGGCACCACCCTGCGCGTCTGGTCGATCCCCTCCTCCTCCGGCGAGGAGCCCTACTCCATCGCCCTCTACCTGCTGGAGCACTGGCCGGAGCTGGCGAACTGGGACATCGAACTGGTCTCCTCGGACATCGATACCGCAATCCTGAAGCGGGCACGCGAGGGCAGCTACTCCCAGAGCTCGGTGCAGCACCTGCCCGGGGAGACGCTCGCGCGCCACTTCACCGTCACCCGCGACGGGGACTACCAGATCTCCGACGATCTGCGCCAGTCGGTGGAGTTCACCCGGGTCAACCTCGCCGACCCCGCCGACACCCGGGCCTACCGTGGCTTCGACGTGATCTTCTGCCGCAACCTGTTGATCTATTTCGACGACCTGTCGCGGCGCAAGGCGGCCGAGGTGTTCTATGACGCCCTCAACCCCGGCGGCTTCGTCTGTCTCGGCCACTCCGAGTCCATGAGCCGTATCTCCTCGTTGTTCACGGTGCGGAGATTTCCCGATGCCATCGTCTATCAAAAACCGGAGTCACGATGAATCCCAGGCCAGAACCGAACCGGAAACGCGTGTTGGTCGTTGACGACGCCGCCACCGTGCGCATGTATCACCGCCAGATCCTGGAAGGCGCGGGCTTCGCCGTCGACGAGGCGATCAACGGCATCGAGGGGCTGGAAAAGGCCCTCACCGCCCCCTACGACCTCTACCTGGTGGACATCAACATGCCCAAGCAGGACGGCTACGACTTCCTGCGCGATCTGCGCCGCCGGGAGATCCCCCAGGCCCCGGCGATGATGATCTCCACCGAGGCCGAGCCCCACGACCGGCGGCTCGCCTACGAGGCGGGGGCCAACTTCTACCTGACGAAGCCGATCAAGCCGGAGGAGCTGCTCTCCCACTGCCGGCTGCTGCTTGGACTCGGAGGTGCGGCATGAATCCGCTGCTCGAACAGTTCATCCAGGAAAGCCGGGACTTCCTCCAGGGGATCGGCGCCAAGCTGATCGGACTGGAGGACGCCCCCGACAGCGCCGAGCTGATGACCGAGCTGTTTCGCCTGGTCCACACCCTCAAGGGCAACAGCGGCCTGTTCGAATTCCCGGAGATGACCAGGGTGCTGCACGCCGGCGAGGACCTGATGGACGCGGTGCGCGACGGCCGCGTCGGCTACTCCCCCACGCTGGCCGACCAGCTCCTGGACGCGATGGACTTCGTCGCTCTGCTGATCGACGAGATCGACCAGGAGGGCGCCATCCACGCCGAGCACGCCGCCCCCTCCGAGGAGCTCTCCCGGGCGCTGCGCGCCCTGATCCCGGCGCGCGAGGACGACGGCGGAGAAAAGACCCCCGCGGCCTTCTCCACCGGCCTGCCGCTGCCGGAGGTCGCCGCGATCCCGGAGGAGAGGCGCATGGCCGCCTGGCGCGCGGCGGCCGAGGGCATGCCGCTGTTTTTGATCGCCTACCGTCCCGACGAGGAGTGTTTCTTCAAGGGCGAGGACCCGTTCCACCAGGCGCGCAACGCACCCGGCCTGGCGTGGGGCGCGACAGCCCCCCGCGAGGCGTGGCCAAAACTGATGGCACTCGACTGCTACCGCTGCGCGCTCGACTTCCAGCTGCTCGCCGTGGTCCCCCGCGAGGCGCTCGACGAATACTTCCGCTACACCCCCGAGCAGGTCAGGGTCGAGCCGATCGACCCGACCCGCCTGATCATCCCCGCCGGCCACCCCAACGGCGGCCCGGTCTACGGGGAGTTCGTCGCCGAGGCGCTGGAACTGCTGGAGGCGGGCGACCGCGAGGGGCTCAAGGCGCACGCCCGCGCCCTGCTGGAGCTCTCCTCCCCCGAGCTGTGGCTCTCCTCCGACCTGCGCTGGCTACTGGCGGTGCTCGAGGCCCGGCCCGACGACGCGCCGCTGCAGCGCCGCCTGATCGAGGCGCTCAACACCCTGACCTCCCCCGACCTCTCCGACGTGGCCGAGAGGCCGGCGGAAACGGAGACCGACCCGGCCGCCGGCGAGGAAACGCGCGCGCCCCGCTTTGCCTTGGGCGAGGAGGATCGCGCGCGGGTCGAGGCGCTGCTTGTGACCCAAGCCGAGATCCTCGACCTGCCCGACAAGGGCGACTGGCTCAACGGCCGCCTCCGGTCGGTGGCGGCGACACTGAGCGCCTGCCTGGCCAACCTGGGTGAACCGGCCGACGAGATCGACGAGATGCTCGCCGCCGCCCTGGAGGCGGCCTCGGCGGAGCCGCTGCGCGAGTGGCTGGAAGCTTACCTGGAGGGGATGGACCCCGGCGCCGCGGAGCCGGAACCGGCCGCTTCGGCCGGCGCGGGAAAAGCGGCGACTCCCTCGCCGCCCCCCCCCTCCCAGGCCGCCACCGATTCGGTGGCGACCGCGCCCGGAGGCGACATCAAGTTCGGCCGCCGCGCCGAGGACGCCATGCCCGGCAAGGTTCTCAAGGTGGACCAGGTCAAGGTGGACCGCCTGATGGGGCTGATCGGCGAAATGGTGGTGGCCAAGAACAGTCTTCCCTACCTTGCCAACCGCGCCGAGGACCAGTACGGCGTGCGCGAGCTGGCGCGCGAGATCAAGGGCCAGTACGGGGTGATCAACCGCATCGCCGAGGAAATGCAGGATGCCATCATGCAGGTGCGCATGATGCCGGTCTCCTTCATCTTCCAGCGCTTTCCCCGCCTGGTGCGCGACATCTCGCGCAAGCTTGGCAAGGAGGTGAATCTGGTGCTGGAAGGCGAGGAGACCGAGGCGGACAAGAACATCGTCGAGGCGCTCGCCGACCCGCTGATCCACATCATCCGCAACAGCCTCGACCATGGCCTGGAGACCCCCGAGGTGCGCACCGCCGCGGGCAAGCCGCGGACCGGCTGCCTGCTCATTCGGGCGCTGCAGGAGTCCGACCGGGCGCTGATCGAGATCATCGACGACGGCCGCGGCATCGACCCGGAGGTGATCAAGCGCAAGGCCTACGAAAAGGGGCTGATCGACGAGGCGCGGTTGGAGCAGATCGGCGATCGGGAGGCGATCCAGCTGATCTTCGCCGCCGGCTTCTCCACCGCCGAGACGGTGACCGACCTCTCCGGCCGCGGCGTTGGCATGGACGTGGTACGCAACGCCATCGACCAGGCGGGCGGCACGGTGGAACTGTCGAGCGAGCTGGGCAAGGGAACCACCCTGCGCCTGTCGCTGCCGCTCTCCATGGCGGTGACCAACGTCATGGTGATTGAATCGGACCGCCAGATCTTCGGCCTGCCAATGGACCTGGTGTTGGAGACGGTACGCCTGCCGGCCGATTGCATCCGCACCATCAAGCGCAAGATGACCGCCGTGCTGCGCGGCCGCATCGTCCCGCTGGTCCCGCTGAACGGGCTGCTGTCGATCGACGCGGCGCCGATTCCCAACGCCGACGGCGAGCTGGCGGTGATGGTGGTGCGGGTCGGCGCCGAGCGTGTCGGCCTGCTGGTGGACGATTTTCGTGAAGTGGTCGACGTAATCCTCAAACCGCTGCCGGGTGAACTCGGCAAGCTCGCCTGCTACGCCGGCTCCGCCCTGCTGGGCGACGGCTCGGTGCTGATGGTGCTTAACCCAAAGGAGCTCATCTGATGGGAATCGAATACGCCAGGAACACCGCTACACTTTCCGGCCTCGTCGGCGTCGAAGAGGCCGAGGGGCTGCTCGAATGGCTGCAGAACCACCCCAAGGGACGGCTCGACCTCGCCGCGTGCACCCATCTGCACACGGCCAACCTGCAAGTGATAATGGCCGCCCAAGCCAAGATCGCCGCGTGGCCCGGAGACGCCGAACTCGACGCCTGGCTGCGCGCCGCCGTCCAATCTTCCCGAGGAGAATGACCATGTCCAAGACCATCTTCGTCGTCGACGACTCGGCCGTGATGCTGGCGAGCGTGAAACAGAACCTGGAGCTCGCCGGTTTCAGGGTGGAGACCGCGGGCGACGGCCAGGAGGCCTTCAGCAAGCTCCAGGGCGGCTTCAAGCCCGATTTGATCATCACCGACATCAACATGCCGAAGATGAACGGCATCGAGCTGATCAGAAACACCCGCAGCCTGCTGCGCTTCACCCCGATCCTGGCGCTGACCACCGAGAGCCAGACCACAAAGCGCGACGAGGCGAAGAAGCTCGGCGCCACCGGCTGGCTGGTCAAGCCGGTGGGCGGCAACGACCTGATCAAGGTGGTCAAACAGGTCCTCCCGGGGGCCTGAAGCGTGCGGAGCGACCCATGAACGAAGCGCAACAGCTGAGCAGCGCGATCCGGGAGGAACTGGAGCGGCTGCGCCGGTGGGTGGCCGTGGTCATCGCCCTGATCTGCCTGGGAGGAGCCGTGGTGGCCTGGGTGGCGCGCGACCACGCCGGCCTCGTGGTGATGGGTGCCCTGACGGTCGGCGCCCTGGCGAGCGGCGCCGCTTGGCAAGCGGTTCGCGCCACCGCCCGCCGGATGGCCGGACTGACCGCGGGGATCGGGGAGCGGCTCGCCGCCGTCGAACAACTGCAACAACGATGTGACCAGCGCGATGCGTTCATCGCCGACGGCCGCCGCTTCGACGACGCCCTCAACCCCAACCTGACCGACATCGTCAATCATACCGACCATGCGTCGCACCGCATCGTCGACCGGGTCGGCGAGCTGGCGCGGATCGCCAAGCAGTTGGTCGACTACCTGAACAAGGCCCGTTTCGAATCCTCCGACATGCAGGGGGAGGTGGAAACCAGGACCGAGGTGGTGGAAAATCTGGTGCGGGTGCTTCAGGAGCGGCTGGTGGCCGACATGGAGAAGATCGTCACCATGACCGACCGCATCCGCGCCATGACCGACAACGTGGGGCTGATCTTCGACATCGCCGACCAGACCAACCTGTTGGCGCTCAACGCCAGAATCGAGGCGGCCCGCGCCGGCGACGCCGGCCGCGGCTTCGCGGTGGTCGCCGACGCGGTGCGCAAACTGGCCCGCAAGGCGGCAGGCACGGCCCACGACATCAAGACCGCCATGGCGGAGGCACGCAGCTCACTGGAAGACGGCTTCGACGAGGACTACCGCCGGCGCGTCGAACAGGACGTGCGGGAGGCGCAACGGGTGCTGGAGACCATCCATAAACTGGGCGCCAGCTACGTCGACATGCAGCAGTTCTACAAGACCCTGATGACGGTGATGACCGAGTACAACACCAGTCTGGCGGGCGACATCTCCGAGGTGCTGGGTGAAATCCAGTTCCAGGACGTGGTGCGCCAGCGGGTGGAGCGGATGCAGGCGGCGCTGCGCGCGCGCGGCGGCCTCGCCGAACGGCTGGTGGCGGAGACCGCCGGGGAGGCCGATGCGCTGCTGTCGCGCCAGAACGAACTGCGCGGCGAGTACCTCGAGGAGGAGACGCGCCATGTCTCCGGCATCGCCGGCAACCTGCCGTCGGACCCCGACGGCGCGGCCCCCAAGATCGAGCTGTTCTGACTCCGATGACCGTCGAGCCGCAGATATCAAAGCACTACGCCGGGATCGTCGAGCGGGTAATGCTCGCCGGCGATCCGCTGGCGGCCGAACAGGCGCTGGCCGAGGCCTTCGAGCTGGGCCGCGCGCTGGTCGGCAACGATGCCACCCCCGACGACATCGCCACCCTTCACCACCTGGCGGTGCTGCGGCTGGCCGGGAGCCACCCCGGGCTGGCGCTCGGCGATGTCGCCGACCGCCTGAACCAGCCGCTGCTGGAGCTGACCATGGCCCACGGCATGGCCTTTCGCGAGCAGGAGGAGCGCCAAGCGATGATGGCCGCCCGCCTCGAACAGTCGGCCCGCCTCGAGGCGCTGGGCACCCTCGCCGCTGGCATCGCCCATGATTTCAACAACCTCCTCGGCAGCATCGTCGGCTATGCCGAGATGACCGAGGACGCGATCGCCGCCGCGGGCCCCGGCCGGGAGAACCTGCGCCAGATCCTGATCGCCTGCGGCCGGGCGCGCCACCTGGTGGAACGGATGCTCGCCTTCGCGCGCCAGAAACCGATTCATCCCGTCGCCCGGAATCTTGCCGGCGAGGTGGCCGAGACCCTGGCGATGCTCGAACCCGGCCTGGGCGAGGGGATCCGTCTGGAGTTCGACAACGCCCTGCCGGAGGTAGAGGTGCTGGCCGACCCGGGGCAGCTCCAGCAGGTGGTGATGAACCTCTGCCTCAACGCCGCCGAGGCGATGGAAGGGCGCGGCCACATCCGCATCGGCCTCGCCCCGGCGGCGTCGGGGGACGGCACGCCGAAGGGCCGCGGCGGCGACGCCCGCCTGCGGGTCGCCGACAACGGCCCGGGGATGCCGCCGGAGGTGCGGGAACGGGCCTTCGATCCCTTCTTCACCACCAAGGCACCGAAGGGGAGCGGCCTGGGGCTGTCGATCACCCACGGCATCGTCACCCAGCTGGGCGGCGAGATCGTCATCGCCAGCCGCACCGCCGGTCCGAACACCGGCACGGAAATCGACGTCTACCTGCCCCATGCGACGGGACCGGAGACGGATGCAAGGGCCCCTCGAGGAGAATGAACATGGCACACATCCTGATCATCGATGACGACGAGCAGTTCCGCGGCATGCTGACCCAGATGCTGGAGCAGGACCACCACCGGGTGCGCGCCGCCCGGGACGGCGATGAGGGCCTGCGGATGGCGGGCCACTCCAAGCCGGAGCTGATCATCACCGACATCCTGATGCCGAACATGGACGGCATCGAACTCCTCACGGCGCTCGCGCGCCGGGAGGAGGCACCCCCGATCATCGCCATCTCCGGCGGGCGGCGTTCGATCAGCGCCGAGTTCAACCTTGAGTCAGCAACACTGATGGGGGTCAAGGCGACCCTGGCCAAGCCGTTTTCGCGTGAACAGTTGCGCCGGGCGATCGACACGGCGCTGGGCGCCTGACCGATGCAGGTGATCGCCGTCTCCAACCGCAAGGGCGGCACCGGCAAGACCACGGTGTCGGTCAACCTGGCCGCCGAGCTGGCGTTGCTGGGACGCCGCGTGCTGCTGATCGATCTGGACTCCCAGGGCCACTGCGCGGTGGGGCTGGGAGTCAAGGTGGCGGCCGGCGAGGCGACGGCGCACCGGCTGTTCGTCGACCCCGCCGCCACCCTGGGGGCCGCCTTCCGCGACACCGAGGTCCCCAACCTGTGGCTGGCGCCGGCCGACCCCGGCTTCGACCACGGCAGCGGTGAGCGCGACGACCGGCGCCTGCGAGACGCCATCGAGAGGGAGCACCTGGCCGAGCGCTTCGACGTCATCGTCATCGACACCCCGCCCTCCCTCGACGCGCTGCTGGTCAACGGCCTGATGGCGGCAACCCGCGTGCTGGTACCCTACGTGCCCCACCATCTCTCCTTCGAGGGGGTCCGGCAGCTGACGCGGGTGCTGTTCAAGATCATGACCGGCGAGAACCGCGGCCTGAAGATCATCGGCTTCCTGCCGACCATGGCCGCCACCCACATCCGCCAGCACCGTACCGTCACCGGCCAGGTGGCGTGGGAGTTCGGCGCCAAGCGCGTGCTGCCCGGCATCCGCAACGACATCCGCCTGGCGGAGTCCTTCGCCGCCGGACGCCCCATTCGTCTCTATTCACCCCACTGCCGCGGCGCCGAGGACTTCCTAAGCCTCGCCCGCGGCATTGCCGACCACTTCGGAACACCAACACCATGAACCAGGAGCCGACCATGCCCAGCAATCGCCTCGCCCCCATCAGAACCCTGCTCAGCCGCGACCGGGAGACCGTCGCCGAGGAGTGGGCCTCCGACGTCCTCCGCGCCTGGGAGCGCAACTACCCCAACATGATCAGCCAGGACGAGACGCGCCACCAGATGGGGCGCCTGCTGGCAGAAATCGCCACGCTCTTCGCTGATCACGACGGCGATACCCCGCCGAAGATTCCGGCCGACAGCCCGCTGCCCGGACTGGCCGGCGAAATCTCCGCGAGCCGGGCCAAGCTGGGCTTCCGCCCCACCGACACCGCCCACTTCGTGATCGCCCTGAAGAACGTGCTGACCCGCCACCTGGTGCGCATGGTGGAGGGCAGCCAGCTCGATCTGGTGGTCTGCCTCGCCGCCGTCGACGACGTCCTCGACCGCCTGGCGCTGATGACCTTCGACGCCTATGTGGAAGCACGCGAGCGCGTCATCGCCCAGCAGAGCCTGTCGCTGGTGGAGCTTTCCAGCCCGGTGGTGCGGCTGTGGGACCAGGTCATCCTGCTGCCGCTGGTGGGTATTATCGACACCGTGCGCGCCCGCCAGTTCACCGAGCGGCTGCTGGAGGCGATCTCGCGCTACGAGGCACTAGTCACCATCATCGACGTCACCGGCGTGCCGGTGTTCGACACCGGGGTCGCCAAGCACATCATGAAGGCGATCGAAGCCGCCCAGCTGCTCGGCACCCGCATCGTCATGACCGGCCTCTCCCCCGAGGGGGCGCAGACCCTGACCAAGCTCAACGTGGGCTTCGGCGAAGTCACCAGCCGCGCCTCCCTGCGCGCCGGCGTGGCCGAGGCGCTGCGGATGATCGGCCGGCGCATCGTCGCCATCGGAGGCTGATCATGAAAATCCCCATTTTACGGCTGGGCCGGGTGCTGCTCACCTCCATCCAGGTGGATCTCTCCGACGCCGACGCCATGCAGTTCCAGGGCGACCTGGTCACGAAAATATCCGAGATCGAGGCGATGGGCGTGGCCATCGACATCACCTCCCTGGAGGTGGTCGACTCTTACATGGCGCGGGTGATCAACGACACCGCCACGATGGCGCGGCTGCTGGGGGCGGAGGTGGTGGTCTGTGGCATTCAGCCCTACGTGGCGATGACCCTGGTGGAGATGGGACGGGGCCTGATCGGCGCCGATTGCGTGTTCGACCTGGAGCAGGGTCTGGCCCGCCTCAACGAGCGTATCCGGTTACGAGGGGATGCCCGGCTGGACGACGGAGAGTAACAATGGCCCCTTCTGCTGCCACCCCAGTCGTTCCGACCAGAATCCAGATCACCGAACAGATGGATATTGTGCGGGCCCGCGCCGAGGCGAAGCGGCTGGTTGGTCTCATCGGACTGGGACCGAGTGACCAGACGCGGCTGGCCACGGCGGTCTCCGAGCTGGCGCGCAACATCCTCCAGTACGCAGGCAAGGGGCAGTGCGAAATCAGCAACATCTCCACCCCCGCCGAGCTGGGTGTCCGCATCGTTTTCGAGGACAGCGGGCCGGGCATCCCGGATGTGG
This sequence comes from Candidatus Anaeroferrophillacea bacterium, assembly GCA_016933675.1. GTDB lineage: Bacteria > Desulfobacterota > Anaeroferrophillalia > Anaeroferrophillales > Anaeroferrophillaceae > JAFGAM01. The sequence continues at coordinate 22,713 of JAFGAM010000112.1, forward strand.
CGTGCGCCATGCGGGACGGCTACAGCACCAGTGGCGGACTTGGTGCCGGCCTGCCGGGAACCCAGCGGTTGATGGATCGGTTCGAGATCGACTCCCGGCCGGGACGGACCCGGGTGAGCATCGCCCTGATCCGGAGGCGCCTGTGAATGGGTCCGGCGCCACCGGTCCATTCGCCGAACAGAGCCTCTGGGTGCGCGCGGAGGCAGACGTCGCAGCGGCCATGAGGCTGGTACGCCAACTCGCGAAGTCGGCGGGCTTCAACACCACCGAGACCAGTTATCTGGCGACGGTGGCCACTGAGCTGGCCGCCAATCTCTGGATCCATGCCGACGGCGGCGTCGTCCACGTACGCATCGACGCGGCGCTGCCCGGCATCGAGATCGCCACCAGCGACAGCGGTCCCGGCATCGCCGACGTGACCCTGGCCCTGCAAGACGGTTACAGCACTGCAGGGGGGTTGGGCTGCGGCCTGCCGGGCGTTCAGCGCCTCATGGATGGCTTGGAGATCGACAGCCGCGCCGGCAACGGGACGCGGATCCGTACCTGGAAGGTGAATCGGCGTGCGGTCCGCTGAGACATCCTCCGGGATCGCCTACCGCGTCCGCCCGATGCCCGGCGAAACCGCCTGTGGCGACGCCTGCCGGTTCTGGCTGGGACCCGACCGGATCGTCATGACGGTGGCCGATGGCCTCGGCCATGGCCCCGGCGCCGCCGAGGCCGCCGGGGCGGCCTTGCGTTGTGTTGGCGCCCTCCGCCAGCAGCCCTGCGCGGCCATCTTCGCCGAGTGCGACCACCGCCTGCTCAGAACACGCGGCGTGGCGCTGGCGGTCGCCATCGTCGAACCCCGGCGGCAGCGGTTGACCCTGGCCACGGTAGGCAATATTCGCGCGGTCTTGCTGAGTGAAGGGCGGGAGCTTCACCTGGGCGGCGCGCCCGGCATCGTCGGGGCGGGATTCAACGGCCTGGCGCCGGAGCGTGTCGACCTGGTGCCGGGCGATCTGCTGTTGCTGTACAGCGACGGCCTGGAGGAGTTCCTGCCCTTGAACGAGTTGCCGCTGGAGCGCCTGAGTGCCCATGAGATCGCCGAGACGGCGCTGGCACGTTGGGCACGGAACACCGACGATGCCGGCATACTGGTGTACATGCACGGGTGAAGGTCTTGCATGTCACGGCGGATCGCGCCTTAACCATCGGGCCTTGTCGGCAACCGAAAACAACGGGGCCACGGATACGTCCTTATCGGGGCTCCCCGGGTTATAATTGCCATCTCAGTCCAGCGAGAAGCGGCTGTCCGGGTTGTCCTCGTGGCGGATTTCATCAACCGTTTCGGCACGGCCTTCGCCGGCGTAGAGGGCATTGGGAGCATTGAAGACCACCCCCGGCTCGTGGCCGATGTTGCGGTAGGCGTGCACCACTCCCGGCGGCACGATCACCAGCCGCGGCGCGTCCTGGCCGGCACACACCGTCTGGCGTTCGCCAAAGGTGGGGCTGTTCTCCCGGTTGTCCCACAGGTAGACCTTGAAATTGCCGGGACCGATGAAGGCGAAGCTGTCGGTCTGGCGCTCATGTTCGTGGGGCCCCCGGGCGACCCCCGGCAGGGTGGTGGAAACGTAGGCCATCACCGGCCACGATGTCTTGTCCAGTTCGTCGTGGCGGAAGAGTTCGCAAAGCCAGCCGCGTTCGTCGATATACTTGTTGAGAGAACGAATGGTCACGCCGTCAATCATGATCTAAGCACCTTTCCAAAATCTAAACACCTTTCCAGGCCTTTTCTTTTTCGCCGTTCCGTGATACGGAAAGCCGTTCACGGAACGGCCGCCGACCGATCCCGCAGCAGCCCTCTTGTTCCAAGCAGGCGGCCAATGCCATGCCATCTATCATGTCTCGGATGACATCCCGTATCGGGTTCAACAAACCAACAACCCCATAACCGCTTACATTACCGATTTCATACCACCATGACGCCACCATTGCCACGAAAAATCCTCGTCACCGGCGGCGCAGGCTTCATCGGCGCCAACTTTGTCCGCCTGGCGCTGGCGGAGCTGCCGGAGTGCCGCATCGTCAACCTCGACCGGCTGACCTACGCCGGCAACCCGGCCAATCTCGCCGATCTCGAGGACCAGCCGCGTTACCGCTTCGTGCATGGCGACATCCGCGACCGGGAGCTGGTGGACAGCATCATGGCCGAAGAAATGATCGACACCGTCGTCCATTTCGCCGCCGAATCCCACGTCGACCGCTCCATCACCGATCCGGACGCGTTCATCGAGACCAACATCACCGGCACCTTCACCCTGCTGGAGGCGGCCCGGGCGCGGTGGCTCACGGCCGCGGGACCGGGCGATACCACGACCGGTACAGGCGGAGCCGGGGCCGGCGCCGCAAACACCAGCGCCGCGGCCGCCAACCATAACGGCGGGACGACAGCCGTCGGAGAAACCGAAATCGACGGCAGCGGGCGGAAGGCAGGCGCGGAGAGAAATCCGGTCGCCGGAGATGCCGACCCCGGCATTGGCGACCCGGCTGCAGCGCCACCATCGCCGCGCTTCCTCCACGTCAGCACCGACGAGGTCTACGGCTCCCTCGGGCCAACGGGATACTTCACCGAAGAAACACCCTACGACCCGCGTTCGCCCTATTCCGCCAGCAAGGCGGCCGCCGACCACCTGGCGCGGGCCTACTTCCACACCTACAGGCTGCCGGTGCTGGTGACCAACTGCTCCAACAACTACGGCCCCTACCAGTTCCCGGAAAAGCTCATCCCGCTGATCATCAACAACGCCCTCGAAGGCCGCGAGCTGCCGGTGTACGGCGACGGCCGGAACGTGCGCGACTGGCTCTTCGTCACCGACCACTGCCGGGCGCTGCTGACGGTGCTGGCGGCGGGCCTGCCGGGGGAAACCTACAACATCGGCGGCAACAACGAGCAGGAGAACATCGCCATTGTCGAAATCATCTGCGACCTGCTGGACGAGCGCGTCGGGCCGCTGCCCGGCGGCGCGCCGCGGCGTTCGCTGATCCGCTTCGTCACCGACCGGCCGGGGCACGACCGACGCTACGCCATCGACGCCGGCAAGATCGAGCGTGAACTGGGCTGGGAACCGGCGGTGGGCTTCACTGAAGGCATTGCCCGCACCATCGACTGGTACCTTGGCAACCGTGCCTGGCTCGACGGGGTGCTGGACGGCTCGTACCGGGAGTATTACCGGCGCATGTACGCCCACCGGTGATGGCTTCGTAACCGCCTCATCTTCCGCGTTGCGCTGCAACCCGGCTCGTTGCGGCTTATGAAAACGCCGCATACCCCGGGTTTTGCGCGCCTTGAATCTGAAGCTGTTACTGCGTCATCCCTTTGCTGAGCATTATCGCAACCGCTACCGGTTCATCAGAGCTGGCACCGCCTCTAACAGGAAAAAGATTCATGGCATCAATCAACAAAGGCATCATCCTCGCCGGCGGCGCCGGCACCCGGCTCTATCCCCTGACGCTGGTGGCCAGCAAGCAGCTCCAGCCGGTCTACGACAAGCCGATGATCTACTACCCGCTTTCCACCCTGATGCTGGCGGGCATCGACGAGATTCTCATCATCTCCACCCCGCAGGATACGCCGCGCTTCGCGGAGCTGCTGGGCGACGGCCGCCAGTGGGGCATCTCCATATCGTACGCGGTGCAGCCGGAGCCCAAAGGCATCGCCCAGGCCTTTCTCATCGGCGCCGAGTTCATCGGCGGCGATTCCGTCTGCCTGATTCTCGGCGACAATCTTTTCTACGGCAAACTGGAACTTAAACGAATCGCGCGCACCTTTGAAAGCGGCGCCCTGGTCTTCGGCTACCCGGTGACCGACCCGGAGCGCTACGGCGTGGTGGAGTTCGACAAGGCCGGCCGGGCGGTGGGCATCGAGGAGAAACCCCAAAACCCACGGTCGCGCTACGCCATCCCCGGCCTTTATCTGTACGATAACCGGGTGGTGGAGATCTGCCGCAATCTGGCGCCCTCGGCCCGGGGCGAGTTGGAGATCACCGACGTCAACCTCGCCTACCTGCGCCGGGGCGAGCTGATGGTGGAAAAACTGGGCCGCGGCATCGCCTGGCTGGACACCGGCACCCACATGAGCCTTTTGGAGGCAAGTCACTTCATCGGCACCCTGGAAGCACGCCAGGGACTCAAGATCGCCTGTCTCGAGGAGGTCGCCCTGGACATGGGCTATATCAACGTGGAGCGGTTCGCCCGGCTGGTGGAATCAACGCCGAAATCCGGCTACCGGGACTACCTGGAGCGGGTGCTGCGTGGGGATGGGGATGGGGGACGTCTCTAACTATTTAACTTTATTATGCACGACTCACGTCTCACCCCGCTCATTGGCCTTACTGGCCGCGGCCGTACCGATGCAAATACGGCGCGCCATTTCGATGGAAGGTGAGGTCCAGAAACCTATATCTTGATTAGTTTGAGACGTCTCCCCAAGTGCGCGTCGGGTTCGGCCTGCGACTGAACCCGACGTTAAAAATAGGTTGCCACAGCGCCATTGTTTCTTTGCCGGATTGACATGAATCGACGTTTAGGATATGTACTGGCCGTGGTGCGAGCCACGGTTTTCACCGCCGTACTGAAATTGAAGACGGCGTGATCACCCGGCGGCACGGCGGCAGCAGGTCAATGTCTCGGAGGGGGACGACAAATGCGTCGGAGTGTATACCAGGACCGTGGACTGATCCGCGCGACAGATAATGGGCCGATGTCGCACCACCCACTTCGCACCGGCACCGCACCACCCACGGCCCACCGGCAACGCCCCCTTCGATCCGCGTGGTTGGTAACGCACAAAGGGGGAACAGGGGAACGGGGGTTGAACCATGAAACATGACGCTTCGCGGACCCTTCCTCGGAATACCGGCCGGCACGTCATAAAAAATCGACTCGGGGTAATCCTGCCGCTGTTTTTCGTCGGCTTGTTCATGCTCCTTCCCGGCCGGACGCTCGCCGCCTACCTGGCCGATTTCTCCCAATCACTGGTGCCGGTCACATACCCGGCCGCCGTCAGCCCGCGGGACAACACGGTGCGGATAGAGGCTCGCGCCGACGTCATCATCCACCCGTCACTTAAGGTACCCGCCAGCGATGTCGGCAAAACGGCAACGCTGATCATGTACATCTACTTTCCCGATTTCGGCTTCGGGATCGATATCCCGCCCGGTCAGAAGATCCTGACTTCCGTGACTATTTTCGACCTGATTCCCGGCGAGATCGATTTCACCGGCCTGGAAGGCCTCACGTTCCACATCTACTACGGCTACATGGCCAGCCCTGGTGCAGGATTGTTTTATGCCGGCGTTGTCGGCACAATAGTCGTTGCGGCGCCCCCTCCCGGCCCTCCGAACTGTGCCGCCAACACCAGCCGGGAAACATGCAATGCCACCGAGGGCTGTACCTACCAGGCGTTTCCCACTGCCGCCTGCATCCTGGATTGCGGTACCTTCACCACCGACACCGACTGTAACAATGCCTACCTCGGCGAATCCTGCCGGTGGACGACAACCCCATTCGGCAACCTGTGCAAAGTCGCTACAAGACCACACATAGAACCGTGAGATCGATTCCGATCCGAATAATCGTTACATCATTTTCGTATCGCTTTCCTCGTGCAGGCTTGACCCCGCTTGCCGGCGCCCTGAGAATAGAGTCATGATCAACGTGCAAAGGTTTTTTTCATATTTCGTTGAAAGGAGAGTGACATGGACAAGCAATTCCACGGTGGTGAAACGAAAGGGATAATCCCAAAGGTGTTGCCGAGACCTTTTCAAGGCAGGATCGTTGGCGGAGCGACGGCAACGGTAACAGGATTTGGCGTCCTGCTTTTTTTCCTGAGCATACTCACGCTTCTTCCCGCTCCGGCGAGTGCTACTGCCACCTGGTTCGGCCGTTATGCCGGACCGTGGTCCCACGGCAGCCATGCAGCCATCGTCCAGACAACCGACGGCGGCTACGCCACCATCGGTGACACATATAGCTGTGCCAACCACCCATACTGTTACTGGGGCTTCCTGACCAAGCTTTCCGCCGCCGGCGAGGTCCAGTGGTCGCACGTGGTCGGCGACGAGGAGCGGAGGTACACCAATTTCAGTCACCTGGCCGCGACTCCCGACGGCGGCGTCGTCGTCGCCGGGCAAACCTCCGCCGGCCCCCAGTTGGGAGTCGATGATCTGCTGGTCATGAAATTCTCCTCCAGCGGTACCGTTGTCTGGCAGCGGGTATACGGCGCCGAGGGCCTCGGCAGAGCCTCCAGCGCCTCGCCCCGGATCTATGTCAACGACGACGGCACCCTGTCGATCACGGCTACGTTCTACCTTGGCGGTTGCACCGACTGCGGCTGCGGCAGGAATAACGTCTACCACCTCAAACTTGACGGCACAACCGGAACCTTGATGGAGGAAACCGTGCTGGACGGCGGCAGCTACACCACCGGTTACCGCGGCCGCAAGGTGGCGGGGGGCTTCGTAACCCTGCCGACAACATTCTACTCCGGTACCGGCCTCAACAAATACACCCTTACGCTCAACAAGTTTAACGACTCCGGCGCCAACCAGTGGAGTAAATACTACTTCGCCGTCGACCCCGATGACAGCGCCAACCTGATCCAATTCGGTGGAGCAGATAATCAATCCAGCACCGAGATCGCCGACGGCTACGTCCTGGGCAGCAAAGGTTACGACAGCGGATATTACCTTTTCAGGATCGGCAGCACCGGCAGCGTTCAATGGATGAAACGATTCGACTGTTACGCGGATAAAAGTTCATGGCCGGCGGCGGAAATCGTCACGACCACGGACGGTGCGGTACTGATATCCATAAAGAACGGCTTTAGTACCGTGGAAAACACCATTCTCAAGGTCAATACCGCCGATGGCAGCCTGCTGTGGGCGAACCGCTACCGTGAGGTGGGATTGCCGGGGCAAAATAGCTTTACCTCATTAACGCCCCTGGCGGCGGGTTATTTCGCGGCCTGCGGCTATGCCCGCACCGCGGTACTCGATAGCAGTGGCAACCTGGCACAACCGTGCGACTGGCTGGAAATCACCCCGTGTACCGCGGAGATAACCTGTTCAAGTGTCACCTGGGACGAGCGCGACGGCTCCGGCAACAACTATTGCGGCCTGTTTCCCGCGCTGCAGTCGGCCCCATGCGATCTCATCTACACTTCGGCCAGCGGTTTTTCGCCGACGGAGTTCTGCGGCGGCGACGATGACGGCAGTGGTGACAACGATGACGATGGTGACAACGATGATAACAACAACGACAGCGGCGGCAACAGCCAGGCCTACCCGGCGAGTCCGCTGGTGCCGGTGGTCATGCCCAGTTCGGTGAATCCGGTCGCCAACCCGGTGATGGTCGGCGCCTGCCCCGATGTCATCATCCGGCCGACGCTCCAGGTTCCCGCCGCCGATGTCGGCAAATCCGCGACGTTGATCATGTACATCTACGTTCCCGCCGCCGGCTTCGGTATCAACATCCCACCGCAACAGGCGACCCTGACCGCCGTAACCGAGTTCAACCTGGTTCCGACCGCACTTGATTTCAGCGATGTCGGCGGTTTCTCCTTCTACGTCTATTATGGTTATGTAATCGGTTCGCAAATCACCTATAGCGCCTACGCGGTTACGGTAGGAGATACCTGCGGCAGCGCCGATCCCGGCAGCGTGCCCGACTGCGGCGCGATTGCCAGCCAGGCATCGTGTACCGCCGTTACCGGGTGTATCTGGCAGCCGTTCCCCACCCCGGCCTGCATTCTTGACTGCGCCTCCCAGACCAGTGAATCAGCATGTGATGCGGCCTTCGGCGGCGGTGCCTGCCAGTGGGCTTCCTCCCTGTTCGGGGATGTCTGCGTGCGCAACACCGACAATCCCGTCGACCCCGGGGACGACATCGAGGATACCTGCAACGACTGCTCCTGCCCCGACTACGCCATTACCCACCCGGACGAATGCGGGCAGTCCGCCAACCTCAACTTCCGGCTTACCTGGAATGATACCAACGATGTCGACATTCATGTCGTCTACGACAGCGGCGCGATCAGTGAGGAAGTCTACTGGAGCGAACGCGACGGATTCTTCAGCGGCGGCGAGCTGGACGTCGACGCCAACGCGGCCTGTTACGATCTCGTACAGCATGCGGTGGAGAACATCTATTTCCAGGATCCCGCACCGGGGACGTACACCCTGAAGGTGTGCGGCTATGGTATCTGCGACAGCGGGTCGACCACCGCCGTCACCGCCCAGATGATCGAAGACGGCGTGATCACCTGGCAGCAGCAGGTTGACGTCTCGGAGTGGGACAACAACTGTGTCGAGGTGTATACCAAAACGGTGAACTGATTCGCGGCGACAGATAACCGACCGATCCGCGGCACCGCCCCCTTCGAACGAAGGGGGCGGTTTTTTGAGTAGGGTAGGGGACGTCTCTAACTATATAACTTTCTGAGCACGACTTACTCTCACCCCGGTCATTGGCCTTACTGACCGCTGACCGCCGCCGTATTGATGCCAAAACGGCGCCCCATTTCGATGGAAGAGGAGACCAGAAACCTATAGCGGGAGGGGGGAAGGGACGTCTCTAACTATATAACTTTATTGTGCATGACTAACCCTTTATTGTGCATGACTAACCTCTCACCCCGCTCATTGGCCTTGCTGACCGCCGCCGTACCGATGCCAAAACGGCGCGCCATTTCGATGGAAGGGGAGATAGAGAAACCTGTATGTTAATAAGTTAGAGACGTCCCCCTATCCTCCC
>JAFGAM010000113.1 GCA_016933675.1 Candidatus Anaeroferrophillacea bacterium
AGACGGACCTGGACCGGCCAGTGGCCGAGGGCCGATGCCCCTGCGGCATTGCTGCCACCTGCGGCTGCCGGAGCGGGGGTGCGGGTCAGCATCATCGTCGATGGGCAGCCGCAGGCCAGGGTTTCCGGTTTACCGCCGGTTGGGGTTGATGCCGTGCCGCCGGTTAGGACCTCGGAATCGCCACCGGTCGCTGCCCGGGCCTGGAGGTATTCTTCCACCGCCTCCGGGTCGAAGTCTTCGGCCAGGCGTTCGACGATGGTGATCGCGCCCTCGGGGCACTCGCCGAGGCAGGCGCCGAGGCCGTCGCAATATTTCTCCGCCACCACCCGCGCCTTGCCGTCGATGATTTGAATGGCGCCTTCGGCGCAGGCCGGAACGCACTGGCTGCAGCCGGTGCATTTCTCTTCGTCGATCTTGATGATCTTGCGCATTATCTTCATGGTGTTTTCCTCGCAGAAGACAGTATTCAGGAGTCAGGAGTCGAAATTGATGAAACCGTAACCCCTGATAAATTGCGCTGAAATAAGGATGGAGTCGTCACGAAGCCATCAGAATTCAGCAGCAGCAGGTTTTCACAAGATACTGCCCGGGAGAGCCGGCAACCGGGTGTCATGCGGGCAGCAGCGTTTTGCGGGCCAGTTCGCGGCCGGCCTCGGTCAGGAACCATGCCGTTTCATGCCGAGCGAACTCCTCCGGGGTGACTGGTTCGGTCTTGTGCCGTTCCACCAGTTTCGTGAGCCGCAGGGCGTCATGGACACAGGCAAATTCCGGCGATTCGCGGTCGCCGGGACGCGACAGGTGGTCGATGATGCCGATCACGTCGTCGATCAGGGCGTCCTTGGCCTGCAGGGCGGCCATGATCTTCCGGGCCACGGTCGGGTTCTCCGCTTCCACCGCCGCCGTGCCGGCCGGGGGGGTACCGGTCTCCGCGTCGGCGGTTTTCGCGCCGATGTTGTGCAGGTAGGCGGCGCAAAGCACCACCGCCGGATTGGCGCCGGTCTCCCGGGCCAGCCGCTCGGCGTAGCGCGCCACTTTGGTCGCCCGGCCCACGCGCTTGAAATCCCGCTGGAAATACTGCTTCATTCTGATCGCCACCCGGTCCTTGAGCAGGTCGTCCCGCTGGGCCAGCAACTCCGGCGGCAGCTCGCCGAGACACTGTTCGGCGTACTGGCAGTAGGAGGCGCAGCCGAAATCCATCTTCGGATTGACCACCTGTTTGCCGCAGCCGCGGCAGCGGGTGGAGGTCTGGTCCTTGAAGAATTCGATGGCGGCGCCGCAGTGGGGGCAGGGGACGTCGAAGATGGCGTCGTGCTTCCAGTAGCGGGTGTCCTGGCCGGGGCATTTCATGGTGACCACTCCTTCCTTGTTCCGGCCCCCGGCGCCGGCGAACCGCCGCCGGGGAACCGGATATGAGGGGGCTGAACGGGCATGATCCAAACAACATATGTATCCCGGACCGTGAAGGTCCGGCAACAACTTCATCTTCATTCGTTGCGCTGCATCGCCCGAGTTACGGCGGTGCGCCGGCCCGGCAATCGAATCCATGGTTGAACCGGTGTACCGGGCAGAGCCGCCTGCAGCACCGCCGAACGGACGGCTCCGTAATCGTTTACGCACCTGCCATCATCGCGGCGATGTCGTTTTCCACCGTGTCGATGGGCTTGATGGCGAATTTCTCCACCAGAACCTTCGCCACCGCCGGGGAGAGGAACGCCGGCAGGGTGGGACCGAGGCGAATGCCCTTGACGCCGAGGAACAGCAGGGCCAGCAGCACCGCCACTGCCTTCTGCTCGTACCAGGCGATATCGTAGGAGATGGGGAGTTCGTTGATGTCGTTCAGGCCGAAGGCTTCCTTGAGCTTCAGGGCGATGACTGCCAGGGAGTAACAGTCGTTGCACTGGCCGGCGTCGAGGATCCGCGGGATGCCGCCGATGTCGCCGAGATCGAGCTTGTTGTAGCGGTACTTGGCGCAGCCGGCGGTGAGGATGATGGTGTCCGCGGGCAGTTTTTCCGC
>JAFGAM010000114.1 GCA_016933675.1 Candidatus Anaeroferrophillacea bacterium
AAGAAGGCCGGCGGGCGGCGCACCGCCATCACCGCCGGCGCCGTTGCCGTTGCCGGCGCTGCCGCCGCGGCCGCGTCCCCCGTGAGCGCCGGCGAGGGTCCTGTCTGGAACCGCCAGTCCCTCTTGGACCGCCTGATGAACGACGACAAGCTGGCGGCGATGATCGTTGCCGGGTTCCTGGCGGACATCCCGGTACAACTCGAACGGTTGCGGGAAATGGCGGCCCGAAACGACGTCGCGGCCGTCGAACGCCAGGCCCACACCATCAAAGGCGCCGCCGCCAACATCGGCGGTGATGCCCTGGGCAATGCCGCGGCGGCAGTGGAACAGGCGGCCCGGAAAGGCGACCTGCCCACCGCCGCCGACATGCTGGCGGCGGTTGAAGAAGCGTTCGACCGCCTGCGGCGGGAGATGGAAGTGCGGCGTGAGAAGTGAGGAATCAGGAATCAGGCGTGATGACTCAGACGCGAGACATGAGGCGTGAGCCATGCAACACCGTACAACGAACGACTCAGGTTGAAGCGCAACCGGAAAGATGGCGCGATTACCAAGTCCTAGAGGCTGAACGATACGGATTTCCCACTAAGTCATCAACCCGAAGAAGCGAAAGGAGAACCCCGTCATGGCTTACGAAACCCTGCTAACCGAGATCGGCGACGACTTTGTCGGCGTCATCACCCTCAACCGCCCGGACCAGCTTAACACCTTCACCCCGACCCTGGCCCGCGAACTCACCGATGCCCTCGTCACCCTGGACGCCGACGACGCCGTGCGGGTCATCATTGTCCGGGGCGCCGGCAAGGCCTTCTGCGCCGGCATCGACGTCAACAACCTCTTCGGCCAGACGGCGATGGAATACCGCGTCTGGATCGAAGCGATGGAACAGCCGCTGGGCACCGTCAGCGGCATGAAGAAACCGGTCATCGCCCAGGTCCACGGCGTGGCGGCGGCCAACGGCGCCGGCGTGGTGGCCGCCTGCGACCTGGCGGTGATGGCCGATAACGCCCGCATGGGGCTCACCGCCATCAACGTCGGCCTCAACTGCGTCGGCCCGGTGGTCCCGGTACGCACGGCGGTGGGCCGGAAACGCGCCCTCGAGATGCTCTTTTTCGGCGACCTCATCAAGGCGCAGCAGGCACTGGAATGGGGCCTGGTCAACCGGGTGGTGCCGGCGGACGAGCTGGAATCCTTCACCCGCCAGTGGGCCGCGGACCTGGCGAAGCGCAGCCCGGTGGCGACGGAGATCAGCAAAACCGCCTACTACGCCTCCGAGGACATGCATTACCACCAGGCATTCGCCTACATGAACGAGGCCTTCGCCCGCCTGTGCACCACCGACGACGCCAAAGAGGGAGTCACCGCCTTCTTCGCGAAACGCCAGCCGGACTGGCAGGGACGCTGAATACCGGTTTTAACTTGCATAATCACCGGCACAACACATCTTGCAGCTTCAGACAGGAAGGGAAAAAACATGTCCGCAGTAACCGCCGGCGCCACCGTCGCCATCGAATACACCCTGACCCTGGATGACGAAACCATCGTCGACACCAACGTCGACGGCGAGCCCCTGTCCTACAGTCACGGCTCCCGACAGATCATCCCCGGTCTCGAGCAGGCGTTGGAAGGATTGGCCGCAGGCGACCGGAAACAGGTCAGCATCACCCCCGATCAGGCCTACGGCACGGTGAACCCCGACGCCATCGTCGAGGTCGCCGCTACCGAATTGCCCCCCAACGCCCGGGAGGTGGGCGCGCAGATCCAGGCGGAAACCCACGAAGGTGATACCATGATCGGCAAAATCACCGGAATCGACGATGAAACCGCGACCATCGATTTCAACCATCCCCTGGCGGGACAGACCCTGCATTTCGACGTCCGCGTCCTGTCCGTCAACTGATCCAGCGCCGGCTGCCGTTCCCCCGCTCCCGCCGGGTATCCCCCGGCGGGAGCATTCCACCTCTCCCCGCCGCCCGTTTTTTCTTCCCCGCCG
>JAFGAM010000115.1 GCA_016933675.1 Candidatus Anaeroferrophillacea bacterium
AGGTGTCGATCAGGCAGTACGTGGTCGGTGGATAGAAAACCGGTCCCGCGAAGCTCTTTGAAATTTATTTTGGTGCTGTATCATGCTTTCTGTGCCGATTTCCGGCCTGTTTCAGGCATAATGATCCTGTGCCGGCAGAAACCCCGGCTGTTGTGAAAACCACCCTGTAACGTCCAGTTTTCGGGCAATAGCCCGCTCACTGAGCCCCTGACGTTTCAGCAATAAAATGTCCATGCACACCTCCACTTTGACCATGGCGGTACCTCCTTTTACCAGGAAGACCACCATACGATATTGACGATGGAGGTGGTACACTTTTCATTGCCATTTTTGGTACACTTCTAGGTTACCATTGACAGGTGCTTGCCCGGACGAATCGTTCCGTCCGGGTATTCTGATGTGTCCGGTCGGGAACGGGGTGATACCTGATGAAGCATTCCCTGGGGGCCAGCAACGTTTCGGCTGCGGCCGCGTCTTGTTCCTCTGGAACGGCCGTCCGTCATGTCAGGCGGATGCGCGGATCGAGGCCGGCTTGCATGATCTCGGTGACGATGTTGACGACGATGTACATCCCGGAGATGATCAGCAGACAGCCCTGGACCAGGGGATAGTCGCGGGCAAAGACCGCCTGGATCAGCAGGCTGCCGATTCCCGGCCAGGCGAAGACCTGTTCGGTGACGATGGCGCCGGACAGCAGGGCGCCGAACTGGAGCCCGGCGATGGTGACTACCGGCAGCAGGGCGTTCCTCAGCGCGTAGCGGCCAATGACCGTCCATTCCCGGATGCCGCGGGCGCGGGCGGCGGTCAGATAATCGGCCCGCAGCACGTCCAGCATGCCGGCGCGGGTCATGCGGGAGAGGATGGCGGCCAGGGCGGTGCCCAGGGTGACTGCCGGCAGCACCAGGGTGGTGACGCCGTCGAAACCGGAGACCGGCAGCAGATCCCAGTGGATGGCAAACAGCAGGATGAGCATCGGGCCGAGCCAGAAATTGGGCAGGGAAACCCCCAGCAGGGAAAATAGCATCGCCGCCTGGTCCCAGCCGCTGTACTGACGGACGGCGGCGATGATGCCCAGCGGCATGGCGATGCTCAGGGCGACGGCCATGGCGCCGGCGGCAAGCACCACCGTTGCCGGCAGACGGGCGAAGATGACGGCGGCCACCGGCCGGCGGTAGAAGAACGACGAGCCCAGGTCGCCGTGCAGCAGGTTGCGCCAGAAATCGGCGTACTGGACGGCCAGCGGCTGATCGAGTCCCAGCTGTCGTCGCAGGGCGTCGATTTCCACCGCCCGGGCGTGTTCTCCCAGCATCAGGGTAACCGGGTCGCCGGGAATCAGGTGGACCAGCAGGAAGACGAGGGTGACGATGCCGGCGACAGTGGGCAGCAGCAGCAGCAGGCGCCGGCTCAGATAGGTGACCATCGGGCCTCGGCGAGGGAGGTCCAGGCGCCTCCGGGGAAGAAGGTGAAGCCCTCCAGACCCCGGCGGATGACGGCGGTGTCGTCCCGGTGCCAGAGGCTGGTGTAGACCGCGTCGTCGCGGAGCTGCCGCTGCAGGTCGAGCAGCAGTTCCCGACGGCGGTCCGGGTCCATGGTCCGGCGGCATTCGTCCAGCAGCCGGTCGACGATCGGACGGCGATAACGGCCGCGGTTGGCGCCACGGGGCGGTACGCTTTCCGAGTGGAAGATGTAGTGGAAGATGTCGGGGTCCTGGATGCCGACCCATTTCAGCGAGTAGAGCTGGAAATTGCCGTTCTTGATATCCTGGAAGAAGGTGCCCCATTCGTAGCGGATGATGGTCATGTCGATACCCACCCGGGCGAGCTGCTTTTTGATGATCTCGGCGATCTCGTAGCTTTCCTGGTTGGTTGAGGTCTTGAAGGTCAGCGCGAAACGTCGGCCGTCGGGGGGCCGGCGGGGAAAGCCGGCGTCATCCAGCAGGCGTTCGGCGGCGTCGGGATCGCAGGTATCCGGTATGGCGTCGGGATCGGCGGCCCAGTGCTCCCGCGGCAGGATTCCGGCCGCCGGGCGCGCCTGGCCCTTGAGCGTCCAGGTGATGATCTGCTCGCGGTCGATGGCCAGGGAGATGGCCCGACGGACGTCGCGGCTGCCGGTGACCGGGTCGTCAAGGTTGTAGCCGATGTACTTGTACCCCGTTCCGGGCCGGGAAACGACGGCGAAATCCGGGTTACGACCAAAGAACTTGAGCGCGTAGGGCGGTACGGCGTTCTGCACCAGATCGACGCTGCCCTTGCGCAGCGCCAGGATGCGGGTGGTATCGTTGGGGATGACGCAAAACACCAGGCGCGATACCGCCGGCGGCCGGCCGTGGTAGTGGGGATTGAGCCGCAGGACGATGTCGGCTCCCCGGCGGTAGTCGGCGAGCATGAAGGGGCCGGTTCCCGGCGGCGGAGTCCCGTCCGCGGCGGTACCGCGGGTACCGGCCGGGACGATGTCGGCGGCCAGGCCGTAGAGAAAACCGGCGTGAGGTTCCCGCAGGGTGATGCCTATCTCCAGGGGGGAGACGACGGTGATGTTGTCGATCATCTCCAGACCACCGGCCACCGGGCAGCCATTGCCCGGATCACGGAGAAAGTCGAGCGTCGCCTTGACGTCGAGCGCCCGGCAGGGGCTGCCGTCGGCGAAGACGGCGTCGTCCCGCAGCCGGAAATGCCAGGCTAGCTGGCGGCTGTCGCTGCTCCAGGAGTATGCCAGGTCGGGAACCACGGCACCGGTATTGTCGATGGTCACGAGGCCGTTGTAGAGCAACGGCAGCAGCCGCGAGCCGTAGGCATCGGTGACAAAGCGCGGATCGAGGGTGGCGGGATGTCCTTCGAGGGCGATGCGGATCTCGTCGGGGTGCCGGTGCCTGGACGGCGATGTTTCCGGGGGGCCGCAGGCGGCGGAAAACAGCGCGGCGATTGTGAGGATGACGCTGAAGAGCGGCTGCACCGATGATTCTCCGGGGCGGCGGGTCAGAGGGGAGAGATTCTGACGACCACCACCGCCATGTCGTCGTTTTCCGGCTGGGGGCCGGCGAAACGCTTGACATCGGCCAGGATCGCGTCCCGGATCATCTCCGCCGACTGGTTCGCATAGGCCCAGACCACCTGTTGCAGGCGGCTGAAGCCGTAGCACACCTCCTCCCGGTTGCGGGCGTCGGGGATGCCGTCGGTGTACATGACGAGGATGTCGTTGGGGGCGATAGCGACCGTCTGTTCTTCGTATTCCTCGTGGGCCACGATGCCCAGCGGCAGGCCGCCTTCGTTCAGGGACTCCACCGTGCCGCCGGCGGCACGGAACAGCAGCAGGGGATTGTGTCCGGCGCTGACCAGGGTAAGGGTTCCCCGGGCGCGGTTCAGCCAGATAAACAGTGTGGTGACGAAACGACCGTTGAGGTTCTCCTGGGAAATCAATGTGTTGAGGCCGGCCACCTGGTTTTTGTGGTGATCCTCCGGTTGGGGTTCGGACAACAGCAGACTGGCGCGGATCATGCTCCGGGTCATGGCCATGAGCAGGGCTGCGGGCAGGCCCTTGCCGGAGACGTCGCCGATGACGATGCACAGCTTCTCCGGAGTGATGGACAGGTAGTCGAAGAAATCACCGCCGACGTTGGTTGCCGGGATGCTTATGCCGCTGATGTCGAAGCCGGCATGGTTCGGCGTCATGGAAGGCAGCAGTCCCCGCTGAATCTCCCCGGCGACGCGCATCTGTCCCATGAGCTTTTCCTGGCTGACCACCTGTCGGTGGTAGAGAAAGTTCTCGATGGTGATGGAGGCCAGGTGGGCGACGGTGCGCAGGGTATCCACCTCCCGGCAGGTTTCCCCCAGATCTGCCCCGGGATTGACGACCACCAGTATGCCGTAGGGGGCTTTCTTGGTCAGCAGCGGCAGACCGATGACCGAGTTGATGCTGAACTGCCGGTCACGATCATGAAAAATCTCGTCATGGGCCAGGTCGTCGATGATCAGCATCTCGGCGTTTTCCATGACAAGATCAACAAATTGCCGGTCTTCGCGGTTGACCAGGGCCTTGATGTGTCGTTCCTGCAGGCCCCATTCGATGGTCGGCTCCAGTTGTCCTTCCTCGCCGCGGAGGAGAATGGCCCCCACCTCGGCGTCCATGATCTTCAGGCTCAGCTCCATCAGCCGGGCGAGGATGCGGTCGAGATCGAGGCTGCTGAGCACCTCACCCATCTCGTTCAGGGCCTCGAGTTTGGCGACGTGTTCCTCGTTGCTGTCGCACACCTGCTCGTAGAGCCGGGTTTTGACCAGTGCCAGGCCGATATGGGTTAGATACAGTTCCAGATTTTCCCGGCAGTCATCGAAATCGTCGATGTATTCATGGCTGATGAAGGCCACCGCGATCTCACCCCGGCTGCTCAGCAGGGTTACCCAGTAGACCGGAAAATCGTAGCCGAACCAGGAGATCGTCGACGGCAGATAGAGCGGCGGCTGGCCGTCGAAGTATTCGAAGGGAACCTCCTCGCGCGGAAAGAAGATCGTGTCCCATTCTGCGGCATCCACAAGGGTCGAAAAATCCAGGTTGTACTGTTCGGTGTCATTGTTGAAGAGGAAGACGGAAAACTGCCGGATGCCGAACTGCTCCGCCAGATGACGGCGCATGGTTCGGTACAATTCGGCGCTTTCCATGGCCGTGTGGACATGGATCAGGGCCTGCTGCAGCGAAACCCGTGCGTCGTCTCGCATCATGTGTTCCTGTGCGGCTGGTGTTGGCAGCCGGGCCGGCAGGTTATGTTCTCGGGCGTCTCCATTTGCTCTTCTATGCGGGCATGGATCGTGATGCCGTGGGCCGGCGCCGCGAGAACGCCCTCCTCTCTTATCGGTAGGGTTTGGACAGGCTTGACGGTTTTTCCTGTCACGATGTCCGGTCACGGTAACGACAGGATCGTGCCGGGACGGGAAATGCGGGCGCTTGGGGGCAGAGGGGGGGCGCGAAATACAGGGCGCGAAGCGGAATCAGCCGATGTTCCGGATCAGGGTAACGACGTTGTCCGCCAGGGTCAGTAACTCTTCCCGCTTCTGTTCGTGCCAGTCGGCGGCAATGCCCAGCGCGCCGAGGCTGGTTTCCAGTTCGCGGCGCAGTACCTCGGGGTCGTGCAACTGCCGTTCAAGGGCGTGTGCCTGCTGGTTGCAGATCAAATTCGCGGCGGCGACCACATGGGCTTCCTGTGCGGATGTCTCGCTGGCCGCCGGTTCATGGTGGTAAGTGACGACCTCGACCATGTTTTTCGGCAGCTTCCAGTTGGTCAGCAGGATGCCGCCGATATGGCCGTGACTGAAGCCGAGTACCGCTTCCTCCGCCTGTGACAGGGTATGCCCGGATTCCAACAGGGGGTTGATCTGGTCACCGTGCTGTTCGACGAAAGGACCGAGAATCAGTTTGCCGATGTCATGCAGCAGTCCCGAGATGAAGCAGTTGTCCACCTCCTGGGCGGACAGTCCGGCGGCGGTCGCCAGTTGTCGGGAGAAGGCGGCGACGATGTTGGCATGCTGCCACAGGCCTTCCTGGCGGAAGCCGTAAATCGGCATGCTCTTCTTGAACAGGTTGGATGTCGAAGCCCCGAGCACCAGACTTCTGATGGTGTTGTGGCCGAGGTAGACCACCGCATCGCTGATGGAATTGACCTTTCTGGTCAGGCTGTAGAACGAGGAGTTGACCATCTTCAGCATGCGGGCGGTCAGTGCCTGGTCCTTGATGATCAGGTTCTCGAAATCGGCGGCGTTGGAGGTCTCCCGGTTGATGAGTTCCATCACCTTGTAGACGATGGATGGCAGGGAGGGTATGGTTTCGATCTTCTGCAGAATCTGGTTCTTGGCCCGTTCACTGTTGATGGCGGTCAGTGAGATCTTGCGCGGGCGGTGCCGGGCGCCGCCGGTTACCGGGCCGCGGACATCGCCGCTGCTGCCGGGATTCAGATCCCGGATGTTGAGCGCCAGCTTCAGTTGCTGAACCAGTGCCTTCTTGTCGAACGGTTTGACAATGAAGCCCCGGGCGCCCAGCCTGCGGGCGGTGACCACGTTATCACGGTTGGTTCGGCCGGCGATGACGATGACCGGAACGGACTGAAGCCGGCTGTCCTCGGCGATGTAGCGCAGGGCGGCAAAATCGTCGTAGCCGGGGATAACGGCTTCGGCAATCACCAGCCGGGGCTTGTCTCCCTGTAGCGCAGCGACGAATTCGGCAAGGGTTTTCACCGTTCTGCAGGCCAGACCAACCTTGCCGACAATAGTGCAGATGTGCTCCGCCGATTCCCTGTGCGGCTCGAAAACCAGAACCTGCATGACTCCATTACCGCCTGGTGGTTGTCGCTGCCGACCTTCGGCTACGCGGTTGTGTATGCCATCCGGAAAGCTGTGGCAGGCAGGGGAAAGAAACCGGGTTGCGCAGACCCGCCTGCGGTTCTCGGTCGAGTGATTTGCCGCGGTTTGCCGGTGGCGCGGGGAAAAATGGTGGCGGTGCAGGGACTTGAACCCCGGACACTGCGGATATGAGCCGCATGCTCTAACCAGCTGAGCTACACCGCCGTGGTTAGCCTGTAGAAGTGGGGCGATTTATAATCCTTTTCCGTTCTTTTGTCAACCGGTTTTGACGGTCCTGTGCCCGCTCCAGTGGCGGAGTTCTGCTGCCGTTTCAACCTGTTTACCCACGGTGGTGCCGCCTGCCGCAGGCAGCAAAACACCGCGGTGCCGAATCCGTTCCGGCGCCACCCCGTCGCCGCGCATTCAGGTCGTGGTGGGGAGGGGCGACCAGCCGGTTGCCCCTCCCCCTTGCCGCCGGCGGTCCGGTGGCTACAGGGTCAGCAGGGAAAAGACCGGGACATCGGTGATTCTCCGGCGGCCTTCGAGCTCCTTCAGTTCGGCCAGGAAGGCGCATTCGACAATGGTCCCTTGCAGCCGCCGGATCATCCTGATGACCGCCTCGACGGTACCGCCGGTGGCCAGAATGTCGTCGGCGATCAGCACCCGCTGGCCCTGCTTGACGGCATCTCGGTGTATCTCCAGGGTGTCGGTGCCGTATTCGAGGGCATAGGTTTCACGCAGGGTGTCATGGGGGAGCTTGCCCGCCTTGCGAACCAGGACGACTCCGGTGTTGAGCTTGTAGGCCAAGGCGGAGCCCATGATGAATCCCCGTGCTTCAATGCCCACGACCACATCGATCCGCTGGCCGATGTATCGGTGTCCCATGAGATCGATCACCCGCTGGTAAGCCTCGGCATCGGCGAGGAGGGTGGTGATGTCCTTGAAAATGATGCCGTTTTTGGGGAAATCGGGGATGTCGCGGATAATCTGTTGCAGTCGCTGCATGGGTGCCTCCGGTACGCTGCGAGGTGGGGATCGGCCGGAACCGTGTCGATCTTTTCGAACCCGGTTTCGCGGTTGGAAATGTTCGTGCAGGTTGAAATGTTTGTGCGGGTTGAAATGTTCCGTGTATATCGTACCCGTGGGAATCGGGCAAGTTCTTTGCGCAAACTTTTTCATTTGCGGTGTCGGGTGAAAATGAGGTCGAAGCCGTATATGAGTCCATGGGGTGTGACTCAGGCGGTGACCGCGCGGGGTGGTGCGATACCAGCAAGCCGATTCCCCGGTGGGTGCGGCTTTGGGCAACCCCGGATTTTCATCGCCTCCTTGCGGAAGGCAGGCATAATTGGTATGTTGGATGATTCGGTTTGGGGAACGGGGAAACAGCGTCGGGCAGTGCCGCAACCATTGCGGTTGACAGGTGAAAAACACCCGGTATACATTCGGTGAAGCTGAACGTCCGGCGGTCACTGCCGCCGGCGGAGGGGAACCATGCGGTGCGGCGATGTTCAACAGCTATCGTGAAATCTACTGGTATCGGCTGCGCCGGGGGGGTGGGCGAGCGTGGCGACGACGGTTTGTTGCCGTGGCGGCTGTCTGTCTGCTGGCGGCAGTCACCTGGTTTGGCGGTGCGGTCGTCTCCCGCCGGATGACGGTGTTTCGCCGTGATCGCCCGGCGGTGCCGCCGGCGGGCGTCGTCTGCCGGCTGGCGGAGGCGGACCGCTGGCGGCGGGCCGCGGTGGCAGACGATCTGCCGGCGGTGGTGGTGGCCGAACTCGGACGCCTGGCCCCTGAACTGCCCGAGGTGTTCCACATTACCCGTGAAGGACGGGAAACGCTCGGCGTGCAGACGACCATCGTGGCCCAAATTCAGCGGCAGATGACAACATTGTTCCATCGCTATCATCCCGTGGTCGGAGCCGGGGTGGTGCTTGACCCCGATACCGGTGCCGTGCTTGCCATGAGTGACTACCGGCGGGAACCGGAATTGCCGGCGAGCTTGATCGCCGGTGCCGACAACCTCTGCCTTTTCGAAGGCTTTCCCGCCGCTTCGCTGATCAAGATCGTCACCGCCGCCGGTGCCATCGAACGCAAGGGGTTCACGGCCGCGAAAACCATGCCGGTATCCGGGCGCAACCACACGTTGTATAAACATCAGCTGGGGCTCAAGCGGCCGCGTTTCCGCACGCGTCCGGTATCGCTGGAAAAGGCTTTTATCGGCAGTATCAATCCGTTTTTCGGGCGGCTGGGGATCGACGTGTTGTCGCCCGATGAGTTTGTCGACGTGGCTTCCGGATTTCTCTTCCGGCAGCCCCTCGGCTTCGATCTGCCGGTGGCTCCCAGCCGGTTGCTGGACCCTGCCACCCCCTTCGCCCGGGCGGAGCTGGCCTCCGGGTTCAATACCCGCACCACTATTTCACCGCTGCATGCCGCGCTGGTTGCCGGGGCGCCGGTAACCGGAGGCCGCATCATGCGGCCCTATATCGTCCAGCGGCTGGTTGACGACCGGGGGGTTGAAACCCTGTATCGCCGGCCGCGGGAGCTGACGCGGGCCGTCAGCCCGGCGGTGGCGCGGGAGATCGGCCGCCTCATGCAGGCAACCGTCGAGCGCGGGACGGCGCGCAAGTCCTTCCGGCACTTGTCCCGTTGCCGGCGGGAGGGGAACTGGAAACTGGGCGGCAAAACCGGCAACATCGATCTGCAAGACGACGGCGGTCACTGTGAGTGGTTCGCCGGCTACGGTACCGTCGGTGACCGCCGCATTGCCCTGGCGGTGGTGCTGGTGCATGACGACCGGCGCACCATCAGCACCGCCTATGTCGCCGCCGAGGTGCTGAAAACCGCCCTGCAAGCCGATGGAGAGCGGTCGTGAGCCGGGCGGGGGAGCGCCTGTTTCACCCCCTGTGGGTATCCGGAAAACGTTACTACGACCTCAAGAGTTATTTTTCCAACCGCTTCCGCGACCGGGTGTACAAGATCTCCGTCGATGCCGGTTTCACCTGCCCGAACCGCGACGGCAGTCGCGGGATCGGCGGCTGCAGTTATTGTGACCCCCGTGGCTCCGCCCTCCGGGCCGCCGGGCCGCTGCCGTCAGTTGGCCGCCAGATCGCCGCCGGCCGGGCGCTCTATGCGCACCTGCGCAACGCCCGCCGGTTCATGGTCTACTTCCAGAGCGGGACCAATACCTATGCCCCGTTACCGCTGCTTGAACGCCGCTTCGCGGCGGCGCTGGCGGAGCCCGATGTCGTCGGACTGGCCGTCGGCACCCGGCCCGACGCCGTGACCCCGGCGGTGATCGATCTGCTTGCCGGCTATGCCGAAAGCCGTGAGGTCTGGCTCGAATACGGCCTCCAGTCGGTCCATGACCGCACCCTGCAGCGCATTAACCGCGGCCATGATTTCGCCGCTTTTCAGAATGCCGTGGAACTGACTGTCGGTCGGGGCATCCGTATCTGTGCTCACCTCATGTTCGGCCTGCCGGGGGAGTCCGACGGGATGATGCTCGAAACCGTCGAGCGGGTATCCCGGCTGCCGATCGACGGGGTCAAGTTCCATTCGTTGCTGCTGCTCCGCGGCACATCGTTGCATGCCGCCTATCGCCGTCATCCGTTTCCGCTGCTGTCATGTTCCCGCTACGTCGATCTGGTGGGGCGGAGCCTGACGCTGCTGCCGCCGGAGGTGGTGGTTCAGCGACTGACCGCCGAGGGCTACCGGGATATCTTCGTTGGTCCGCCATGGGTGCAAAACAAGCTCGCGGTGCTCAACCGGCTCCATGCCTTGTTGGAGCGGCGTGGGCTGGTACAGGGTGCCGCTGCCCGGGTGCCGGTCCCGGCAGCGGAACCGACGGGATCGGGGCGTCCGGGCGCGGTACCCGGGCGCGGAAATCGTTGACAGTGCCGCATGGGTATGATAATTTTTCACTGCGATTTCAGGTTGAAACCTCGGTAGTCGTGTGGTTGCGGCAGGATGGGATGGTCGTGCGGCCGTTCCCGGCGCACGGCGCGAAGAAACAGGGAATGAGGTGTGCGTGGAGGTACGCCGCCGTCACTGTGGTTGGAACGCCTGATTGTGTACGGTATCCCCGGGCAGAGATCGGAGCCGGTGGAGTTGTTTCGAAGCCATCATTTTCGGGCTGTCGTAAGGCGTGGGCCGGGCGGGAAAGAAAGCGTAAAAATGGCTGTCGAATCAGACCCCGTTGTAGACCCGGAGCCCGGAAGCTCATACGGTTGCCGGGAATATTCGCTGGAGATGCAGCTGTATCAGCTGCGCAAACGCCTGTTGCGGGACGATGTTCCGGCGGACGAGCGGCGGCGGACCGAAATGCGGGTTGCCGAGATTGAGCGTCTGCTTGATTTTTGAGCATGAGGAGCTGTGGTTGTGGACGGAGACATGGGGCGCATCGCTGTACTTGAAGAACGACTGGTGAACCTGCTTGATGCCTGCCGCGGGTTGCGGCAGGAGCGCGACCGCCTGCATGACGAGGTCGGTCGGCTTCAGGAGCAGTTGCGGCAGCGGGACGATGCGCTCAGGGGCAGGGATGAAATGCTCGGCGCGGTCGATGCCCGCATCGAGGAACTGATTGGCCGCATTGACGATTTCGCTGCTCCCGCCGCCGCCTCGCTGCTTCCCAGCATGTCGGCGGATTGACCGGTGCGGTTTTAGGCGGGATGGCATGACGGCGGTAAAACAGACGGTGATGGTCACCATCCGCGGTCAGGAGTACAGTATCCGGACCGATGCAGACGCCGTGCATGTTCACCGGGTGGCCCGTCTGGTTGACGAGCGCCTGGCGGAGCTGGACCGGCGCACCCGCACCGTCAACACCCTGAACCTGCTGGTCCTGGCGCTGATGAACGTCACCGGTGATTACCTGCAGGTCAGCAGCGAACTTGACGAGACGCGAGCGCGCATCGAGCGGTTGATTGGCATGTTGCCGGCGGAAGTTGCAGGCTCGGGTTGATTTTTCTTCGCGGAAGTGCTCTAATACACATAGCCCCTGGGTTATACGTGATAGGTGAATTTTTTTTGAGCCAACACCTTCTACCTGTGGGGACCTCTTCACCCCGGTGTGCATGCCCTGGTCTTCAGGGAAGCCTGAAGGGGTGACCTGTTCCCGTCTTTGGCTAGCAAGGTTCAAAGAAAGCAACTACACGGTAATTCCGGGGGTTTTTGTTGCGCACATTCCGCCTCCGGTGGTAACCGCCCGATACCCGGTGGGCCCGTGGCCGGGGACGAGACGGTAATAACTCCCGAACCTGACGGTTCCGGAGATGAACATACGCTGATGGTGAGGGTTTTCATGCCGGCGGCCGGAGCGGCGACGGGATGAAAAAGGAATAATGGGGTAATTCCCGCCTGTCGATCCGGAGGGTGAACCGACGGTACATTCATGCCGTCCGGTGTTGTCCCTCCCGACCCTGGCGGTTCGGTCTGCAATCTGCCTGGTGTTCCGGAATACCGTTGCCGGATCGCGCGTGTTTTCTGTCCCGCGACATCAGGGGATGCCCGCCTGGACATCGGCGTGCAGGCGGTTTTTTACCCCCCGGCGATTCTCCCTGATCTCCCTTCCCGCAGAAGGCCGTTTCCGGCCGTTCATCTCCTCCAGCCGATATCACGGTTCGGTAGCCGATGCAACCGGTCGTGGACCGTTTTCCCGGTTCATGGTACGCGGTGCCGTTCGGTTCCGGGCGGCATCTTCAGGCGCAACGGGGCATGCCTGAAAGGCGGCATGATTCCCCGGGCGACCAATGACAGCCCCGGCGGGTATCCCCGGCGGGAAGAAAGGAAATATCTATATGGCAGTATATGTGAGTATTATAGTGGCGGTGGTGCTGGCGATGGCCGCCGGGCTGGGGATCGGCTACGTCTTTCGTCGCAAGGTCGCCGAAAAGGAGATGGAAGGTGCGGTCCATGAGAGCCGTAAGGTGGTCGCCGAGGCGGTAAAGGAGTCTGAGCTGCTGAAGAAAGAGGCGGTGCTTCAGGCCAAGGACATCGTCTACCGTGCCAAGAGCGAGTTCGAGCAGGAGACCGCCGAACGCAAGAAGGAGCTGCAGGGCCTGGAGAAACGCCTGCTGGCGAAGGAAGAGAGTCTTGACCGCCGTTCCGACAACCTCGATAACAAGGAAAGTGAGCAGCAGCGCCGGGAACAAAGCCTGGGTGACCGCGAGCGCAACCTCAAGGAGCGGGAGACGGAATATGAGGAACTCCTTGTCCGCGAGAAGGAATCACTGGAGCGCATTGCCGGCATGACCGCGGAACAAGCCCGGGAGACCCTCAAACAGATGATGGTCGACGAGGCTCGCCACGAAGCCGCCAAACGCATCAAACAGGTAGAGGACGAGGCCCGCGCCGAGGCCGAGAAAAAGGCGGTGGAAATCATCGGTCAGGCCGTGCAGCGCTATGCCGGTGACTACGCCACCGAACGCACGGTGTCGGTGGTCAACCTGCCGGGTGAAGAGATGAAGGGGCGCATCATCGGCCGCGAGGGCCGGAATATCCGTGCCATCGAGGCGGCCACGGGGGTCGATCTGATCATCGACGATACCCCGGAGGCGGTGATCGTCTCCTCCTTCGATCCGGTGCGGCGGGAGATTGCCAGCCAGACCCTCAGCCGGCTGATCGCCGATGGCCGCATCCATCCGGCGCGGATCGAGGAGATCGTCGAGCGGGTGAAGACCGAGATCGACCAGAGCATCAAGGAGGCCGGCGAGAAGGCGATCTTCGATCTTGACCTGCACGGCATGCATCCCGAACTCATCCGCCTGGTGGGCAAGCTGAAATACCGCACCAGTTATACCCAGAATATCTACGAGCATTCCGTCGAGGTGGCGTTCATCTGCGGCATGATGGCGGCCGAACTGAACCTGCCGCTGAAGCCGGCACGCCGGGCCGGTTTGCTCCATGACATCGGCAAGGCCGTCGATCACGAGGTGGAGGGCTCCCATGCCGCCATCGGCGCCGATCTTGCCCGCCGCTACGGCGAGAACCCGGAGATTGTCCATGCCATCGAGGCGCACCACGGCGAGGTGGAATACAATCAGGTGCTCGACGTCCTCGTCCAGGCCGCCGATGCCCTCTCCGGCGCCCGGCCCGGGGCGCGCAAGGAGATGCTCGATGCCTACATCAAGCGCCTCGAGGCCCTGGAAACCATCGGCAATGCCTTTAAGGGGGTCGAGAAGACCTATGCCATCCAGGCCGGCCGCGAGGTGCGGGTGATGGTGAAGAACGAGCAGGTGAACGACGAGGAGGCGGTGATGCTGTCTCAGGATATCGCCAAGCGGATCGAGAAAGAGCTTACCTATCCCGGCCAGATCAAGGTCACGGTGATCCGCGAGACCCGGGCGGTGGACTACGCCAAATGATTCGCGTGGCCTGTATCGGCGATATCGTCGGCCGCCCCGGCCGCCAGGCGCTCCGGGAGCTGCTGCCCCGGCTGGTGGCGGAGCGCGGGGTGGATTTTGTCATTGCCAACGGTGAGAATGCCGCCGGCGGGTTCGGTATTACCGGCGAGATCGCCGACGATCTTCTGCAGTGCGGGGTCGATGTCATCACCACCGGCAACCATGTCTGGGACCGCAAGGATATCGAGCGCTATCTGCCGCAGCAGACGCGGCTCCTCCATCCGGCCAATTATCCGGTCAAGGGGCTGGGGCCGGGGTGCGCGGTGATCCCGGTGGCGGGGCGGGAGAAGCTTGCCATCGGGGTAATCAATCTCGCCGGGCGGGTGTTCATGCCGCCGCTGGACTGCCCGTTCCAGTCTGCCAGCCGTATCGTCGACGAACTGCGGACGGAAACCGCGGTCATTATCGTCGATTTCCATGCCGAGGCGACCTCCGAGAAATTGGCCCTGGCGCGTTATCTCGACGGCCGGGTGAGCGGCGTCTTCGGCACCCATACCCACGTGCAGACCGCCGACGAACGCATCCTTGCCGGCGGTACCGCCTGCATCTGCGATCTGGGTATGACCGGGGCCCACGATTCGATCATCGGCATGAAGCCGGAGCCGATCATCGCCAAGTTTCTCACCGGACTGCCGCACCGCTACGAGGTGGCCACCCGCGATGCCCGGATGCAGGGGGTGCTGGTGGACATCGACGAAACCAGCGGCCGGGCGACTGCGATCGAGCGGCTGAGTCTCAAGCTGTAGTGCCGCTGGGGCGTCGTCTCGGGGCCGCGGGCGGACCTTGCCGGAGCCGGAGGCAGAGGCGAGAGATTCTGGTTCCAGCCCCGCAAATTAACCCTAAGTGCCTGATCTGTAAAGCTGTATGCTTTTACCTGTAAATGACGTTTGCCGAGTTCGTCGCGAAGTTACCCGGTGATGAATCGCGGCCGTGGGCAGCGTGGGGCGCTGACGCCTGACTCCGGTTTGTTCCGGGGGCTCGGAACGCTGGTTCAGCGGCCCGGAAGCGGTCAAGTTTTGGTATCATCTGCCGATGTACCTGGAAGGAGGAATTCTTCCATGGTACGACCGGTGGACCTGCAGCAGATAATTCAGGCGACGACCCAGGCCGGCCGCTTCCAGCACCAGCAGGCCCACGGTGCGGCGGTGGAGCAGAGTAAACTCGTGCATCAGCAACGGCTGAAGGAAGAACAGTTGCAGCAGGATGTGCGTGAGACGCCGGGCCCCGAGGATGCCGGTCTGGAACATGCGCCGCGGCGTGAAAAGGAGCTTTTGAAGCGCCGCGCCAGCCGCCGGTTGCCCTTTGTTGCTGAAGTCCGGAAGCTGACCGCCTGGCCGGATCCGGACATCGATGCCGAGGACGACGGGGCCAGCGGTCGCTTTGTCGACCTCGACGCCTGATCCGCTTGCCGCAAGCCGCGAGTCACCCCTGATCGTCTTTCCCGCCGATTCGTTTTCCATCTCTGAGTACCACGCGCACCCGTTCCGCCGTGATCTCCCCGATCAGAGCCTTCAGATCCGGCGGCCGTTTCCGGCCGCAACCGTCAATTACCAGTAGATCTGCGGCATACCCCGCTTCGAGCCGGCCGGTTTCATCCTGCAGGCCCAGCGCCCGGGCGCCGTTGGTGGTGCCCATGGCCAGCAGCTGGTCCCCCGATACCGTCGGGTAATACCCCGCCAGGAAGCGCAGCTCGGCCCATGGGTCAAGGGATGGCACGCTGGCGCGGCTGTCGGTGCCCATGGCCGGGCCGGGGGCGAGGGCGAGCATGGCCTCGAGGTCGGGCAGCGGGTTGCCGAGGTGTCGGTTGCTGCGGGCGCAGACCACCGGGACGACGCCGCGGGCCGCGAGGCGGGACAACTGCCGGCGATGGGCGGTGGCGAGATGGACTGCGGTGAGATTGCCGACGGCGTTGTGCGCCAGCAGCCAGTCGACGGCGTCCATGCCGACGCCGCCGGGCAACCGTCCTTTCCACCCCACCCGGGGGTACAATCGATCGGCGATCGGGCCGGTGCCGGAGCGGAAAAATTCACCTTCGGCCTCCGATTCACCGAGGTGAAAGCTTACCGGCAGCCGGTGCCGGGTGGCCAGTTTTCGTATTTCCGTAAACAATGGCAGGGAGACCGTATAGGGGGCGTGGGGGGCGAGCCCCGGCCGGCTGTCGGCAAGCCGGCCGCCAGCCGGTTCGGTGCCGTCGCCGGGGCCGAGAAACGGGGCGAGCCGCCTGCCCGCCGCCGCCGTCTCCGCCGCGGCGCGGGCGGGATCGCCGGCGATGATTTCGAGAAACTGTACCTGGCGCGGACACCCGTGCCGCGTCGCTTCCGGATTGTCGAGATGGTGCATGAACCAGGCTGGACTGCGGTGGTCGCCGACGGTGGTGGTGCCGGCGGCGGCGAGTTCGTCCAAACCCTGCGCGATACCCGCCGCAATCTGATCCGGCGAGAGGGTTTTTTTTGCCTCGATGACCGTGAGAATCCAATCGATGAAGTCGGTTCGGCTGCCGGGATCGGGGCAGAGATGTGCCAGGCAGGTGTGTTCGAGGTGGCAGTGGGCGTTGATCAGCCCGGGCAGCAGCATGCCGTCGTCGTAACGGCGCTCCGCTGCCGCCGGGAAGCGGCGGCGGAGTTCATTGCCGAATCCCGCGGCGGCGATCCGGCCGTCGGCGATCAGCACGCCGCCGTCGGCCAGCGGCGGCCGGCCCGCGGCCGGCAGCAGCCAGGAGGCCGACAGCAGTATGTGCCGCACCGCGCGGTGCTTGGCATCATTCATCATGGTTCCGTAAACATTGCCGGAAGGCGCCGATAAGGGATGGCACAACCGGGGTGATTATTGAACCGCTCCGGCTTGATTCGCGGCGTTTTCCTGCCGGGTAATGGTGCCCATAGAAGCACACCGTAGTATGGGCACGGCGCGCCGTGCCCCGCAAGTTTCAGGGCAACCCCACGTCGCCCGATTTATGCTGCCGGCCGGCCGCCGGCCAGTGCCCGGATGCGTTCCCGCAGGTTGTCGGCATCATGACGCAGTTGCCCGGCCGCGGTTGACAGGCGGTCGTGGCAGTCCCTGTCCGCCGCGAGGTCATCCTGATTCCGGCGGCAGCGATCCAGCTGCTCGGCGGTCAGCTCCCGCGCCAGGGCCTCCAGTTGCTCTTGCCAGGCGGCGAAATAGGGCCGCAGAAAGGCGAATTTGACCTGTTCCTGCAGGTCAAGCAATCGAGTTTTCAGTTCTTCCCGGGCCTCCCGGCGGATGCGGTCGGTGAGCATCTCCCGCCATGACTGCCGGCGGGTCGGGTGGCCGACTCTGGTGCCCAGGAGGCGGAAGCCGAGGGCCAGGCGGGAAACAGTGCCGAAGCGCTCGGCCGCCGGGGTGGTGAAGGAGAACTCCGGCAGCCTTTCGCCCCAACCCGGCAGCGGCGGCAGCGGCGGCCTGCCGTCGAGTTCCGGTTTTCCATCCGGGGTGCCGATGAGCGACAGCAGCGGGATGCACTCGGCCGTGACCGCGGCGTGAATCTCCCGCTCCCAGGTTTGCCACTGGGTTACCAGCGCCGCGGCGGACAGCTCCCGCAGCGTCCCTGCGGTGGTCAGATGGAAATGACGCCAGGCGGTGGACAGCGGCGCGAGGGGGTTCTTGCGGTTGAATCCGGGCAGGTCTTCCGGCAGGGCATGGGTATCGATGGCCGTCGTCAGCCGGGCGCGGATTCCGGCGGCGTCGGGGCGGCCGAACCAGGAGTTGATCGCGGCGGCATATTTCTTTTCAATCTGCGTCAGGATGCCGGCCAGCGCTTCCGGCAGGCGCGCGGCCGCGGCCTCGATGCGGCCGGCTTCCCGCGCGGCGGTGGTGGCCGAGGAGTCGAGATCCGGATTGCCGCCGGTGTGACCGTCGGCGAACCGGTCGAGGATGTGCCGGGCACCGTTGAGGACGTGCTGCAGCCGATCAGCGGCGTGATCCAGGAAGATGCGGGCGGCATCGGTGGTGCCGATGCGTTGCAATTCGGCGAGAAAACGGTCCCATTCGCTTCGGGATCGGTCGGTGAGTTCCGGTATTGCCTCCCAGGCGGCCAGCTTGCGGGGATCGACCGTGTTGCCCGCGACCGCCGCGGCGGGGTCGCGGCGGCAGGCAAGATGGTAGAGGGCCGAAAAGGAGTAGAGCGGCCGGCGGCAGCCGACTTCCTCAAGTTCGCGCCGGCAGCGGTCGATCATCTCCTCCATGGCGGCACGTGTCGGGTGCTCAAGGAGGTCGACATTGAGGACGAATTGCAGCCGATCGGCGAGGCCGAGTTCCCGGATATGTTCCAGCAGGCGGTAGTCGGCCTGGCGCAGCCCCATGCGGCTGCTGATGACGAACAGCAGCACCGGACTCAGGGCCAGCTGGCGGACGACCATCGCCTGCTGGGTCGGGCTCGGGGTGTCCAGACCCTGGCAGTCCTGCAGGGTCAGGAGTTCGGGCAGGTCCGGAAGCGGGCAGAACACCTCGGCGCGGGCGAGATAGGCGGAAATCGGCTCACTGGCGATGCAGGGCGGGAAGTCGTTGAAATCGTCGGTGGTGTATGAACGTTCCCGGGTGTCATCGGCGTAGATGGCGGCGACGGTGTCATAGCCCTGGATCAGGTTCTGCAACAGCCGGTAGGGTTCGTGGAAGGTGCCCTGAGCGGTGAGGGCCGTCGGTGCGGCGGTGCGGAATTCCTGCAGCTGCGCGGCCACCGTGCGGCGGGCTTTGGCGTCGGTGAGCCGTGGCGGATTCTCGCCGCAGGTGTCGGGAAACAGCAGACCTGCGGCCTGCTGGAAGACGAAGTCCACCTGTTCCAGGGGCTGCAGGGCGATCCGGGCGCCGAGTTCGGCGGCGGGGCGGACGGCGGTCATGAAGGTGGTGGTGATGCCGGCGGCCATGGGCAGCAGCACCTGGCCGGCGATGGCGTTGACCAGGGTGCTCTTGCCCGATTTAACCGTGCCGACGACGGTCACCGGTACCCGGGCGTGGCCGGCCGGATCCCGGAGGTGATGGATGGTTGTCAGCCAGCGGTCCGTTTGCCGGCGGGCGTCAGGGAGCGCCAGCGCCAGGCCGCGAAGAAAATCGGCGGTCGCGGCGGCGGTTTCCTGCAGCGAAACGGACGGCGGGGCGGCGTGGTCGTTCATGGGGCGGTCCTCGAAGTGTGCTGGTGTGTGTCCAGGGTTGATGAAGCGATGCGAACTGCCAAAATACGCTGCCGGATGGGGCACCGTAACCGCTCCTGCTTCGCGGCGCGTCATCGGTCGGTGGTGGATGTCACCTGAACGCTGAACGACCCGGATTGCAGGCCTTGAAGAAACGCGGGTGGTTACGAAGTCATCGGTAATGTCGCCGGGTGCGGGCCTGAAGCGTCTGCCCGCCTGCGATCCGGCGTTGCCGGATGCGGACCGGCAATGCACCGTCAGGTTAGTGCAAATCGAAGCGGTTGTAAAGCCGTCATTTGCCGCCGGTCGCCGCCGGCGGTTTTTTCCGTGGACGAATCCGGCCCGTTGTGCTAGTCCTTCCGGGTTGGGAGATTGATCGCGTCTCATTGTTGTCCGGAAGGAATATCCGGCAACCGGAAGCAAAACATTCTGACTCCTGACTCCTTAATATATTGATATTATGCAGTTAAAATGAAGCATGCCCCTTTTGTCCATCTCCATCTGCACACCACCTACAGCCTTCTCGACGGTGCCATCCGCCTCGACCGGCTGATGGCCCGGGCGGCCGAGTTCCGCATGGCGGCGGTGGCGATCACCGACCATGGCAACATGTACGGCGCGGTGGACTTCTACATTCAGGCCGAGAAACACGGCATCAAGCCGATCATCGGCTGCGAAATGTATGTTGCCCCCGGAAGCCGCCATGACAAGAACCGGAACGCCGACGGCGATCAGGATTCCCCCTGCCACCTGGTGTTGCTGGCGAAAAACCAGCAGGGTTACGAGAACCTCTGCCGACTGGTGACCGCGGCCCATCTTGAAGGCTTTTACTATCGGCCGCGCATCGACAAGGAGCTACTGGAGCGCCATCATCAGGGCCTTATCGCCCTGAGTGCCTGTCTCCAGGGGGTGGTAGCCGCGCCCCTGAAACGGGGTGACGAAGAGCGGGCGCGGCGGGAGCTGGAATTCTACCGCGACCTCTTCGACAACCGGCGTTTCTTTCTCGAGCTTCAGGACAACGGCATTGCCGAGCAGTATGCCGTCAACCGGCAGCTCATCGATCTTGCCCGCACCTACGACGTTCCTCTGGTGGCCACCAACGACTGCCACTACCTGATGGCCGACGACGCCCTGGCCCACGAGGTTCTGCTCTGCATCCAGACCGGCAAGAACATGGACGATCCGGGCCGCATGCGTTACGGTACCGACAAACTCTATTTCAAGTCGCCGGAAGAGATGCTCGCCGGTTTCGGCGCGGAGGTGCCTGAGGCGATCGAGAACACCGTTGAGATCGCCGAACGCTGCAATTTCAAGTTCACCTTTGGGTCCTACCATCCGCCTCATTTCGTGCCCCCGAACCACCGGAGTCTCGAGGACCATCTCCGCGAGCAGAGTGAAGCCGGCCTTAAGGGGCGGCTTCCGCGCCTGTGCCGCTTTCACGGGGAGCGCTTCACCGCCGAGTTGGAAGACACCTACCGTGAACGGCTGGCGGGCGAGCTGACGATCATTAACCAGATGGGTTTTGCCGGTTATTTCCTCATTGTCGCCGATTTCGTCAATTACGCCCGTGAGCGGGGTATTCCGGTAGGCCCTGGCCGTGGTTCCGCGGCCGGATCCCTGGTTGCCTACGCGCTGGGGATTACCGACATCGATCCGCTGCCCTACGGCCTGCTTTTCGAGCGCTTCCTCAACCCCGAACGCATCTCCATGCCCGATATCGACATGGATTTCTGTATCCGCGGCCGGGAGGAGGTGATCCGCTATGTCACCGGGAAGTACGGCGCTGACCGGGTGGCGCAGATCATCACCTTCGGCAAGATGCAGGCCAAGGCGGTGATTCGCGATGTCGGCCGCGGGCTGCACATGGCCTACGCCGATGTCGACCGCATCGCCAAGCTGGTGCCGTCGGTGCTCAATATTACCCTCGAGCAGGCGATGAAGATGGAAAAGCGGCTGGCGGACCTGGAGAATGGCAGTCCCCAGGAACGGCAACTGCTGAAGATCTCCCGGGCACTGGAGGGCCTCAACCGTCATTCCTCGATCCATGCTGCCGGGGTGGTGGTCGCCAACCATCCGCTGGTGAAGTACCTGCCCCTGGCCGAGGGCCAGAACGGCGAGGTGGTGACCCAGTACGACATGACCTTCGTCGAGAAGCTCGGTCTGATCAAATTCGACTTTCTCGGGCTCAAGACCCTGACGGTGATCGACAACGCCGTCAACCTGATCAATCGTGACCGCGAACCCGACGACCGCCTCGACATCAACTCCCTTCCCCTAGACGATCCGGCGACCTATGAACTGTTGGTTGCCGGTACCACCACCGGGGTGTTCCAGCTTGAAAGCTCGGGCATGCAGGGACTCATGCGTCGTCTCCAGCCGGGCTGCTTCGAGGACATCATCGCCCTCGTCGCCCTCTACCGCCCGGGGCCGTTGAACAGCGGCATGATCGACGACTTCATCGACCGTAAGCACGGCCGCCAGGAGATTGCCTACCCCCTGCCGCAACTGGAGCCGATCCTCAAGGATACCTACGGGGTCATCGTTTACCAGGAGCAGGTGATGCAGATCGCCCGGGCGCTGGCCGGCTACACCCTGGGCGAGGCCGATATCCTGCGCCGGGCGATGGGCAAGAAGAAGGCCGAGGAGATGGCCCGGCAGCGTGAGCGCTTCATGACCGGGGCGAAGGAAAACCGCATCGACGAGCAGAAGGCCGGCGAAATCTTCGATCTGATGGCGAAGTTCGCCGAGTACGGCTTCAACAAGTCCCATTCCGCCGCCTACGCCTACGTCGCCTACCAGACCGCATATCTGAAGGCCCATTTTCCGGTGTCGTTCATGGCCGCCCTGTTGATGGAGGACATGAACAACTCCGACAAGGTGATAAAAAATATCGCCGAGTGCCGCGAGATGAACATCTCCGTGCTGCCTCCCGACGTCAACGAGAGCAGCACCGCCTTCACCGTGGTGGAGGATCATATCCGCTTCGGCCTGGCGGCGATCAAGAATGTCGGTGGGAAGGCCGCCGAGGAGATCATCCGCGAGCGTGATGAGAACGGCCCCTTCACTTCGATCTTCGATTTCTGCCGCCGGGTGGATCTGCAGAAGGTCAACAAGCGGGTCATCGAGAGCCTGATTCGGGCCGGTGCCTTTGATTCCACCGGGGTTGGCCGCGCTTGCATGGCGGCGGTGGTGAACGACGCGGTGGAGGCCGGTCAGCGGGCGAGCCGCGACCGGCAGAGCGGCCAGTTGTCGCTGTTCGAGATGATGGGCGCCGATGACGGGAACGCGGCGGATGACGACGAACAGTATACCTACCCGGATCTCGACGAGTGGGACGAGGACGTGCGGTTGCGGCACGAGTATGAGGCGCTCGGGTTCTACATTACCGGCCATCCGCTGACGCAGTGGCGCGCCCGGCTCGAGCGCTGCCGCGTGGTGCCCCTGGATCGGCTTGCCGCCTGGCAGGACCAGTCCCGGGTGACCATCGGCGGCCTGGTTACCGCGGTGAAGGAGAAACGCACTTCCCGGGGGCAGCTCATGGCCTTCGTCACCATTGAGGATGTCGCCGGCCGGGTGGAGGTTACCTTGTTTCCCGAGGCCTACCAGGCGGCGATGCCTTTCTGTGATTCCGTCCGGCCGCTGATCATCGAGGGCCGCCTCGAGGTGGATGAGGACGGCACGCGCGCCAAGGTGGTCGCCGAAAAGGCCATGGGACTGGACGAGGCGCTGAAGAAGCGCATCGGCGCGGTACTCTTTTCTCTTAACCGCGACCGGGTGACGGTGGACCTTCTGCGGCGGCTGCACATCATCCTCAACCGTCACCGCGGTGATTGTCCCGCCGAGGTGAAGCTGCGGCTCGATGCCTGCGAGGCGCGGCTCAAGCTCCCGGAGACCCTGACCCTGGAACCATCCGGCGAACTGATGCGGGAGGTCGACACCCTGTTCGAGTGCAGCGTGGTGGATTTTGTCGAGATGCAGGGTTGACGGTTTCGAAGCCGATCCATCCTCTTCACGGCGCCGTCGGTTGACTCATTGAATTTACCTCCATGTACGCCTTGTTACTAAACTTTTCCGTGCCTCGAAGACGGAGCTGGGACGGTGCCCTCCCCTGGTGACGCTTTTTGGCAGTCGTTACGGTTCCATCAGGTTTGATGGAACCGTAACGACTGCCGATACACGGCAAATCCGGATGGCACGGCAATCGCTTCCGATGCCGTTCCCCTTTCCGCGATGGATTCATACCCGTGCCATTATCATTTACCTCATCCCGCGAGGACATTGCCGCCCACGACCTTATCGTTGCCACCTGCAAACTTCTCGTGGATTCTGATGATGAAGATTTTTCACCGCCTCGATATGACGTTATCGTTTTTTATGAAAATTTCGGGAAAAGAGGGTTGTGCGGTCGCATCAGCCTT
Organism: Candidatus Anaeroferrophillacea bacterium; assembly: GCA_016933675.1. GTDB lineage: Bacteria > Desulfobacterota > Anaeroferrophillalia > Anaeroferrophillales > Anaeroferrophillaceae > JAFGAM01. The sequence goes on from JAFGAM010000115.1 coordinate 23,283, forward strand.
TATTACTCTGTTATCCCCGGGAGGATTGAACCATGTTTAAAGAAGAGCGAGATGAAAATAAATTTGTCTGGAGTGATTTGGGTGATCTTGAAAGAGGGAGACCGAACCTTGGTTTAACCGTTCCGGTTTTGGCTTACCGTTTACTCCAATATACATTTCGAGATGTGATGATCTTCGAGTTGGGTGTGAAAAAAGCAAATGATATTGTCATCAAGGCAGGCAGACTTGCAGGGGTGAAGTTCGGTGAGAATATGCTTGATTGTGACCTTGATTTTAATGAGTTTGTATCCCAGTTACAGACTGTACTCAAGGAGCAATCCATTGGAATTCTGAGGATTGAGAAAGCCGATCTCGAAAATATGAGCTTTACGCTGACAGTTGCCGAAGATCTCGATTGTTCTGGTTTGCCACCCACTGATGAAGTGGTCTGCCAATATGATGAGGGATTTATTGCCGGTATTATGGAGGCTTATACAGGAAAAGTTTTTCAGGTGAAAGAGATTGACTGCTGGGCGAGTGGCGGCAGGCTTTGTCGTTTTGATGTTCGGCCCAGGGAAGATTCGGAATGATAGATAAATTTACAGAAACTCTCAGCATCCTCTTGCAAGGAAATATTCCTGAAGAAATTGATCTTGGCAGGATTGATGATGAAGGTGAGCGGAAACTTGCAAACATATTGAATAAACTTATTGAATTCATGCGGGAGGTTCATGATTTCATCATCCCATTATCAAACGGAGAATTAGCCGATATAAAGGTTTCGCCAAAAAACTTTTTCGGATCGCCGTTCAAGGAATTGCATTCGCGTTTGCTTCATCTCACGTGGCAGGCGAAACAGGTTGCTACCGGCGATTTTAGTCAGCGAGTCGATTTTATGGGGGATTTTTCTGAAGCATTCAATTCGATGATTGTATCGCTTGATGAACACGAGAAGATGCTTAAGAATAAAATCACTGAACTTGAGCAAGCTATTTTACGTATCAAAAAACTGGAAGGTATTTTGCCAATATGTTCTCACTGCAAGAAAATCAGACTTGAGGGTGCAGATTATAAAAAACAAGAAGGTTGGGTGAAAATAGAATGTTATTTGAGCGAAAAGACAGACGCCCGGTTTTCACATTCAGTTTGTCCCGAATGTATGAAAAAGTTATATCCGGAGATCACCTGAATGGTTGACAAAACAGACAAACTATGGTGCGGATTCCGCAAGACAAAAGCGGCACCCGAACACGATGGCCTGCAGTGCCAATCTGCTCCCTCATGTGTGCGAATACTTTCTCGGTGAATTCGCGCTGGCCGAAGCTTATACGAGCGGTCGGTTTTACACGCTGTTCAGCGTAGTCGAATTGCCGGCGGAAATGTTGGAGCCCTGCAAGGGCCGGCTGCAGAATCCCTGCCGCGAATCTGGAGAGGCGACCGGCCGGTCGCCCGTATTACCGTGCCATCCCACGTTGATGTATTTTGGCGGGGGTTGCGGTTCCATCACCCTTGACGGCGGACGAAAAAGATCGTAAGAGGAGCGGACTTTCATTATTTCCCGGGCCCCCGCCCGGACGTGAAGGCGGGGATGCCTTCGAAAGGAGCAGGAGATGAACGTCAACGAGGATATCTCCCGCCTGCTGGCGGGACATGGCGAGGTGCTGAAGAATCCCGCGCGGCGGGTGCTGATCCGGGAAGCGGTGGACCGGCGCGAAGTGCTGGTGGCGGCTAACGGCGCCCTTGCCACCTGGACGCCGCCGGAGTCCACCGGTCGCAGCCCCAAGGATACGGTCACCGTTCGCCGCCCGGCCAGTGAGGCGCAGATCGACTGGGATTCGCCCAACAACATCGCCATTACCGAGGAAACCTTCGATATGCTGCTGGCCGACGCCCTGGAAACGCTGGGGAAAAAAGAGCGGCTGTATGTTACCGACCGGGTTCTCGGCGCCGATTCTGCCTATGCGCTGCCTACCCGGACCATCAGCGATCTGGCTCTGGCGGCGGTGTTTACCGATAACATGTTCCGCCCGGTGCCCGCCGACATCGACCGCAGTTGTTTCGCCGGCCGTGGCTTCAACCTGCTGGTGCTGCCCTATGACAAGCTCAATCGTGAACGCTATGCCGGCCGGCTGCGGTGCCTGCCCGACGGCCGCACCTCCGACATGGTGGTGGCCCTGGACTACGATCGGATGGTCGGCATCGTCTACGGTTCGGCCTACTGCGGCAGTATCAAAAAGCTCATGTTCACGGTGATGAACTATCTGCTGCCGGCGGCGGGTATCCTGCCGTTGCACTGTTCCGCCAACGAGGGCAGGAACGGTGACGTGGCCCTGCTGCTCGGGCTCTCGGGTACCGGCAAGACGACCCTGTCGGCCGATCCCGAGCGTGCGCTGCTGGGGGACGATGAGCACGGCTGGGGTGATGACGGGACGGCCAATTTTGAAAACGGCTGTTACGCCAAGCTGATCAACATCGATCCCGCCAAGGAGCCGGAGATCTACGCCGCGATCATGCACGAAGCGCCGTATACCGAGCAGGGGGCGATTGTCGAGAACGCGATGATCTATCCCGACGGGCATTTCGATTTCGATGACGAACGGCTGACGCCCAACTCCCGCGGCTCTTATCTGCTTTCGGCGTTGCGGAACATCAAACCGTCCTCCCGCGGCGGCCATCCGTCGACCATCCTTTTCCTTACCGCCGACGCCAACGGCGTCCTGCCGCCCATCGCCCGGCTGACGCCGGAGCAGGCGATGCTGTGGTTCCTGATGGGCTATACCAGCAAGCTGGCGGGCACCGAGACCGGCATCGTCGAGCCGGTGACCACCTTCTCGCGCTTCTTTGGCGAGCCTTTCATGCCCCGCAATCCGGACGTCTATGCCGGCATGCTGGGCGCGAAAATGAAACAGCACGGTACCGCGGTCTATCTGGTGAACACCGGCTGGAGCGGCGGGCCTTTCGGCGAGGGTCGCCGGATGGACATCAATCTTACCCGGAAACTGGTGCGGGCCGCCCTTTCCGGAGATCTGCGGCAGGTGGATTGCGCCGCGGACGGGCTGTTCCATATCGGCATCCCGCAAAGCTGCCCCGGGGTGCCGGCGGAGATCCTCAATCCGCGTGAAACCTGGAAAGATCGGGAGGCCTACGACCGGCGGGCGCAAAAGCTGGCGGGCGAGTTCGCCGCCCATTTCGACCGCGTCTACGGCGACAAGGGGATCGCTCCGGCGGTGGCCGGTATGTGCCCGGGACGGTAAGCGGATCATCGAACCCGATACGGTGTTTACGGCATCGGTCCCGGTGCGGTAAGGGCTGATTCGCATCTCACCCGCCCCGCGCCGAATAAATAGCAGGGGCGACCGTCCGGTCGCCCGTACGGGTGGATGATGGATTGGCAGCAAATAATCCTGCCCGACAATACCGGGCCACGAGAGGTTTCCGGTTGTCATGTGATCGGGTGTCGTTGGGGATGTGCGGTGAGGGCCGTGAAGCGGCGGTCGGCCGGGAGGTTCAATCCGGTCGGCCGCCGTTTTTCTGCATCTGCCGCCGGTGCCGGTGGATGTAGACCACGGTGACGATCAGCAGGAAGGGCAGGAGGAGGTAGACCGCCTGGTGGGCGTAGCGGCGGATCAATTCTTCGTTGTTGCCGACGTAGTAACCGATTACGGCGAGGATGAGCACCCAGATGCCCGCCCCGAGGGCGGTGAAGGCAATGAAGGGCAGCAGCCGCATACGGGTCAGGCCGGCGGGGAAGGAGATATACTGGCGGATGCCGGGCAGCAGACGGCCGATGAAGGTACTGATGTGGCCGTGGTCGGTGAAGTAGCGTTCGACTCGGGCGAAGCGCGGCGGCGTGAGGCCGACGAAGCGCCCGTAACGCAGGATCGCCGGCCGGCCGAGGACCACCGCCAGCCAGTAGTTGAACAGCGCTCCGAGGATGCTGCCGGCGATGCCGGCGGCGATCACCAGGCCGAAGTGCATCTCCCCGCGGCTGGCGAGGTAGCCCGCCGGCGGGATGACCACCTCGCTGGGGAAGGGGAAGAAGGAACTTTCAAGGAACATCATGAAGACGATGCCGGCGTAGCCGAGTTTGCCCACCACGGCGACGATGACGGCGATGAACTGGTAAAGATATTGTTTCATCGGCGGCTCTCAGCTGCTGAAGAAGGCCAGGGCGGCGATGCCGGCGGCGAAGCAGTAACCGGCGAACAGCCCCAGACGGTGTTTCTCGATGGTGAAGATCAGCAGCCTGAGGGACAACAGACCGGCGGCGAAGGCGGCGCCGCCGCCGCCCAGATAGGCGGGCAGATCGGCGGCGGGCACGGCGGAGATGTCCGGCAGACTGAGGATCACCGCGCCGGTGATTGCCGGGATCGACAGCAGGAAGGAGAGGCGGGCGGCGGCGGTGCCCTCGACGCCCATAAGCATGCCGACGGCGATGGTGGAGCCCGAACGGGAGATGCCCGGGATGATCGCCAGTCCCTGGGTGATACCCATCACCACCGCATCCGTTGCCCGTACCTGTTCCAGCGGCCGTTGCCGGTTCCGCCGCCGGTGGGCGAGAAGCAGCAGGGTGCCGGTGACCAGCAGCATGGCACCGGCCAGGACGGGGTTCTCGAACAGGGCGACGAAAAGATCCTTGCCGCCGACGCCGATGATGCCGGTGGGGATGGTGCCCAGCACCAGCAGCAGCAGCAGCCGGCGCTGGCCGGCGGCGGTCGCGGGGTCGGCGGCGAAGATGCCGGTGACCAGGGCGCCGATGTCGCGGCGGAAGAAGATAACCACCGCCAGCAGGGTGGCCCCGTGCAGGATGACGTCGAAAGCGACGCCGGGCTGACGGAATCCGGGCAGCAGGTGCTGGCCGATCACCAGGTGGCCGGAACTGCTGACCGGCAGGAATTCCGTCACCCCCTGAACGATGCCGAGGATGACCGCCTGTAGTATGTCCATGGGTCGTGGCGCTCCGTGAAAAAAGAAAGTTATCAACAATTCCGGCAGGCTGGGTGCATACCCTCGAAAAAATCGTTCAGCAATGCACGGTAATTGCGGTAACGTGATCCAACTTACTGAAAATACATGCTATTGTTTTTGCCGATGACTCTCTCGCCGTCTGTCGGGCGGGCCGGATATGTGCCGCTAAAACCGGCAGTTTCAGTTTCTGTCCACAGGTTGTTCACAATCCCCGGCACCCTTCGTCGGCGAACGCGCCGGCGGTGCGGAGGACGCGGCGAAGGTGCAAATATAGCTGTTTTTGCGGCAAATGAAAAGGTGCAAGGTTGACGGCCGCCGACCGCATGGTATAGGGAAACACAGATTGATATTGCCGGCACCGGCGGTGCTGTTGCCCGCATGGCGCTTGGTGCGGCTCTCCTGCCACGGGAGCGCCTTCCGCCCGGTCGGCACGGGGAGCGTGGCTTTGCAACACCACTGAAGGAGAATAACCGATGATCGCAGAAAAGAAGAAGATTGCCGCGCTGTTGGCTTCACCACGAAAACCGGGAAACGGTGAGATCCTGGTGAAAGAGCTTTGCCGCCGACTGCCGGTGCCCCATGAACTCGATCTGATCCGCTTGAGCGGACATAAGATCAGGCCGTGCCGGGCCTGCTACCAATGCCTGGCGACGGGTGTCTGCCCGCTCAAGGACGATTACGCCGAGGTACTCGACCGGCTGGCCCGGGCCGATGCGGTGATTATCGTGTCGCCCTGCTACCTCATGGGGCCCAGCGGCTTGCTCAAGGTCTTTCTGGACCGCGGTCTCCAGTTGTTCTCCCGGCGCCGGGAGTTGCAGGGCAAGCCGGCGGTCAACCTGGTAACCGCCGGTATCGCGGGCGAGGCCGGCTATACCGAGGCGGCCCTCAACAGCATGACGCTGATCATGGGAATGCGTCTGGTGGCCTCGGAGGTGTTCATCGGGGCGCTGCCCGGCGAGGTTTTGTGGCACCGGCCGGATGAGGCCGAACGCGTCGGGCGGATCGCCGCGCGGATCTTCAGTGGTGAACCGCGGTCCTTCAGTTCCTGGTGCTGTCCGCTGTGCGGCAGCGACACGATGCAGCTGCTGGGTGCCGACCGGGTGCAGTGCCAGGTATGCCGGAACTTCGGTACCATCCGGATGGAAAACGGTGAGCCTCGGCTGCATATCACCCTCAAGGATGAAAACATCTTCTTTACCCCCGAGCAGGCCGAGCATCACCATCAGTGGCTCATGGGCATGAAGGAGCGGTTTCTCGCCGTGCGCCGAGAACTGGGAGTGTTTCTCGCGAATTATGCCGATGAGGAGACCGACAGCTGATCCCGCGGTTCCGCAGGCCAATCGCCGCGGTACCCGATGAATTGCCCGGAATGGTGCCGCCGGCTGCCACCGGCATCCGTACCGGGCGGTGCGGACGGTACGGCGGGGACCGGCGGTCGTGGTTGCCGTCGGTTAGCCGATTTCCCGTAACAATTGCCGGTGGGTGTCAATGAAGGCGGTGACGATTCGCGGATCGAACTGGGTGCCCGAACCGGACCTGATCTCCTCCAGGGCGGCCGCCGGCGACAGCGGTTCGCGGTAGGAACGGTCGGAGGTCATGGCATCGTAGGCGTCGCAGGCGGTGATGATCCGTGCCATGAAGGGGATGTCTTCGCCGGCGACGCCATTGGGATAGCCGGTGCCGTCGAAGCGCTCGTGGTGTGCCTCGATGATCGGCAGGATGTGCCGGAGGAAGCTCAGCGGTTCGAGGATCTTCACCTCCTTGCCGGGATGGCTTTTGATGATCTCGTATTCCACGTTGGTAAGCCGTCCCGGTTTGTTGAGAATCTGGTCGCTGATGCCGATCTTGCCGACGTCGTGCAACAGGGCGGCGTATTCCAGGTTTTTCTTGTCCTCAACGCTAAGCCCGATATTTTCCGCCATCAGTGATGCATAGAAGGCCACCCGGTGGGAATGTCCGCGGGTGTAGATGTCCTTTTCCTCGATTGCCATGATCAGCGCGCCGACGGACTGGATGACGCTGTTGTTGAGTTCGCTGGTCACCTCCCGGATCCGTTCCACCAGGTATTCCTGATACCGCGACTGCTCCTCCTTGAGGGCGCGGTATCTCAGTGCCCGCTGAACGATCAGGGCCAGTTCCTTGATTTTGAAGGGTTTGGTCATGTAGTCGAAGGCGCCCATGCGGATATGGTCGAGGGCCATGTCCAACTGGGCGAACCCCGTCAGGATGATGATGGGAATGATGGGGTGGTTGCGGGCGACGAAATCAACCACCTGGTCGCCGGATACCCGGGGCATTTTCAGGTCGCAGATGATCACCGCGAATTCCCGGTGCCGGCGATCGATGAGGTCGATGGCCTCGCCGCCGTCGGCGGCGGTGGCGGTTTCGTATCCCAGATGTCCGAGCGCGGTGGACAGAACTTCACGGATTTCCTGTTCATCATCGACCACGAGAATCTTTTTATCATTCAGATCCATTTCATATCCGCTTTTCCGTGTTGGTCCTGCTGACGCTGGCCGGGATCAGTTCCTGGCCGTGAACCGCAGCCTGCCGTGGTCCCCGGCCGCCGGCGGCGAATGTCGGCACGATCCGGGCGAAATGATTGCGATTGTAGGGTGTCAGTACCACCGACGGCCGGCGGGCGGATTTGAGCATGCCCAGCAGTCGGGCGATCCATTCGGGCCGTTCCGGTTTTTCGGTCTGCCAGCAGACCGCCTGGAACTTGTAGATGACGCGATCCCGGCACCATGGTTCCCGGTTTCCGGCGGCGATCAGGCGTGACATCGTTGCCGCCAGCCGTTCGTCGGTGTACAGCTCCAGTTCCCGCCGGATCTGCTGCTGGTAGGCCATGATCATGAAGTGGTCGGCGGTGGAGGCCGCCAGTGCGGTCGGGGACTCGGCGAACCAGGTCTGGCCCCACGCCGGGTTCAGCAGGGTTTCGTAGTGGAGGTTTCGGGCGCAGAGGAGGTTCGGATTGACCTCCCGGCAGGCGGCCATGAGGGCGTTGGCCAGGGTCTCGACGGCTGCCGCCCGCTGTTCCGTCCAGCGGTTGAAGGCGGGATGGTAGCCGGTGATCCGGGTCCGGCCGCCGGCTGGCCGCTCAATCTGGTAAAGTGCCGCGGGGTCGGGCTGGGGTCGGCCGTTAACCAGCCGGAATCCTTCCGTATGACGCAGCATGAGGTCGTCTTGCAGCAGAATGCCGTCTACCGGCTGGGCGGCCAGGTCGCCAAAAAGTGCCGCCAGATGGGTGCTGGTTTCGGGTCGGGAGGGGTCGAAACGTGTTCCCGGCAGGCAGAATCCGGTGTCCGGATCGTATTCCCAGGTAAGCGGCGCCGGGGGCAGTGGGCCATAAACCGCCGACAGCGTTGTCATCCAGGCGTAAACCCGCAGTCCCTCGGCGTGGGCCGCACGGCATACCCCCGGCAGCCAGTCGGCTACTACCGGTGCCGCCGTGGTCCGGAAATAGACCCCGGCGTCGGCAGCGGGCCGCATACCGGCGGGCAGCCGGTGGAAGCGGTCGTTGCGGTTGTGAAACACCCGCACGATGATGGTATTGAAGCCGCTGGCCCGCAAATCGGCAAAGAACCGCCGGCGCTCACGTTCGGTGACCTCCTCGAGATGGGAGATCTGCGCGCCGATCAGCGGCGGCCGGTGTCTGCCTGGATGTTTTTCCCCGGCCGCGGCCGGGGCCGAGAGCAGCATGAGCAGTGCGGCAACGGCCGGTACCAGCCGGCGCCATCCGCGGATCAGCGGCCGCCGCGATACCGCCGGCAGTGCCCGCGGCTCGGCGGGTTCAGCGGTACAGGGCATCGGGCAGCTCGGCAATGGTGGTAATTTCGGCGACGTTCATGTTGCACTCTTCGTCAGGGTCGAGGTTTTTTTTAGGAATTATTGCCCGGCGGAAGCCGAACTTGGCGGCCTCGCGCAGGCGTACCGCGAGCTGCGGGATGCGCCGCAGTTCCCCCGCCAGGCCCACTTCGCCGATTACCACGGTGGCGGCAGGAATCGGCCGCTCGCCGTGGCTCGAGATCAGCGCCGCGACCATGGCCAGGTCGATGGCCGGTTCCGCCACCTTGAGACCACCGATGACGTTGAGAAAGACATCCTTGTCGGCCAGCGGCAGCCGCAGCCGCTTTTCCATCACCGCGATCATCAGCGCCGCCCGCGCCTTGTCGATGCCGAGGATGGTGCGCCGCGGGATGCCGGCACTCACCGACGCCGAAACCAGTCCCTGGATCTCGATCATGATCGGCCGGCTGCCTTCCATGGTGGCGGTGGCCAGCGAGCCGGGGAGACTGTCCGGGCGCTCGGTGATGAAAATCTGCGACGGATTGTTCACCTCCTGCAGGCCGCTGCCGGTCATGGCGAAGACGCCGACCTCGCTGGTGGCGCCGTAGCGGTTCTTTACCGCCCGGAGCAGCCGGAAGGGATCCTGGGTACCGGTTTCGAAGTAGAGTACCGTGTCGACCATGTGTTCCAGGACCCGGGGGCCGGCGATGGCGCCGTCTTTGGTGACGTGGCCGATGAGGAATATCGGCAGGTCGCGGGTTTTCGCCTCCCGGGTCAGGTGGGCGGTGACCAGGCGGATCTGGTTCAGCGAGCCCGGCGGCGAGGCATTGCCCGGGGCGTGCATCGTCTGAATCGAGTCAATGATCATCGCTGCCGGCCGCAGGGTGTCGATGGGCGCGACGATGTCGGGCACCGCGGTGGCGGTAAGCAGGTGGATATGCTCGCCCTCGATATCGAGCCGGGCGGCCCGCAGCTTCACCTGGGCAGGGGATTCCTCACCGGTGACGTAAAGTACCGGCCGCTCTCGCCGGGAGATGTTGGCCGCCGCCTGCAGCAACAGGGTGGATTTGCCGATGCCCGGATCGCCGCCGATGAGGATCACCGCGCCGGGGACGATGCCGCCGCCCAGTACCCGGTCGAACTCGGCGATGCCGGTGGTCGCGGTGGCCACTCCGATGCCGCTGACGGTGCTCAGGGGCCGCGCTTCGGGGGCGTTGTCGCCGCCGAGAGCGGGCCAGCCGGAGGCCGCCGCGGGGGTGGGGGGGGCCTCTTCCCGAAAGCTGTTCCAACTGCCGCAGGCGGGGCAGCGGCCGAGCCACTTGGGTGACCGGTTACCGCAGTTGGCGCAGGAAAAAGATGTTTTCGGGTTACGTGCCATGGGGGCGTCAAAAATACTTTTTGCGGAAATGAATGTTCAGCAATATGCCAATCAGGGTCAGGGATGTCAGCAGCGACGTGCCACCGTAGCTGAACAGCGGCAACGGGATACCGACCACCGGCATCAGCCCGATCACCATACCGATATTGATGAAAAACTGCCAGAAAAAGGTTGCCGTGATACCGATGGCCAGGTAGCTGCCGAAGGGGTCTCGGGCTTCGGTGCCGATGGTCAGGCCGCGCAGCAGGAAAAGCAGGAAAACGGCGATGAGGAGACTGCCGCCGAGGAAGCCCCACTGTTCGGCGTAGACCGCGAAGATGAAGTCGGTATGTTGCTCCGGCAGGAAGTGCAGCAGGGTCTGGGTGCCCTTGAGAAAACCCTTGCCCCAGATGCCGCCGGAGCCCACGGCGATCTTCGACTGGGCGATGTGATAGCCGGCGCCGCGGGGATCCATCTCCGGGCTGATGAAGGTGAGAATCCGCTGTTGCTGGTAATCGTGGAGAAAGTGCCAGCCGCCGGCAGCGGCGGCGCCGGCGAGGCCGCAGATGGTAGTCATGGAGTGCCGGGTTATGCCGGCGGCGAAGATCATCGCCGCCGAAATCAGTGCCACCAGCATCGCGGTACCGAGATCCGGTTGTCTGATGATGAGCAGAAAAGGGAATGCCACGAGCCCGAAGGGGATCACCAGCTCGCGCAGATTGTAGGGCGGCGCTATCCTGCGACGGCTGAAGTACCGTGCCAGGGCCATGATTACCGCCAGTTTCGCCAGTTCCGACGGTTGGAAGGTAAGGCCGGCGACGGTGAGCCAGCGGGTCGCACCCATGGAGGTGCGGCCCATCAGCAGGACGAGCACCAGCAGGATGAGCGCGAGGGCGTAAACCGGGTAGGCGATCTTTTCAAACAAGTGGTAATCGATGGCGAAGCCGATTGTCATGCCGCCGATGCCGACGACAAACCACAGCAGTTGCCGGCGGCAGTGGTGGGGCAGCCAGGAGGCCATGTCGGGGTCGAAGGCGGCGCTGTAGATGGTGAGACAGCCGAGGGTGAAGAGGATGACGCAAAGCAGCAGCAGGCCGCCGTCGATGCGGCTGATGCGTGGCTGACGGATGCTCATGGCTCCCCCGATCTCTCGTTTGCTTCGTTTCCGTTGCCCAGATAACGGGCGATCAGTTCGCTGACCAGCGGCCCGGCAGCGCTGCCGCCGTGACCGCCGTGTTCAACCAGGGCGGCAACAACGATGCGCGGCTCGCGGAAGGGGGCGAAGCCGACGAACCAGGCGTGGTCGCGGTATTTCCAGGGAATCTCCTCCTCGTCCGGCGGCGGGCCGCTGCCCATGCGGACCACCTGGGCGGTACCGGTCTTGCCGGCCATCTCCAGTTCCGGGTGCTGCCGGCCCAGGGCGTGCGCCGTTCCCCGGGGTTCGTTGACCACCCGCCAGAGGGCCCGGCGGATTTTTTCAAGGTGCCGCGGGTCGATCTCCAGTCCCCGGGGAGCGGCCGGGGTCACTATCCGGCCGCCGGTTTCCGGGCGGATGATATCCCGCACCAGCCGCGGTCGAAACCAGGTGCCGCCGTTGGCCAAGGGCACGTAAGCGGCTGCCATCTGCAGCGGCGTGGCGGTGGTGTAGCCCTGGCCGATGGCTACCGACAGGGTTTCACCGCCATACCACTGCTGGTGGATGTGCTTCAGTTTCCAGGACGAGGTCGGCACGAGACCGGGACGCTCCTCTGGCAGGTCGATGCCGGTTTCCCTGCCGAGGCCGAACATCTCCGCGTAGTGGGCGATACGGTCGATGGGGATCTGTTCGCCAAGGTTATAGTAGTAGACATCGCAGGATTCCTTCAACGAGCGGCCGAGATCGACGCCGCCGTGACCATACTTGTTCCAGCAGCGGAAGGCGGTGTCGCCCATTTTGTGGGTACCGTTGCAGAAGAAGGCGGTGCGCTCGGTGATCACGCCGTCCTCAAGGGCGGCGGCGGCGACGATCGGCTTGAAGGTCGAGCCGGGCGGGTAGGTGCCCTGGATAGCGCGGTTCTGTAACGGGTGCAGGGGGTTGCCGTGGATCCGTTGCCAGTCTTCGCGGCTGATCCGGGCGGCGAAGAGGTTGTTGGAGAAGGTCGGGCTGCTGGCCATGGCGAGTACGTCGCCGGTGTGGGGATCGAGGGCAACGATGGCGCCGGTGAGCTCTTTCAGCAGGGTCGCGGCATGGCGCTGCAGTTCGATGTCGATGGTCAGAGTGAGGCTGGCCCCCGCTGTCGGCGCCGCCAGGACGTGCGACCGCACCTCCCGGCCCATGGCGTTGACCTCCACCTGGCGTTTGCCGTCGGTGCCCCGCAGCACCTCCTCGTAGGCCGCCTCGATGCCGGTGCGGCCCACCAGGTCGTCGGGATAGTAGGATTCATAGGCCGGTTGAGACAGTTCCTCTTCGTTGATGAAGCCGAGATAGCCGAGGATATGGGCGCAGTCATCGTCGAATGGATAGGTGCGCAGCGGTTCGATTTCAACGAGGATGCCCGGCAGCCCGGACTGGTGCGCCGCGAGCCGGGCCAGTTCGTCACGGTCGAGATTGTTCTTCAGTTTTACCGGCTTGTAATGGAGGTGACGCGGGATCTCGCCGTAGCGGTGGATGATATCCACCGCCTCGAGATCGGGAACATGTCGCTGGATGGCCGCCGCCAAACTTTCGATATCGATGACGTTTTCCGGGATCAGGCTGAGATTGAAGCCCGGATGGTTGTCCGCCAGCAGGCGCCGGTGGCGGTCATAGACCAGTCCCCTGAGGGCGCGCATGCGCCGTACCCGGATGCGGTTGTTCTGCGCCTGGAGGTTGTAGTCGCCGCCCCGGATCACCTGCAGGTACCACAGCCGGGCAACGAGTGCCAGGGCGGCGAGGCAGATGACCGCCAGGATGATGCGGACGTTCTTTTCCAGCTGTTCCTGTTTGGTCTGCTGATCGATGAAGGACATGGCTTTCGCGGTATGGGTAAGCCGGCGACGCGGGGTGCGGTTGTCGATGCCGGATGCCGGGGCGGCGGCCGTGATTCCCGCGTGTCCGGCTGCCGGCGCGGGTTCAGTGAGCGGCGAACTGCCGGCGGCGGAAAAAATGAAGGCCGGAGTGCAGCAGCAACAGCAGCGGCAGGGCGCAGATGCCGCTGATGATTGCCGAAGCCAGCGCCATCCGGAAATGGGCGCCGAAATCGAGCAGCGGGTGGGGGCCGAGAAACAGGTGGCGGCCGGTTGCCAGCAGCAGCTGACAGCCGATCGCCAGCAGTGCCTGGGCCGGCAGACGGTCGAGGTTGATGGTGCGATGGGCGGCGGCCATTGCCACGTGGAGAATCATGTAGCTGATGGCGGCGTAGCCGGTGAACCCCGGGGCCAGGGCGTCGGCGATGAGGCCCAGAATCAGGGTGAACAGCAGGCCGGCCGCCGGGGCGAAGGCGGCGGCGTAGAAAACGATCAGGGCGCAGTGAAATTCCGGTGTGACTGTCAGCCAGCCGATGGCCGGCAGCACGGTCATCCGCAGGCTCAGGGAGATGATGCCGAGCAGCAGTCCGGCAAAACCGAGGAAAACGTCCGGTTTACTCATGCGGGGAACGGCCGCCGGCGGCGGGAGCCAGGAGGATTTCCTCGAGCTGATCCATGTGCGCGAAAGGCTCGACGGTTGCCGCCGTTCCCAGCCCTTCGGCACCGTCCCGGCTTACGGCGACCACCCGGCCCACGGGCAGACCCTTGGGGTAGACGCCATCCTGGCCCGAGGTGATGACGGTGTCGCCGACGGTGATGTCGGTGGTGCGGGGCAGGTAGTGTAGCTCGCACAGCGGCCGGTTGGCACCCTTGAGCAGGGCCCGTTCACGGCTGCGCTGGATGATGACGTCGCAGGCGCTGTGCTGGTCGGTGATCAGCATGACCTTGGCGGAGAAAGGGGATACCGCGGTTACCTGGCCGATGATGCCGCAGGGAGTGACGGCCGGGGTGTGGCGGGTGAGGTGATCGCGACCGCCGCGGTCGATGAAGATCATCCGCGAGACCCCGTCCAGGCTGCGGCCGATGATGTTGGCGATGGCGGTCTGCGCCGGCAGATGGTGGCTGGTGCCGAAGTCCAGCAACCGCCGCAGCTCGCGGTTTTCCCGCCGCGCCTCGGCTAGCTCGATGAGCTGGTACTCGAGGTTGGCCACCCGGTTTCGGAGTTCCCGGTTTTCGCGCTTTACGTTGACGAGGAGCAGGTAGTTGCGGATCAGGGCATCGGTCCGGTCGACAACCGTGTCGGCCGCCTTCTGGAACGGAAAGGCGGCGGCCATGAACAGGCTCTCGACCCGGGGCAGGAACGGATGCTCGCGGCTTCCGAGGCCGAGGAGCAGACTGGACACGGCGAACACCGCGCAGACCGTGAAGAGCAGCTGGTGCCGTTTGACGAAGGAAAACACGGCTTCCTTTTACCTCAGGATCATGGACCGGGTTGCGGGTTAATCAATCGTGCAGGGTGACCTCCCGCAGCAGCGACAATTCGTCCAAGACCTTGCCGGAGCCGCGGACGACGCAGGTAAGCGGATCATCAATGACGGAAACCGGCAACCCGGTCTCTTCGCGCATCAGGGTGTCGATGTTGCGCAGCAGGGCGCCGCCGCCGGTGAGGACGATGCCCTTGTCGACGATATCCGCCGCCAGCTCCGGCGGGGTGCGTTCCAGGGAGATGCGCACCGCCTCGAGGATGGCGTTCACCGGTTCGGTCAGCGCTTCGCGGATCTCGTCGGAGTTGACCTCGATGGTCTGCGGTACGCCGGCCACCAGGTCCCGTCCCTTGATCTCCATCACTTCCAACTCGTCCAGGGGCGAGGCGCTACCGATTTTGATCTTGATCGCCTCCGCCGTCCGTTCGCCGATGAGCAGGTTATACTTGCGCTTGATGTACTGGGTGATGGCTTCATCCAACTTGTCGCCGCCGACGCGCACCGACTTGGCGAAGACGATGCCCGCCAGGGAGATGACCGCCACCTCGGTAGTGCCGCCGCCGATATCCACCACCATGTTGCCCGACGGTTCGGTTACCGGCAGGTTGGCGCCGATGGCCGCGGCCATCGGTTCTTCGATGAGGTAAACCTCCCGCGCACCGGCGGATTCGGCCGATTCCTTCACCGCCCGGCGCTCCACCGGGGTGATGCCGGAAGGGACGCAGATGACGATCCGCGGACGCACCAGGGTCTTGCGGTTGTGGACCTTGACGATGAAGTGGTTGAGCATCGCCTCGGCGACCTCGAAGTCGGCGATGACCCCCTCCTTCATCGGTCGGATGGCGACGATGTTGCCGGGCGTCCGTCCCAGCATATTCTTGGCCTCGGCGCCGACGGCGAGTACCTTCTTGCCGCCGCCGGTGTAGTTCTGCACCGCCACCACCGAGGGCTCGTCGATGACGACGCCCTTACCCTTGACGTATACCAGGGTATTGGCGGTACCGAGATCGATGGCCAGATCGTTTGAAAAAAAGCCGAGGATGGAATCGATGAACATGGCAGCAACTGGTTCCGCGTGGTGGTTGAGGCCGCCATCCGCCGACTCGCCGCCCGCGGATGTTCTTTCCTGTCCCGTCGACCATAGCAAAAGCGTCGGGCTTATTCAAGAACAATAAATGATTCTGAAATTTTACCACGGTTTGGCGGGCCGTTTCCGGTCGGCTTTACAATTCCCCCCGGGAGTGGTAAGGGATGATCTGACTGCGGCCCGGTGACACCGCCGGGCCGCGGCGGGAAAGGGAATGTTTTCTGCTTTTTAGGTATTTGTTTTTATTTCTTTATTTCTGATTTCGCGGCACCCGGAAATGGCCGCGGGGCGGGACGGTGCCCGGAATGTCATGAACCAGTCGATGGCGGATCCCCTGCACGTATATACCGTCGCCCAGGTGACCCGTGACGTCCGGCTGCTGCTGGAGGATCATTTCAGTGCCGTCTGGATCGAGGGCGAGGTGTCCAATTTCCGGGTGCCCGCCTCCGGCCATTTCTACTTTTCTCTCAAGGACGAACAGGCGCAGCTGAAAGCGGTGATGTTCCGGGGCCGCCAGGGGGCCGCCGGCGTCCGGCCGCGGGACGGCGACCGGGTGCTGTGTCTCGGCCGCCTGTCGGTATTCGAGCCGCGGGGTGAGTACCAGCTCGTGGTCGAAGCCCTGGAGATGCGCGGCTACGGTGCCGCCATGCGGGCCTACGAGGAGCTCAAGCGGCGCCTCGCCGCCGAAGGGCTGTTCGCCGCCGAGGCGAAGCGGTCCATTCCGTTGCTGCCCCGGCACGTTGCCGTCATTACCTCACCCACCGGTGCCGCGGTGCGCGATATCCTCCAGGTAATCAGCCGGCGGTTCGCCGGCCTCCGGGTGACGGTTTTCCCGGTAACGGTCCAGGGGCAGCGGGCGGCGTTGGAGATATCCGCCGCCCTCTACCGCTGCAACGCCCATTTCAAGGATGATGTGGATGCCATCATCCTCGCCCGCGGCGGCGGTTCCTGGGAGGATCTGGCACCTTTCAACGAGGAGGTGGTGGCGCGGGCGATCCATGCATCGGTCATTCCGGTGATCAGTGCCGTGGGACACGAGACCGATTTCACCATCGCCGACCTGGCGGCCGATCTACGGGCGCCGACCCCCTCCGCGGCCGCCGAACTGGTGGTTGCCTCCCGTGCCGAAGTGGCGGCGCGGGTTGCCGGATTGCGCCGGCGGCTGCAGTTGTGCCTGGACCACCTGCTGGCGGCCCGGCGACAGCGGCTGGCCTGGTGCGCCGACCGCCTCGAGCGGCCCCATGCATTGTATGCCCGGCAGCGCCAGCGGGCGGATGATCTGGCCGGCCGGTTGGCGGCGGCGGTGCGGCGCCGGTTCGATGCCCGGCGCCTGACGTTTACCCGGCTGGAGGGGAGCCTCGCGCGACATGATCCCGGGGTCCGGATCGCGGGGTTGCGGCAGACGGTGGAACGCCGGGAGGAGCGGCTGCGGGCGGTGTTTACGCACCGGCTCGAAAACCGTCGTCATCACCTCGGTCTGGCCGCCGCCCGGCTCGACGGTGCCAACCCCCTGGCGGTGCTGCGCCGCGGTTTCGCGGTGTTGGAACGGCTGCCGGATCGCCGGCCGGTCCATGCCGCCGCCCGGCTTGTTCCCGGTGAACATGTGGCGGCGCGTTTCGCCGACGGCAGCGCCCGCTGCCTGGTGGAGGAGGTGACGCTGGGGGATGGAGGACATGATGAAACGGGATCATGACCATCCGGCGGGCCGGGGGCCGCGGCCGGCCCCGGTGACGGAAGCGTGTTCCGGCCGTTCTCTTTGGCCGGGCTGCCGCGCCGCTGCCGGCAGCGGCAACGGCCGAAAGCGGGTTCTGCACGGTGCCGGGTTCGCTCTGCTTGTCGGTATGCTGGCGCTGCTGTGGCCGGCCGGCATGCCGGCGGCCGGTTTTGCGTCGGTGCCGGAGTTACTGTCCCTTTCGGAAACGGTAGCTGTCACCACCCGCACGCCCCGCCGGGGCGAGGCGGTGGTACTGGTCATGCGGGCTGCGGCCGCCGGGGTTCCGCAGGCGGTGGTGTTTTTCGACCGCCGTTATTCCGTGGCCGCCGTCGGCGACCGGTTCGTCGCCGTTTGTCCGGTGCCCCTGACGGCGGGGCCCGGGCCGCGGGAGCTGCAGGTGCTGCGCGAGCGGGGCGGTGAACGGCTGAACCTGGAGGTGTTGCCAGCCGATTACGGTGAGGAGCGTCTTGAGCTTCCCCCGGAAATGGTGACGCCCACCCGGCCGGAGCATCTCGAGCGCATCCGGCGTGATCGCCGGCGGCTGGCGGCGGCCTACGGCGCCTCCGCCGATCGGGTGCTGTTCCCGACGCCTTTTGTTCGGCCGCTGGAAGGAGAGCTCATCACCCCCTTCGGCAAGCGGCGGATACTCAACGGCATTCCCAAACAGCCCCATGGCGGTATCGATATCCGTGGTGCCTCCGGTACCCCGGTATGCACCAGCGCCGCCGGCCGGGTGGTGCTCGCCGAGGAGCTTTATTACAGCGGCCGGGCGGTGATCATCGACCACGGCCTTGAGGTTTTTTCCCTTTACCTGCACCTCGACGAGCTTGCCGTGGTCGCCGGTGACGAGGTTGGTCGGGGGCAGTTCATCGGCCGGGTCGGCAGCACCGGTCGGGTGACCGGGCCGCACCTGCACTGGGGGGTTAAGATTGCCGGCGTGTTTGTCGATCCCCTGCGATTTGTCGCCGCGAGCCGTTTTCTGGCCGCGGATGAGTGACAAGGAGGCGTTGCCGCATGACGAAATCGAATTTTGAAACCGCGCTGAAGCGGCTCGAAGAGGTTGTCAATCGGCTGGAAAGTGGTGAACTATCCCTCGATCAGGCGTTGAAGCTCTTCGAACAGGGAATCGGGCTTGCCCGCATGTGCAGCAAACGGCTCGACGAGGTGGAGGAGAAGGTGCAAATCCTCCTGGCCGGTGAACCCGGCGAGCGGCTCGAGCCCTTTGCCGCCGGCACCGGCGAGGAACCGTCCCGTGACTGACATCAAGACCACCATCGCCATGGAGGCTGCCGCTTTCGAGACCTGGCTGCGCCATGCCGCCATCGGCCCCGGGGCGGGAGAAACCGATGGCGGGCTGAAAACCCTGTGCGAGGCGATGGCCTACAGCCTGTTCGCCGGCGGCAAGCGTATCCGCCCGGTGCTGACGCTCACCGCCGGCCGCCTGTTCGCCGCCGCCGACCGGGTGCTGCTGCCGGTGGCCGCCGCCTTCGAGATGGTGCATACCTACTCGCTGATTCACGACGATCTGCCGGCGATGGACGATGACAACTTCCGTCGCGGCCGGCCGACGAATCACCGGGTCCACGGCGAGGGGATGGCGATTCTCGCCGGCGATGCCCTGCTGACCGACGCCTTCCGGCTGCTGGCCGGGGTGAGCGGTCTGGACGCTGACGTGCGCTGCCGGCTGGTGGCGCTGTTGGCCGGGGCCGCCGGGTCCCAGGGGATGGTGGGCGGCCAGGCGATGGACCTGTTTCATGAGGGCAGCGAAGCTGTGGATGCCGATGTTCTCTGGCGGCTCCAGGCGCTGAAGACCGGTGCCATGCTCACCGGCGCGGTGGTCGCCGGCGGGCTGGCCGGCGGCGCCGGCGAGGAAGAACTCGCGGCCCTGGAGGATTACGGCCGGGCCATCGGCCGGGCCTTTCAGGTGGCCGACGATATCCTCGATGAGACCGGTACGCTGGCGGAACTGGGCAAGGATATCGGTTCCGA
Source organism: Candidatus Anaeroferrophillacea bacterium (assembly GCA_016933675.1). Lineage (GTDB taxonomy): Bacteria > Desulfobacterota > Anaeroferrophillalia > Anaeroferrophillales > Anaeroferrophillaceae > JAFGAM01. The sequence goes on from JAFGAM010000115.1 coordinate 42,635, forward strand.
CCGGGAGCGTGGCAAGGTGACCGCGGTGAGCCTGCTGGGCCTTGATGCCGCCCGGAAGCTTTTGGCGGAGACGGTTGAAAAGGCCTGCGCGGTGCTGGCGGTCTTTGGTTCCCGCGCCGTCCTGCTGCAGGGGATTGCCAGGTATATTGCCACGCGCCGGTCGTAGTCGGACGGTCGGGTGATTTTGCCATCTTCACCTTCATCGTTGGTGCAATCCGGCAGGGGTTACGGTTTCATATCGGTATTGACCCCTGTGCCGGGTATTCGTGTCACGCAGGTTGTCGATGGGCTGGATTCGCTATGCGCCTGAATACCTTGCCGGTATTTGTTTTCACCTTCCTGCTGACCATGTTTGCCGCCGGTTGCGGCGGTCCCTCCGCCGGTGATCCGGAGAACGGCGCCCGGATTTACCGGCGGCTGCGCTGTGCCGCCTGTCATGAAAACCGCACGGCCGGCAGTACGGTTCCTGATCTCTCCGGTTTTACCCTGTCTTTCCGGCGTTTCCGAGCCATCCTTCGTAAACCGTCGGGCGCCGCCATGCCTGCCTACGGTCCGGAGCGGGTGGCGGATAAGGAAGCTGCCGATCTCCATGCCTGGCTGCGGGATCGGCGGCGTGACCCCTGACGGATACGGCGGGTTTTTATGCCCGGTGACCGGAATCCTTGAGCTTTTTCTGCCCGTCCGTCCGATCCCGGATACTGAATCATGAATCCTGAATTATGGAACCCGAAACCGGGGCCGTTTTTTTCGGCACCGGCGGCATGGGGCGATCATTTGGGTTGACAGCGGTAAAACAAGCGTTGTATTGACAAAAAAACAGGTTCCGGAGGGCGCGGCGGAAACGACTTGCCGGTAAGCTTCCCCCCGGCGGTGATATCCGGCAGATGAAAGGAGCGGGCATGAACGGGCACGATGACACCCGGGAATTCGCCGATATGAGGCTTACCCGGCGATCCTTCATCAAGGGCTGTACCATGGCCGCCGCCGCCCTCGGGCTGGCGGATTCCATGATTCCCCAGCTGGTGGCCGCCGCCACCGCGCCCCGGCGGCCGCCGGTGGTCTGGCTTCACTTCCAGGAGTGCACCGGCTGTTCCGAGAGCCTGCTTCGGGCCTCCCATCCCGATCTCGGCCGGCTGATCCTCGACCTCATCTCCCTCGACTACCACGAGACCGTCATGGCCGCCGCCGGGCACCAGGCCGAGGAGGTGCTCCACGACACCATCAATAAACACGACGGTAAATTCATCTGCGTCGTCGAGGGTGCCATTCCGACGAAGGACGGCGGCATCTACTGCAAGATCGGCGGTCGCACGGCGATGGATATCCTTGCCGAGGTGGCGCCGCGATCCGCTGCGGTGGTGGCCATCGGCAGTTGCGCCGCCTTTGGCGGCATTCAGGCCGCCAGGCCCAATCCCACCGGCGCGGTGGGGGTTCGCGACCTGGTTCACGGCAAACCGATTCTCAACATTCCCGGCTGTCCGCCCAATCCCGTCGCCTTTCTCGGGACGGTGCTGCACTATCTCACCTTCAGCCGTCTGCCGGCCACCGACAACCTCGGCCGGCCGCTGTTCGCCTATGGCCGCAAGATCCACGATCACTGTGAACGTCGGGCGCATTTCGACGAGGGCCGTTTCGCCGAGCAGTTCGGCGGCGAGGGCCACCGCCAGAGCTATTGTCTCTACAAGGTCGGCTGCAAGGGGCCGGCGACCTACAGCAACTGTCCGGCGGTGCGCTTCAACGATGTCAACCAGTGGCCGGTGAGTGCCGGGCACGGCTGTATCGGCTGTACCGAACCGGCCTTCTGGGACACCATGACGCCCTTTTATGAACGTTTGCCGGAGATCAAGCTGCCGGTCGGCCAGGGGACGGTGACCACCGCCGAGTCGGTGGGCCGCAAGATCATGGGCGTCACCGCCGCCGCCATCGGCCTCCACGCTGCCGCCGGGGTGACCCGCCGGTTGCTGAAGGGAACCGCCAAGACCGACGAGATCCGCGAAGAGGAGTAGGGCCCTGCCGGCCCGGTAAGGAAGTAAGGAACCGTAACCACCGCCAAGGTACGCCGGAACGAGATGCCACGTCAACAACCCCGGATTCGCGGCGCGCAATACCTGGAACATGAGGCGTACAGGGAAGTGCCTCGAATGGTTCGGGTTGCGGCGCGACGCGCAAGACGGGGCGGTTACGAAGCCATCAGGAGGAGTGGAACATGGCCCGCACCATAACCGTCGATCCCATTACCCGCATCGAGGGCCATCTGCGCATCGATGTCGAGGTGGCCAACAACGCGGTAACCAAAGCCTGGTCTTCAGGCCAGATGTGGCGCGGCATCGAGGTGATCCTGAAAGGCCGTGACCCGCGGGATGCCTGGCTCTTCACCCAGCGCATCTGCGGCGTCTGCACCACGGTGCATGCCATCGCCTCGGTGCGGGCGGTGGAGAATGCCCTGAAGATGGAGGTGCCGCTCAACGCCCAGTACATTCGCAACATGATCGTCGCCCTCCACGCCCTGCACGATCACATCGTTCATTTCTATGTTCTCTCGGCTCTCGATTGGGTCGACGTGGTTTCCGCCCTCAAGGCCGACCCGGTGAAAACCGCGGCCTTGGCGGGCAGCCTGTCCGACTGGCCCGGCAACAGCGTCAAACGCTTCAAGGCGGTCCAGGACAAGGTCAGGGGGTTGGTGGACAGCGGCCAGCTCGGTCCTTTCGCCAACGCCTACTGGGGGCACACGGCCATGGTGCTGCCGCCGGAGGCCAACCTCATGGCGGTGTCCCACTATCTCGAGGCGCTGGACTACCAGCGCAAGGCGAACCAGGCCATCGCCATTCTCGGCGGCAAGAACCCCCATATCCAGAATCTGTCGGTGGGCGGTGTGACCACCGCCATCAATCCCGACCGCGACGATGCCCTGAACACCGAGCGGCTCTACTGGATCAAACAGCTTACCGAGGAGGTCCGGGGCTTCATCAAGCAGGTCTACCTGCCGGACGTCATCGCCATCGGCGCGCTGAACAAGGACTGGCTGGCCTACGGTGCCGGTATCACCAACTATCTTGCGGTGCCCGACATGCCGCTGGACACCGCCGGCCGGACGTTCGACATCCCCGGCGGCACCGTTCACGGCGGCGATCTCGCCTCCCTCAAGGAGTTCAAGAGCTTCAACGACGACTATTTCCGCAACAACATCAAGGAGCATGTTGCGCGCTCGTGGTACGAGGGAACCTTCGACCGTCATCCCTTCGAGGGTGAGACGATTCCGAACTACACCGACTTCGATCCCGACGGCAAATATTCCTGGATCAAGGCGCCGCGGTTCAACGACGAGCCCATGCAGGTGGGCCCCCTGGCCCAGGTGCTGGTGGGCTACTCCAAGGGGGACGAACGCATCAAGGGCTATGTCGATGACGCGCTGAGCCGGGTCGGTACGCTCGCCGGGGCGAAGGTGGGGCCGGCGGTGCTGCATTCGACCCCGGGCCGTCACCTGGCGCGGGCGATCCGCGCCGCGGTGCTCGCCGATCTGGCGCTGAAGCACTGGGAGCTGCTGGTGAGCAACATCGACCGCGGCGACTACAGCATCTTTTACCCGCCGACCTTCCCCGCCGGCGAGCAGCAGGGCTTCGGTTTTCACGAGGCGCCGCGGGGCGCCCTGTCCCACTGGATCGTCATCGAGGACGCCCATATCAAGAACTATCAGTGCGTTGTGCCCTCCACCTGGAATGCCGGACCGCGGGATGTCCACGACCGTCCCGGTCCCTATGAGGCTTCGCTGGTGGGCAACCCCATCGCCGATCACGAAAAGCCCCTGGAGGTGTTGCGAACGGTGCATTCCTTCGATCCCTGCATTGCCTGCGCGGTGCATCTGCTGCGGCCCGGGGGCGGCGAGTTGAGTAGCGTCAAAGTCCTGTAGGAGGGAGGCGGAGATGGCCTACGAATTCGAAAAACGGCGGGCCTTCGGGGCGCTCTACCGCATCACCCACTGGGTGTTTGCCGCCTCGTGTCTGCTGCTGACGATTACCGGCTACTATATCTATGAACCGTGGTTCACCACCATGCTGGAGAAGGGTACCGCGGACTTTACCGTCGCCAACATGCGCTTCCTCCATTTTCTCGCCGGCTACTTTTTCACCGGCGCGGTGATCTGCCGCTTCTATCTCTGGTTCTTCGGCAACCGCCAGGAGCGCATTACCGACGCCCTGCCGGTGACGAAGCGCAACCTCGGCAACTTCTGGGGCGCGATCCTCAACTATCTCTACATCCGTTTTCATACCCCGCGGCTGGGGCATAACGCCCTCGCCGGCACCACCTACCTGTTGACCTTCCTTATCAGTATGGTGATGATCGTTTCGGGGTTTTACATGCTGTTTCCCGAATCCGCGACCTGGCAGGTGTGGGGTACCAATCTCTTCGCTTCCCAGGCCACCTCCCGCTTCGTGCATTTCATCCTGATGTACTACTACATCTTCTTTGCCATGGTACACATCTATATCGCGGTGTGGAACGATGTGATGTTCGGCGAGGGGCTGGTGTCGGCGATCATCTCCGGCAGCAAGTTTCTCCATGTGAAGCGGCCGAAAGCCGACTGATGTGATGGCCGACGCGGCGGTGAAACTGACGGTGCGGGGCACCGTGCAGGGGGTCGGTTTCCGCCCGTATGTCTACCGCCTGGCCGTCGACCTGGGGCTGGCGGGCAGCGTCGCCAACACCCCCCGGGGGGTGGAGATCCGCGTTCGCGGCGCTTCCGGGCGGGTGGAGGATTTCGTCGCCGCCCTCGGCCGCGCGGCGCCGCCGCGGGCGGTGATCAGGGATATCGAGCGGCAGCCGGACAGGGAGCCGCCGGCTGCGGCCGGCGGTTTTGTCATTCTGGCCGGAACCGGCACGAATGACGTCCGGCCCTGTATTCCTCCCGACATCGCTCTGTGCGGCGCCTGCCGGCGGGAACTGCACGATCCCGCCGACCGCCGCCGGGGCTACCCGTTCATCAACTGCACCGACTGTGGCCCGCGGTTTTCCATTGTCCGGTCGTTGCCCTACGACCGCCCTCGCACCTCCATGGCGGCATTCGACCTCTGCCCCGCCTGTGCGGCGGAATATGACAATCCCTCCGACCGCCGCTTCCATGCCGAGCCCGTCGCCTGTCAGGAATGCGGCCCGCGGCTGATGTGGATCGATGCTGACGGGAGCGCAACCACCGACGACCCCCTGGGCTGGGCCGGGGCGCTGCTGGCCGCCGGCGGGATCGTTGCCATCCACGGGCTGGGAGGTTTCCACCTGGCGGTGGCTGCCGGCAATCCGGCGGCGGTGGTTGAACTCCGGCGGCGTAAGGGACGGCCGCACAAGCCGCTGGCGCTCATGGCGCGGGATCTCGAAACCGTCACCGGCGTCTGTCGCCTGACGCCGGTGGACGAGGCGGTGCTCACCTCCCCCGAGGCGCCCATCGTCCTCATGGCCCGGCACGGGGTCGCGGAAGGTGCGGCCGCCGGCGCGACCGTGTTTGCCGGGGAGGTGCCGGTGACCGGGATGGCGGCGGATCGTGATGCGGCGTGGGGGGGCGAAGTTCCGTCCGGGAGAAGGGGGGGCGGAGTGACCGGCAAGGCGGCCGCCGGGATGGCGCGGGGGGTGTTCGCCGGGACGGCGGGGGAGAACGGCGCGGTCGCAATGAACGCGGTGCCGGATGACCTCCGGGTGCCGGCTCCGGAGGTCGCTCCGGGCCTCGACGAGATCGGGGTGATGCTGCCCTATACCCCGCTGCACGAGCTGCTTTTTGCCGTTTCCGGGGTGCCGCCGCTGTTGGTGATGACCAGCGGCAACCTGAGCGACGAGCCCATCTGCCGCACCGTCAATGAAGCGCGGGAGCGGCTGGTCGGTATCGCCGACGGGTTCCTGGTCCATGACCGCGAGATTGTCGCCGCGGTGGATGACTCCCTCGGCAAGGTGATCGGCGGGCATTTTCGGGTGTTCCGCCGCGCGCGGGGTTACGTGCCGCGGCCGGTTATTTTGGCCCGCGAACTGACCCCGGTACTCGCTGTCGGCGGCATGCTGAAGTCCACTTTCTGTCTTGCCCGCGGGTGTGAGGCGGTACTCAGCCAGCATCTCGGCGATCTCGAAGACCTGCGCGGCGAGGAATTTTTCGACCGTTGTCTGGCGCGCCTTCGTGATCTGCTGTGTTTTACCCCGCGCATCGTCGCCCGCGATCTGCATCCCGACTATCCTTCGTCGCACCTCGCTGCCCGGCTGGCGGCGGAATTCGGCGCCGAACTAATCTCGGTGCAGCATCACCACGCCCATGCCGCCGCGGTGCTGGCGGAACACCGGTTGGAGACCCCGGTCATCGCGGTGATCCTCGACGGCACCGGCTGGGGTGGTGACGGCACCGTGTGGGGTGGCGAGGTGCTGCGGGTGGAGGCCGATGCCTGCGAGCGGATCGGGCATCTGGATCATTTCCCGCTGCCCGGCGGCGACGCCGCGGCCCGGGAGCCGTGGCGCTCGGCCGCGGCACTCATCTTTCGGCAGTGGGGTATCGGCGTCGACGGCGACCTGCCCTTCGAGGCGGCGGGGCCGCCGGCCGCCGGTCTGCGGGAGGTGGATGCCCGGCGGCGGCGGCTGCTGGTGCGGATGATGGAACGCGGTGTCAATACGCCGCTCACCAGCAGCTGTGGGCGCCTCTTCGACGGTGTGGCGGCGCTGTTGGGGCGGCGGCAGATGGCGACCTATGAAGGGCAGGCGGCGATGGAACTGGAGGCCCTGGCCCGGCGGGCGCCGGATGGTACCGGCGGCGGTGGCGCCGGTTTCGGTTTCGCCGCGGGCAGGCGCGGCGCCGGTGCGGTCGGTCGTGCCGGCATTGCGGCCGGAGACGGGGATTATGCCGTGCGTCTCGAAACCCGCACGGGCTGCCGGGGCGCCGAAATGGATGGTGTCGGGAGCTACGCCGTGAACATTGCCATTCGTGATGGCTGCCGGGTGGTTCATTACGATGGTTTGCTGGCGGGGCTGCATGCCGACCTCGCCGCCGGGGTACCGGCGGCGGTGCCCGCCCGGCGGTTCCACCGCTGGCTGGTGGATTCACTGCTGGAACTGGTGTGTGAAGCGGCGCGGGAGACCGGCATCTGCAACGTGGTCTTTGGCGGCGGCTGCCTGCAGAATGCCCTGCTGCTGGAGGGTTTCGACCGGGCCTTCCGCCAGGCGGGGTTGCATCCGTACCTGCCGGAGGAGGTGCCCGCCAACGACGGTGGGCTGGCCCTGGGGCAGGCCCTGGTCGCCGGTGCGCGGGTGCGGTGACCGGCTGGGCGCACATTTCCGTGGCGAAGCCGTTGATCTTGACGGAGGGTTATTTTGTCAAGATACGGTAATGACGGCTTCGTAAAAACTTCACTTCATCTTCTTCGTTGCCTGCCTGTGCGTACCATCCGCAGACAGGTGCTGCAAGTTGGGGGGTCGCCCCGGGCGTTGAAAACGTTTTGCAAGAACCTCGGAATTCAGAAGATTACGCTCGTTGCTGATTAATCTTCAGAACCGCTGGACCGATTGCGGCGTGGTATCCGGTTTTGCCTCGCATCCCCAGGTCTTTGAGGGAACCTCCTTTGATAAGGATAACATATGTGTCTTGCCATCCCCATGCGGGTAATCGAAATATCTGGCACCTCCGGTGATGCCTTCGATCCGCCGGCGGCGGCGGTGGAAGCCGACGGTATCCGGCAAAACGTGCGGCTGGACATCGTCGACCGGATGCCGGCTCCGGGTAATTACGTCATTGTCCATGCCGGTTTCGCCCTCACTACACTCGACGAGGAGCAGGCACGGGCGAATCTCGCCCTGCTGGAAGAGCTGGCTGCCGGCGGCGATGAAACCCGCTGACGTTTACCGCGATCCGGAACGGGTGCGCCGGCTGGCTGCCCGGCTGGCCGCGACGGTGCACCGGCCGCTCCGGTTCATGGAGGTCTGCGGCACCCACACGGTGAATCTCTTCCGCTTCGGACTCCGGGCAATGCTGCCGCCGGAGCTGGAGGTGGTGTCCGGGCCCGGATGCCCGGTGTGCGTCACCGCCGCCGTCGATATCGACACCTGCCTGGCTGCGGCGGCGCATCCGGAGGTGGAGTTCGCCACCTTCGGCGACCTGGTGCGGGTTCCCGGCAGCTGCGGCACCCTGGCCGATTTGCGTGCCCGTGGCGCCCGGGTGACGGTGGTCCACTCGCCGGCGGCGGCGGTGGCCCTGGCCCGGGCCGAGCCCGGGCGGCTGGTGGTGTTCGCCGGCATCGGTTTCGAGACCACCGCGCCGCTGACCGCGGCCGCCATCGTCCAGGCGGCGGCGCTGGCGCTTGACAACTTCTGCGTCCTGTCGTTTCACAAGCGGATGCCGCCGATCATCGACCGGGTGCTGGGTGCCGGGCACCGGCTCGACGGGCTTCTCTGCCCCGGCCACGTGGCGGCGATAGCCGGGCGGCGTGCCTTTGCACCACTGGCTGAGGTTTACGGTCTTCCCGGCGTCATCGGCGGTTTCGAGCCGGCGGATATCATGCTCGCCCTGGTGCGGTTGGCGGAGCTGGCCGGGCGTGGTGCGGCGGCGGTGGAGAACGGCTATCCGCGGGCGGTAGCCGAGAACGGCAATCCGGCGGCGCAGGCGCTGACGGACCGCGTTTTCATTCCTGCGGATGCCCCGTGGCGCGGTTTTGGTACCGTGCCCGGCAGCGGACTCGTTCCGCGGGAGGAATTCGCCCGCTTCGATGCCCGCCGCCGGCTTGATCTGACTCCGCGAAAAATGGGATCGACGGGAATGGAACCGGCTGCGGCGGCGGTATCGGAACCGGCCGGTTGTCGCTGCGGCGACGTGGTCGCCGGCCGCTGCCGGCCGCCGGACTGCGGTCACTTCGGCCGCCGTTGCACTTCGACGGCGCCGGTCGGCCCGTGCATGGTGTCGGCCGAGGGCAGTTGCGCCGCCTGGTTCCGTTACGGCAATGACGGGGAGTGAAACCGATGGGGATTGATGAAGATATGGAGCGTGTAACCCTCGATCACGGCAGCGGCGGCCTCGCGGCCCGTGAGCTGGTGCGGCGGCTGTTTGTAGCTCGGCTCGACAACCCGCTCTTGGCGCCGCTGGAGGATAGCGCCGTGCTGCCGCCCATCGGTGGCCGGCTGGCGTTCACCACCGATTCCTACGTCGTCGACCCGCTCTTTTTCCCCGGCGGTGACATCGGCCTGCTTGCGGTCAACGGCACCGTCAACGATCTGGCCATGCGCGGTGCGCGACCGCTGGCCCTGAGCCTCGGGATGATTCTCGAGGAGGGACTCGAAATGGAAATCCTTGCCCGGGTGGCGGATTCCATCGCCGCCGCCGCCGAGCGCGCCGGGGTGCCGGTGGTGACCGGCGATACCAAGGTGGTTCCCCGGGGCGCGGCGGACAAAATGTTCATTAACACCTCCGGGGTCGGGGTGATTGCCGACGGGGTAGAGATCAGCCCGCGGCGGCTGCAAGGCGGTGATGCGGTTATCCTTTCGGCGTCCATGGGTGATCATGGCATCACCGTGCTGGCGGCGCGGGCCGAACTGGGCTTTTCCGGAACGGAGCTGAAAAGCGACACCGCCGCCCTGCACCGGATGACGGCGGCGGTTATTGCCCGTTTCCCCGGCGCCGTCCACGCCCTGCGTGACCCCACCCGGGGCGGCGTGGCCACGGCGTTGTGCGAGCTGGCCGCCGCCGGCGGGCTGGAACTGGAGATCGACGAAATTGCCATCCCGCTGCGGCCACCGGTGCGTGCCGCCGGCGAGCTGCTGGGAATCGATCCGTTCTTCCTCGCCAACGAGGGCAGCTGCATCATGGTGGTGGAAGCCGCTGATGCGGCCGACGTGGTGGCGGAACTGCGCCGCCACCCGGAGGGCGGGCAGGCGGCCGTCATCGGCCGGGTGAAAAGCGGCGAACCGGGCCGGGTGGTGCTGCATACCGCCGTCGGCGGCCGCCGACGGCTGCGGCCGCTTACCGGCGACCCGCTGCCGCGGATCTGCTAGGCGCCGGCAGCGTATGGATGGACGCCGGTGGAGTTCAAATGGACGGTGGTGGTGAGTGCGAGTGAACGACGGCGGACTAATAATGGGCGGTTTGATGCACCTGGACGGCGGCGCGGCAATGGCCGATGAGCGGAAACATATCGGCGTCCTCGGGGTGGGCAACCTGCTGCTCATGGACGAGGGGCTGGGTATTCATCTGGTGCGATATCTGGAAGCGCATTTCGATCTGCCGCCGGAGGTGGTACTGCAGGATGGTGGCACCGCGGGCATCATGCTGATCCCGTTCATCGAATCATGCCGGGTGCTGCTGGTGGTCGATGCCCTGGCGATCGATGCCCCGCCGGGGACGGTGCGCGAGTACTGTGACGGCGAGGTCCATGCCGGCCTGCTGGCGACCGGTCTGTCGCCCCATCAGCTGGGGTTTCTCGAGGCCCTGGAAATCTGTCGCCTGCAGGACCGGGCGCCGGAGCGGCTGGTGGTCATCGGCGTCTGTCCGGCGGTAGTTGGTGCCGGGGTCGAACTGTCGCCGACGATTGGCGTCCTGCTGCCGGCGCTTGCCGACCGGGTGGCCGTGCGTCTTGTTGAATTCGGGGTTGCCGTCGTCCGGCGATCAATGGAGGCGTCCGGTGCATGAAATGTCCCTGGCCCAGGGGTTGCTGTCCCGGCTGGCGGGTCTGGCCGCCGAACATGGTGCCTGCCGGGTGCTGCGGGTGCGGGTGCACATCGGCCCGCAGGCGGGGATTGTGACGGAATCCTTCCGCTTCGGTTTCGATGTTCTCAAGGGAGCGGCATTGGTGACCCGCGATGCGGTGCTGGAACTGGAGGCGGACGCGGCGGCGGAGCATGTTTCGCTGTTGCCGGCTGAGCGCGGAGGATACGGCCTCCGGCATGGCGAACCGGGCGGGGGGGGCAGTGGTCTCGCGGATGCCTTTGGCGGGATACCCGATGGTAATGTCGCCGATAATGCCGTCGCGGCTGATTGTGCGGCCGCTCTGCATTCCGGTTTCGCCATGCTCCCCGGCAGTGGTCCGGGCGCCGACGATCTGCTGCTCATGCAGGTGGAACTGGAAACCGATGTGGATGACGAGGAAGAATGAATGCTTTCCGGCAGGTGATCTGCCGGGAAGGGGACGGCCGCGGAGCGGTTCGTAGCCAATTTCGCAAAAAATATGCCGGAAATAATTGCAGGGGATTGACCATGTGTGATCAGTGCGGCTGCCGCCCTCCGGCGGCTGAAGATGCAGTGACGGCGGAGGCGGAACGGCCGGCCACCGGGACCGTGACCGTCGATGTCAACGAGCGCCTGCTGGCGGCCAATGACGAGCAGGCCGCCGCCAATCGTCGCCATGTGGAGCGTCTCGGCGCGGTGGCGGTCAACCTCATCAGCAGCCCCGGCGCGGGCAAGACGAGCCTTTTGGAGCGGACCATCGCCGAACTGGGGGGTGAGCTGAAGATCGGCGTACTGGAGGGGGATATCGAAACCGAACGTGATGCCGAACGCCTGCGTGCCTACGGCGTGCCGGTGGCGGCGCTGACCACCGGGGGCGCCTGTCATCTTGACGCGCCGCTGGTGCATCGCGGTCTGCACCGGCTGGAGACCGCGACACCCGGCGGCCTCGACCTCATCTTTATCGAGAACGTCGGCAATCTTGTCTGTCCGGCGACCTTTTTTCTCGGCGAACACGCCCGCGTGGTGCTGCTCTCGGTACCCGAAGGGGACGACAAGCCGGCCAAATACCCCCGCGCTTTCAGCACCTCGCAGCTTTTCGTGATTACCAAGACCGATCTGCTGCCGTATTTCGATTTCTCTGTCGACGCGGTGACAGCCGATGCCCGCGGGGTCAATCCGGGTCTGCCGGCGGTGGCGCTGTCGGCGGTTACCGGCGCAGGATTTGCACCGTGGATTGACTGGCTGCGCAAGCTGCGCCCATGCGGACGGGCGTGAGCTTCGGCCTGTGAAAGAAGGAACCGGAGCGGTGGTGGGTAATCCGGTACACGGTGATCGCTTGCTCATTTTCGATTTCGAACAGAACGCGATATTGTCCTGCGCGCAGATGGATGGCGGGGACAATCGTTTCTTCTTTCATCCCGAGACCTGATGCGTATGCCCGATCCACCGGCGCAGATTCTCAAACAGTACTGGGGGCATGAAGGATTTCTCGATTGCCAGGAGGAAGCGATTGCCGCGGTGCTCGAGCGGCGTGATTCGGTTACGGTACTGCCCACCGGGGGTGGCAAATCGATATGCTATCAACTGCCGGCCCTCATGCGGCCGGGCCTCGTCCTGGTGGTTTCACCCCTGATTGCCCTGATGAAGGATCAGGTCGATACTCTCAAACTCAACGGCATTAAAGCGGCGGCCATCAACAGTACGCTGACGATGGCGGAAAAAGTCGCCATTGCCGCCGCGTTACGGGCCGGTGAAATCACTCTGCTCTATATCTCGCCGGAAAAGTTGGTTCAGGAACGTACGCTGAATTTTTTCCGCTCCCTTGAAATCTCTTTTATCGCCATCGACGAGGCCCACTGCATCAGTCAGTGGGGCCATGATTTCCGCCCTGAATACCGTCAGCTCGGCCTTCTCAAAGAACATTTTCCCGGGGTTTCGGTGCATGCCTACACCGCCACCGCCACCGCCGCCGTGCGCGCAGATATCGCCGCCCAGCTCAACCTCAGGGAGCCGGCCTTTCTCGTCGGCGCTTTCGACCGTCCCAACCTGATCTACCGGGTGCGGCGCAAAAGCAGCCATCATTCGGAGCAGATACTTGCGGTCCTGCGCCGGCATCCGCAACAGTCGGCGATTATCTACTGCCAGAGCCGCCGCGAGGTCGATCAACTCAACGCCATGTTGCGGAAGACCGGCTTTAGCTGCTATCCCTATCATGCCGGCATGAGTGATCGTGATCGCCAGGTCAGCCATGAAGCCTTTATCAACGACGAGGACGGCATCATGGTGGCGACCATCGCCTTCGGCATGGGGGTCGACAAATCCAACGTCCGTTTGGTGCTGCACAGCGGTATGCCCAAGGCTCTGGAGAACTATCAGCAGGAAAGCGGCCGCGCCGGGCGCGACGGGCTGCCGGCCCAATGCCTGCTCTTTTACGGCAGCAACGACCTCCAGCGCTGGCAGCGCAACCTGCGGGATAAAGGCGGTTCCGAGACCCCGGGAGCCGAAAGGTCCCTGGCCGCCATGCTTGACTACATCCACGGCAATCGCTGCCGCCATCGGGCCCTGGTTGCATATTTCGGCCAGGAGTTGAAAACGGAAAACTGCGGCGCCTGTGATATCTGTCTGGCGGAACGGGTACCGGTGGCCGAACCCCTGATTGTGGCCCGGAAGATCCTTGCCGGTATCCTGCGCCAGGGCGAGAATTTCGGTGCCGATTACTGCGCCCTGGCCCTGAAGGGATCCCGCGACCGCCGCATCCGGGCCAACCGCCACGACCAGCTCAGCACCTGGGGGATTCTGGCTTCCGAGCCGCTTGATACCATCAAGGACTGGATCGAGCAGTTGCTTGGCCAGGATTATCTCATCCGGTCGGGCGACTACAACATTCTGAAACTGACCCCGGCCGGCCGGGCGCTGCTGACTGGTGAAGGCGAGGTGAGGATTTCGACCCTGACCCCGGCGGAACGCGAGTCATCCGCCCATGACCGGCCCGGCCTGACCAGCCGTGAACTGACTCCAGGCGAAGACACCCTCTTTGCAGCGTTGCGCCGACTGCGTCGCGAACTGGCGCGTGAACGCGGGGTTCCACCGTATGTGATTTTCAGCGATCGCTCGCTGTATGACATGGCCTGCCGGCGGCCGACCAGCCCGGAACATTTCCGCCTCATCCAGGGCGTCGGCGAACATAAACGGGAACAGTTTGCCGCCTCCTTTACCGAATGCATCGCCAGCTTCTGCGAGCAAAACGACCTGGAAACCAATCTCCAGCCGGAAGTCATAGTCGCCCCGCTGACGGAGCGGCCGCGAACCTCTTCCATCGCCGCCCGGACCGCGGCCGAATACTTTGCCCAAGGCCTGCCCATTGCCGCGATTGCCACCCGTCTGGAACGGGCCGAAAGCACGGTGTACGGTTATTTCTTCAACTGGCTGAAAGACGAAAAGATCACTGATCCCGGCCCCTGGGTTGCGACCGCCACCCGGGAGCGTATCGAAAGCGTAATCGATGCCGCCGGCGATGGCCGGCTCAAGCCGATTTACCTGGCTCTGAACGGCGAAATATCCTACAACGAAATCATGATTGTCACCACATGCCGGCGCAACCGCTGACATATCGGTGCTTCGGGGTTTTTCAGGGGATATCAACACCAGTTCATCCTGTTCTTTGGCAGCGACAATCTTTTCCAGCCGGAAGTGGCTGTAGCGGTAGGGCTCCAAGCCGTTGAGCTTGCCGGTCTCCACCAGCGGGCGTTGGGCATTTTAGTTGTTCCCGGTTTTCAGTTGACTTTTTGCAGCTTTCGGCTAGGCTTTATCATCAAGACCGGCATGGCGTAAGAACCGGCATGGCGTAAGACTCATATGGTAAGCTTTTTTTGATAGGGAGCAAAAGCCCGCTCACTCCGTCAGCTGCTCAGCCTCCACACCCAGGGCCGCGGCCAGTTTTTTAAGGGTGGCCGGGCGCGGTGTGATACCGCCTTTTTCGAGGCGAGCCAGTGCCGGTTGACTCATGCCGCTTTGCTTGGCCAGTTCGGCCTGGGTTAGGCCCCGATAATCGCGCCAGGCTTTAACCAGGGTGGCACCGTCCAGAGCAACGGCCTGAACCACCTCATGCGGCAGCCAAACATCGGCGGGATCGGCCTGTTTCAGCAGGGCCTGATATTCGCTCCAGGGCAGCACGGCAAAAGCCGGATGCCCGTTCTCGAAAATGATCTGGGGGTTAGTAGGTGCGCTCATCGCGTTTTTTTACCTCTTGAATAAAGTGGATTTTAACTTCTTGCAGCTCGATATCAAAGAAAACCCGATAGCGGCCGACACGCAGGCGATAGCCGTAATCATGGTTGGCCAAAGACTTCACCTGACAGCCGCCGTGTTCGCCCGGCAAAGCCTTCACTGCGTTAACAATCGCGGTGCGATCTTTCAACGGGATGCCGGCAAGCTGTTTAAGAGTTCGTTTATGCCATTTGATCTCGGTTTCCATAAAACCGCAATATAACACTTTATATCATTTGTCAATCATTGAATATATCATTGATGTTTACAGCATATGTTCGTCCACCCCTTAAGCACAATGGCCAGGTTGTTCCCGACCGCTGGTTGATCAACTATTACGAGCCCGGCACCAGCAGGTTTACGTTCTTTTCAGTCCTTTGTGGTTACTAACATCACCCTGTAACAGCTTTTCCAGTTTTTTCCTGGTTTTTTCATCTCTGATCGACAACCTAAAAGCAATTCCGGCCGCTCCTCGAGCCGTTTGCTGATGCCATAGAAGACCGCCGCCACATGTTTGCAGATACCGGCCCAGTCGGGGCAGTCACAGGCAAAGGATATTTCACCCTTCAGCGGAAACAGGCCCTGTTCAGGGTTGGTAACCACTTCCATCACCTCAGCAGAAAAACGGCCCTGCAAAAGTTCCACCAGCGAGGAAATCCGACCAGTGCATTTCCGTTTGATGGCGGCCCGTTTGTCCCGCGGCAGGGTTGATATTTGGAGCGGACGCGGACATTGTGGTCGGCGATTCAGCGTCCACAACGGGGTGAGGATTGAGGTGGGTGACCGGAAAGGACTGGAAGCGCTGGCGCAGTATGTCATCCGCAATCCGTTATAACGAGCAGAGCGGGATGGTTATCTACCGCTCGAAAATGACCTATGGGAAGAATCGCAAGAATTTCAGGGTATTTGAAGCGGGCGAGTTTGTCGCGGCGATTACGCAGCACATTCCCGAGAAAAACCATCAACTGGTGAGGTACTATGGGTGGTATTCGAACCGCAGCCGGGGCGGCCGTCTGAAGGCGGAGCGACCGGATGCTGGCGATATGCCTTCGGCGGGTGCCGCCGTCATCGCCGTTGCCGATTACGAACCGCGCCGGATGCCGTCGCCGAAGTGGCGTGAATGCATCAAAAAGGTCTGGTAGGTCGATCCGTTGCTGTGTCCCCGTTGTCAGGGGGAGATGAAGATTGTCGGTTTTATCACGGATTACCCGGTCATTCGCAAGATACTCAAACATCTCGACCTGTGGGAGCGGCCGCCACCGGTTGCCCCGGTTCTTCCAGGTGTGGCTTCGGTGCCGCCGTCGCCCCGACCATTTGCCGGCGAAGCGTTGGTATATGAGCCGTTTGACGATGGTTGGCCGGGGTATGAAGAGCCGGTGTGCGCCGTGAAAGGGTCCGGCCAGGTCACGGGGCAGAGCTGGGGTGTGTGCGCTGATATACCTGAAAACGATTCAATCCGTCATAATCCCGTAAGGTCTATGTTGTTATGAAGATAAATATGTGGTATGGACGCAAAGATGCAAGCGAAGATAACAATGGTGTGACCGATGTGGTGGCAAGGGGGGCCGTAGTGTTCCGTACCTCGGTAACTACCCTGGTGACAT
>JAFGAM010000116.1 GCA_016933675.1 Candidatus Anaeroferrophillacea bacterium
CTATGGCCATGCCTGTGACTGCGTCGGGCGGCTCGTCGTTTCCGGCCGCAAGGCCTTCAGCGTGGCGGTCAATCCGGAAAAGCTTTATCAGGCGGCCAACGACTCCGCCCTGGCGGCGCTTATCAACCGGGCGCAGATGTTCATCTGCGACGGCGTCGGCGCGGCTGTGGCGGTGCGGGTGCTGCACGGCAGGTCCATCAACCGGATCACCGGGGTGGGGTTGTTCTATGCCCTGGTCGAGCGGGCCGTGAAAACCGGCTGGAAAATCTATCTCTTCGGGGCTTCAGCGGAGGTGAACCGGGAGGCCCATGACTGTCTGCTGCGTGATTATCCGGGGTTGCGGATTGTCGGCCGCCACGACGGCTATTTCGACGATTCGGCGGCCATTGTTGCCGCTATCAACCGTTCGGGGGCCGATATCCTGTTCGTCGCCCTCGGGTCGCCGAAACAGGAGCGCTGGATTGCCGACCACCAGGAGGCGCTCGACGCATCCTTCTGCATGGGCGTCGGCGGCACCTTCGATGTCGTCAGCGGCAGGGTGAAGTGGGCGCCGCCGTTTTTCCGCCGCACCGGTACCGAGTGGTTGTATCGGCTGATATCCGAGCCGAAACGCTGGCGCCGGCAACTGGCGCTGCCGAGGTTTCTGTTTATGCTGTTGCGGTGGAAATTGGCGGGCCGGTGAGATTGATAATGGTAAAGCGGGCTCTGCTGGCCCTGCTGCTTCTCGGACCGTGGGGCGTGTACGCCGCCCACGATTTTCTGGCTTTCGATAGTTCGTTGCCGCGGGCCGATTGCGTTATGGTCATGCTGGGCGGCGATGGCGGCGCCCGGATGCGGGGCGGGCAGGCCCTGGTCGATTGCGGCAAGGCGCCGGCGCTTCTGGTGCCCGCCCGTTACCAGGTGCTGCATGCCGGGGGTGGTGGCGTTGTGGAGCGCGCGGACATTGTCGGCGCCGCACCGGAAACGCGGCGCCCGGCACGGCCGCAAGCGCGCCATGCGGCGCGCACGCCGGCGGCGACGGGGCGTGTATCACTGTTTGGCCGCGGCTTCCGGGTTTACGAGAATACCCACCTCGAACTGCTCCGCGGCCGGCGGATGATGGATGCCCGCGGTTACCGATCCGCGGTGATTGTCAGTTCACCTTATCATATGCGGCGTTTGCAGTTGATCGCGCATAAGGTTTTCGGCGACGATTTCCGCATTGGTTTCGCGGCCACGCCCTTTGAGGCATACGATGTTATCGGCTGTTACAGCTCGTGGGCGAATTTCCGCAATGTCGCCGGCGAATACGCCAAGATCGGCTGGTTTCTGGTCTATTCCTGGTTTGTTTAGTTCCAGTGGGAAGTGAGAAGTGGGAAGTGAGAAGTGGGGAGAGGGAAGAGTTTTGCACTGATTCATCTTGGCGGCGAGAAGACGGTTACCGGGTCTTGTCATCTGCTGCGGGCTAACGGGGTTAATATCCTGGTTGACTGCGGTCTCGCCCAGGGCGGTGAGCGGGTAGTGCCGAATCGATCATATCGGGCGCCTGCCGGAACTTTTGCGCGGTGGATTTCGGGGTGAGATCATTGCGGTGGAACCACCGGAAAACTCCGGTGGAAAAGGATAGTGAGGTGGTGGGCAGGTTGGCCGTGTTTTTATGTGGTGGAAGCATAGTTTAATCGGTCTCTTTGTTTTTTTGAGGAACGTATGGTATTATTAGTCAGAGGTATTTGGTCCGTTTGGAATGGAATTGCCGGTCTGAAATGAAGGTACCTAATTGTCAGAATGCTGAAGTTCCAAAGAGTAAGATTGTTGATTATCTGCTGTCTGCAAGACATCCGGAAGGAGGGCCAAAGGCACGGTTTTTTTCCGGTTGGGGATTTACTATAGAGGCATGGAGGGTTCTGGCCTTAGCTTTGATAAATCAGGTTAATGAGTGCGACTACATAAATTCAGAAAAGGGAAAGTATGGAACAAAGTACACCGTAGTGGCCTCTATCGAATCGCCTAAAGGAACAACCACTCCGGTGAAGACAGTATGGATGATTGCTAATGACATGCGGCATCCACGACTGATTACTGCTTATCCGGCATTTTAGGGGAGAGAAATGATAAAAGAACATGATAGAGTTATTCTTACGGAAGCGATTGAAGAACAAGGGCTTGAACCTGGTGACATTGGAGTCGTAGTTTATGTACATGGTGAAGGTGTGGCATATGAAGTGGAATTCGTCACCTTGGACGGAGTTACTACTGCAATTCTGGAGTTGGAATCTTATCAGGTTAGACCTGCAGCAGAACGCGAAATCCCTCATGCAAGGTCTCTGACCGCTGCATAATGAAGATATATGGCCAGTAAGCAGACGCAAATGGCGATGAAGCGGATTGTTATCTGTTGTGACGGAACTTGGAATAATCCGGAGAAAGAGCCGGTCAGCAATGTGGTGAAGCTGGCGCGGGCGTTGAAGCCTGAGGCGGATCTGTCGCAGGAGGTTTTTTATGACTGGGGAGTCGGTTCTGAAGGTGGCTTTGAGAGGCTGACCGGCGGGGCCATGGGCAAGGGTCTGGATTTGAGGGTCTTTGTGGTATTGTATTAAGAAAGAGTTCTGCGGTCTGTGGCCTCTCGCATTAGTTTGTAAGGATTTGAATGTATGCCTGAAATCTGCCGTTTTTATGGTATCGTCATATACATGAATTACAACGATCATGATCCGCCACATTTTCACGCCAGGTATGAAGATCAAGAGGTCATCATTGAGATTCGGCAACCACTATCTCGGCTTTTGCCGCTTCCATAGGGGGTGAATATGTTTTTGCACGTAACTGGTGTTATTTACCTTGGAGACTATCAGCTGCGGTTGGAGTTTGATGATGGTAAAGTCAAAGATGTTGACTTGAAAGATGAACTGTACGGAGAAATCTTCGAACCACTAAAGAAAACTGATTTGTTTGAGAAGGTCTATCTCAATTGCAGCACAGGAACCATCGAATGGCCTAACGGCGCCGATTTTGCCCCTGAGTTCCTTTGTGAGATAGGGCGAGAAGTAAGAAAAAGCGCATAATTTGCGACTTTGTTAACCCTGCAGCGCAATTTAAGCAGTTCTGGTTCGCCGGCGTCGATGGCGATGTCGGCGGTGCCTACCAAGAGAGCGGTCTGGCGGATATTGCCCTGTTATGGATGGTTGTGCAGGTCGAGGCCGCGGGGCTGAAGTTTGACCGGGGATATCTGCGGGAGCTGGCGCGGGCGCTGAAGCCGGCGGCGGATCTGCCTTAGATGGGAAGTGAGAAATGGAGAGTGGACTGAGTTTCGCACTGACTCATTTGGGCGGCGAGCAGACGGTTACCGGGTCTTGTCATCTGCTGCGGGTTAACGGGGTGAACATTCTGGTTGACTGCGGTCTGGCCCAGGGCGGTGAGCGGGTGGCGCCGATGGCAAGCTGGCCAGTGCCGCCGGATAAAATTGATTTTCTTTTTCTGACTCATGCCCATATCGATCATATCGGGCGCCTGCCGGAGCTGATAAGCGGCGGTTTTCGGGGTGAGATTATCACCACCGAGGCCACCGCTTTTTTGTTGGCACCGCTGCTGGAAGATGCCTTGCGGCTTAATTGGGGTCAGAGTAAAAATATTTCGCGAAATAATTTTACTCTGACCCCAATTAAGCAATTGCTGGCCGAAGTTGAGCGGCTGACCTGGAGTTTTGAGTATGGCCGGGAGTTTGATTTAAAGAACGGTATCCGATTTCAGTTGGGGCGGGCCGGGCATATTCTGGGCTCGGCCTGGGTGCGGTTGGCGCTTGGCGGTGAGAGCGTGGTTTTTTCCGGCGATCTCGGGGCGCCCGAGACCCCGCTGCTGCCGGCCCCCGATATTCCCGCGCCCTGCGATCTGCTGGTGATGGAATCGACCTATGGTGATCGTCTGCATGGCGACCGGCGCGAGCGGGTGGCGCGTCTGGGCGCGATTTTGCAACATGCCCTGGCCGACGGCGGCCGGGTTTTTATTCCGGCCTTTGCCCTGGGCCGCAGCCAGGAGCTGATTTACGAGATCGATCGGCTCTATACAGAAAAAGCGTGGCGGGCCGAGTTTTCCGGGCTGGCCGGGGCCCGGGTGCCGGTGTTTCTCGATACACCGCTGGGCTTAAAGATCACCGAGGTTTACGGCCGGCTCAAGCCTTTCTGGGATCAGGAGAGTAAAGAGCTTTTGGCCGGGGGCGATAATCCGCTCGATTTCGACATCCTTTACGGGGTCGACAGCGCCCGTGAGCATCATCTCCTGCTCGATTATCAGGGCCCGGCGATTGTTCTGGCCGGCAGCGGCATGTGCAGCGGCGGCCGGATTGTCGATCATCTCAAAAACGGCATCGGCGAGGCCCGCAACGATATCCTTTTCGTCGGCTATCAGGCGGCGGGTACGCCGGGCCGCGATATCCTTACATATCATCGGCGGCCGGGGGCCTACGTTTATCTCGACGACCGGCGCTGCGATATCCGCGCCCGCGTCCACCAGCTGACCGGTTATTCAGCCCACGCCGACCAGGCCGGTCTGCTGGCCTGGGTGGCCGCCATGGAGCAGCCGCCGGGCCGCATAAAACTGGTCCACGGCGAGCCCCCGGCGCAGGCCGCTCTGGCCGAAAAACTGCGGGTGTCAACGGGCAGTGAGGTGTGATCTCCGCCGCTTTGTTTTTTGCTGGAAGGGATTATATTCAGTTCTGTTTGTTATTTTGTGATTGTTGCCCTATGCAAAATCTCAATGATGGCATTAATAATTTTGTTGAATAAAACGTCATTGAGTTTGCCGACTTGGCTATCAATCAGGGTATTGTTGGTGGTGAAAAGTTTAGTTGGTCTTGCGTAGCTTAATCTTTGCAGTGAACCAATGTTGAAATCATCATCAGTGATCATGATAGAGTTGAGGTCGGCATAGGGATTACTGGTTATCTGGCAGAGTATCCAATCATCCCGACCCGCGTAGGTAAGGACGACCGCAGGGCGAAGTTTTGTGGAGGAAAGGTCAGAAAAAGGGAATTTTACAAGGACTACTGATTTTTCTGAAGGTGGGACCACGCCTCTTCCTCCTCCTCTCGATTCCAATCTTCGGAAAGTGCGGTCTCGCTTAAAAGTGCTGTTTCACTGGCAGTGTCATATTCCTTATCGAAAATCGTAACTATCGCTCGGCAGGCTGAACTTAAATGGACGGGTTGCTGCAGGTGTACCTCGCCATTTTTTTCAATGATTGCTTCTACGGTTAAAAGCACGATTATTTCTCCTCATAGTCATGTCTTGAGACGTTTAGCTTGTTTCCATTATAGCTTGATGTTAATCTGTTGTCAAAAAGGTTGTATTTTCTGAATCAAGGTAGAGGACAGTCGGTAAGGGGACAGTTGGAGTCGGCGATGATGCGGATTGTTATCTGTTGCGGCGTAAGCGTCATATGAATACCATCTTCTCAACCCCCCCCGCCGCTATGGCATGGTACCCCAAATCGATTACAGCCGAGGAGGTAGCCCATGTCCGACAAGCAGGAGGATAAGCGCCGGTTCTGGATGGAGCATGCCCGCCTGTACGGTCGTCGGTCGGAAAAATACCTCCACGATAATTTTTCGGACAGGAACTGCAGCCGGGCTTTGAAGGTGCCAAGCCGCTGCCCGACAGTCTTCCCCGGGTGGATGTGGTGCATGATCTGCCCGAACAGGACAAGGTATGTGCCTGCGGCTGTACCATGACCCGCATCGGTGCGGATGTTTCCGAGCAGTTGCAGGTGGAACCGCCGAAATTTACCGTGCTTCGCAATATCCGTCCCAAGTATGCCTGCCGGAGCGGTGAGGGGATCGAATCGGACCGCACGGTCCGAATCGCCCCGGCGCAGGCCGCAGGTCATCCCCAAAAGCTTCGCCACGCCGTCCCTGCTGGTCTGGGAAACCTGGGGACGTTGTTGATTTTTTGATTTTCTTTTTCTGACCCATACCCATATCTATCAAAAACTCATTGCGGAAGCTGAAGTAATTTTTGCAACCAACGTGCTTCATGGAATTTCGTATCTGATGGATAACGCACAGTTGGGCTTCTGTTTGTGGGAAGATGCTTTCAATGGCTTCGGGGAAGCCTTTTAGACCATCCACACAGGCAATCAAAATATCGCTGATCCCGCGATTGGAAAGATCGGTTAGCACCTGAGGTGGCAATCTAGGAAAAATATTCCCAGAAGCTCACCACTTTTATCTCACTTATACTTTCATCTGCCAAGGCGGAGTCTCCCTGATTGTAAGTGATGATGTATTTCTCACCCACCGCAAAAGGGAGTTTTGCGATCCCATTGATCTCTCTTGTTCTGTTCTGATCATTGATCTCATAACAAACCTGGATGGCGATAGTTTTATCATCCTTGACAGCGATAAAATCACACTCGCTGGTTTTGTTGTAAAAGTATAATACAAAACCTCTTTTTACAAGCTCGCTATAGACAAGATTTTCTAAAAGTTTTCCATAATTCGAGCTGAAATTAAACCCAAGATTCATGAAGCCATTGTCACATAAGTAGAGTTTCTTTTTGTTATTGATCTGCTCCTTGAGTGAAAAGGAGTATAGTTTTAACTCCTTAAACAAATAACAACTTTCCATGGCCTCAACATAATCTTTTACCGATTTATCATTTAACTTCAGCGCTTTTGCGAGTGATGCATAAGAGTACAGCGACGTGAGGTTTGTTAAAGTGTAAAAGCTTAACTCTTTAAAACCTTTTATATCCCTGATTTGCTTGTTGGCAATACAGTCTTTGAGTAAAATGGTATCGTAATAGCTACTTAAAACTTCTCTTTTTAGTTCGTTTTCTAACTCATACACCTCTGCAAAAGAGCCATAGCTCATCATATCATCAACGATTTTTAAAACTTTCGGCAATTGTTTATTCAGTTCAAGGTAGCTGTTGATATTGTTTATTTTTAAAATCTCACTGAAACTTAAAGGATACACTTTTGTAGATACATATCTTCCCGTAAGCAGAGTGGCCAACTCACCGTTGAGCAGTGAAGAGTTTGACCCTGTGATAAATATTTTTTTAAATTCACCACTATCATAGACACTTTTGACATATTTTTCCCAGCCGCATATCGCTTGTACTTCATCCAGCAAAAGATACTTTATCTCTTTTTGGGTAAGTTTTCGGGCGGTTTGTATTATCTCATAAAAACTCTGCGGATGGTTTGAGTATTTGATAAAAAAGGGATCATCCAGGTTGATATACAGTATCTCTTTGGGGTCAGTCTCAAGGCTTAGCAGGTGGTTGATAATAAGTTTAAACAAAGAGGATTTTCCCCCTCTTCTGATCCCCTGCAGTACTTGTATATGTTTTGTTTGAAGATTTTGAATAAGCTTCGTAAAAACTTCTCGCTCATACAAGCCATCATATCTTTTTTCCCAATGTTTATTTTGGGATATTAACACTTTGTTCATAGTCTGCCCCCTGATTTTTGTGCATATCTCGTATTATAATGCGGTATATAAAATGTCAAGGGGAAAGCCGGGGACGTTGTAGATATTTTGCTTTTCTTTTTCTGACCCATGCCCATATCGACCATATCGGCCGGGCGCCTACGTTGATTTCGACGACCGGCGCTGCGATATTCGCGCTCGCGTCCGCAGTCCGCTAATTGCGTCAATAATCTCATCCCGGGGTATTTCATAAACCGATTCCAGCACCCAGATTAATTCCAGCACCACCAGCAACGGTATGAATAGTTGCTCCCTGCCGGATTCGGCATCTTTGAAAATTCTGTAGACTTTTTCGGTTTGTAGTACATCATCGCCAACCAGGAATCAGACAAGAATGTTAGTGTCTAAGGCTTTCATTGGAATGTGCTCTGCAGCCGTTTCCTGATGGCGTCGTCCATGGCTTCAATGCTTACCGGTTTTCGTCCGGCTTTATGTAGTTTGTAAAACATTTCGTCCACATTTCTGGAGACTGGTTTGAGCACTGCCTCCATGTTTCCCGTAACCGTGATTTCAACCCTGTCACCGGCGTGCAGATTGAGAGATTCCCTAACTTTTTTGGGAATGGTTAGTTGCCCTTTGCTGGTAACAGTTGCTAATGGCATGATATCCTCCTTACTTTAGACAGATTCTTGCATTGAGGGTAAGAGGTGATCGCCTGTATGTCAAGTATTTTGAGTTAGTAGCGCACGCGGGGATCTGAACGAGGGGTGTCGGGTAACCGGCATTCCTATCGTGACCGGAGCTGGCGCGGGCGGCTGCCCTGGGCCGGCCCGGCGTCCTGGAAAAAAATCACGCATCGGTGCGCGAGCGCCAGGCCGGCATGGCCTGTCGCCCGGCGAATCTGGTGGGTTTGTGAAGGCTGTAAATTTGCCGGTGATGGAGTCAACCCCTTTGTTTTTTGGGGAGCGTATGGTATTGTAATTGAAAGTTTAAGCATGGCGTCGTTAACCAGGAAACTCATCGGGTGCCGGAACGGTGAGGACAGGTATAGATTCGTAGAAACACTTTAATCGCTCCGCGGATTCCTTTCGGGATATGGTGCGGAAAGCCCCCGTCCGATGAATTATTTTATTTCCCTGTTGACCGCGTTGTATGTCACCGTAATCATGGTGCCAATCTGCCGGCGGCTGGCGCTGAAGTTCCAAATCGTCGACCTGCCCGATGCCCGCAAGGTGCATCAGCACCCCATCCCGCGCATCGGCGGCGTGGCTATGGCTCTCGGCGCCCTGGTGCCGGTGTGCCTCTGGTTGCCGCCGGATCCCCTGGTGCTGCCGGTCCTCGGCGGTGCCGGCATCCTCGTGGCCGCCGGATTTCTCGATGATGTCTACGACCTCGACTACCGCCTGAAGTTTGGTGCCCAGATTCTTGCCGCCGTGTGGGTTGCGGGGTTCGGCGGGGTGGCCGTCCGCGGTTTCGGCGGGCCGCTGTCGCAGAACATCATCATCCCGCCGTGGTTCGGTATGCCGCTGACGCTGGTGATCATCGTCGGGGTTACCAACGCCATCAACCTCGCCGATGGCCTCGATGGCCTGGCGGGCGGCATCTCACTGCTCAGTTTTGCCTGTATCGGTCTTCTCTCCTGGGGCTGCGGCGACCTGGTCATCGGCATGCTGGCCGCCGCCGTCATCGGCGCCCTGCTGGGCTTTCTGCGCTACAACACCTATCCGGCGACCATCTTCATGGGGGACGCCGGGAGCCAGATGCTCGGTTTTCTGGCCATTTCCCTCACCCTTGGCCTTACCCGGCGCCACGCGCCCCTCAGCCCCTTCGTGCCCCTCCTGCTGCTGGGCTTCCCCATCCTCGACACCCTGTCGGTGATGACCGCCCGCATCTATCACGGCCGCTCGCCCTTTGCCCCCGATAAAAACCATTTTCATCACAAGCTCATGCGCATCGGCCTGACCCACCGTCAATCGGTGATGGCCATCTACGCGTTGCAGCTTCTGCTCACCGTTTCCGCCTGGCTTTTCCGGTTTTACCCCGACTGGATGTTGCTGGGAGGCTACCTCGTCTTTTGTTTCCTGGTGCTGGGCTTCTTCTATCTGTGCAGCGTTGGCAGACTTCAATTCGGCGCGGCGGCGGTTAATCCGGCCCGCTCCGTCAGCGAGCGGGAGCGGCGTTTCGTCGATCCCCGGCTGATGATCATCTGGTCGTTCCGGGCGCTGAGGGTGCTCGTTCCCCTGATGCTGCTGCTGGTGGGTGTGACGGCGGCGGAGATGCCGCGCTGGGCGGGGTGGGGCGCCATCGCCGGGGCGGCCGGTATTCTGCTGGTCACCCGGCTGCCGTCGGCGGCGAAGGTGGAGGCCGTGGTGCTGCGGCTGCCGGTGTACCTGCTGCTGCCGATCCTCTGTTTTCAGGACCAGGCAGTCACCCGGCAGCTGGCCGCTCTGTGGGTCGTACCGGCGCCGCGGCTGCTTCTCGCCGGGTACCTGGCCCTCGCTGCCGCCGCCGTACTGGTGGTGCGCTACAGCCGCCGCGCCGGCTACCAGACCACGCCTCTCGATCTGCTGATCCTGTCTCTTGTCCTCTTCATTCCCCTGGTGCGGCCGGTAGGCGGCGATGCCGCCAGGGTCTACGGCCTGCTGTCGGTCCAGTTGCTGACCACCTTTTACAGCTTCGAGGTGCTGGTGGAGGAGCTGCGCGGGGATTTTCGCCGCCTGCGGCAGGCGCTGGTGGCGGTGTTGCTGCTGTGGGCGCTCAGAGGTCTGCTGTTGTAATTCCCCGCCGTCGGCAAAGATGCACGTCGGTGCCGGTGCTCCCGCCGGTTTCGGTAAAGGTGCCGGCCGGTTTGCCGAAAAGAAGGAAGTGATGATGATCTTGATCCGTTTACTCGTCTATGCCGCGCTGATCGCCGCCGTCGTCGGCTCGTCCCTGCCGCGTCTGATCGGTATCTGGCAGGGGGAAGACTACAGCTATTGTCTGTTCATTCCGTTCGTTATCGCTTACGTTCTGTGGGAGCGGCGGCAGGAACTCGTCCGGGTGCCGGTGCACCCGGCGTGGAGCGGCATCGTTGTCCTGCTCCTGGCGCTGGCGAGTTTCTGGCTCGGCGAACTGGGGGGCGAGTTCACCGCCATCTACTTCTCCGCCTGGCTCGCGGTGGCGGCGTTGACGGTGCTGCACCTGGGCTGGGGTCGGCTCAGGGCCTGCTGGTTTTCGTTCCTGCTCGGCTTTACCATGATTCCGCTGCCGAGTTTTCTGCTCAACCGCCTGTCCCTGGAACTCAAGCTCGTCTCCTCGGCGGTGGGGGTGGGGCTGATGCGTCTTGCCGGCCTGTCGGTTTTTCGTGAAGGCAATATCATCGACCTCGGCTATACCCAGCTCCAGGTGGTGGACGCCTGCAGCGGCATCCGCTACCTCTTCGCCATCATCGTCCTGGCGCTGATCCTCGCTTACTTCTTCCGCGCCGCCTGGTGGAAACGCCTGATCCTGGTTTTCTCCTCGGTGCCGCTCATCATCCTCGCCAACGGCATGCGCATCGCCCTGACCGGGATGCTCTACCGCTGGCTGGGGCCGGCCGCGGCGGAAGGGTTTTTTCACGAATTCGTCGGCATCTTCATCTTCCTCTTCGCCCTGGCGGTGATGCTGCCGGAGATATGGCTGCTGGCCAGGATACCGGGCGCGGCGCCGCCGGTACCCCCGGTCGGTATCGGTTCCGGCCGGCGGCTGTTTGCGCCGCCGCCTTCCTCGCCGTGGCCGCGCTTTGCGGTGGCGACGCTGCTGCTCGCCGCCACCGCCGCCGCCGGCAATCTGGTGGACTTCCGTGAACGGGTGCCGGCAGCGAAGAATTTCACCACGTTTCCTTTGGAATTGGAGGCCTGGCACGCCGACGGTCGTGAAACCATGGAACGGCAGTTCATCGAGGCCCTGGATCTGAGTGACTATGCCGTTATCGATTACCGAAACCCCGGCGGCGGCCTGGTCAATTTCTACGTCGCCTATTACGAGAGCCAGCGCAAAGGGGAATCGATCCACTCGCCGGCCACCTGTCTGCCCGGCAGCGGCTGGCGTTTCCGCCAGGGGGGCACCGTCCGCGTCGATCTGCCCGGGCGGGCGGCTTTTCCGGTGAACCGCGCCTTCATGGAGAAATCCGGCTACCGCCAGCTCAGCTATTACTGGTTTCCCCAGCGCGGGCGAATCCTGACCAATGCGTACCAGTTGAAGATCTTCGCCTTCTGGGACGCCCTTGTCAGCCGCCGGACCGACGGCGCCCTGGTGCGGCTCATTACCCCCATCGGCCCCGATGAACCGGTGGCGGCGGCCGACGCCCGGCTGCAGGATTTCATGACCGCTCTGCTGCCGGTGCTGGAAACCTATATACCCGGTCGGAATCTGCCCTGACCAAAGTGGTGGCTTCGTGACACGTCCATCGTCTTCGCTGCCTGCCGGCGTGGCCGGTGCGTGTTCCACGCCGACAGGCGCGGCAACCTGAGTCATCGCGGCGTAGTCCGGGCGGGTTGTAAATCCGCCTCCCATGTGCGCCTTTCCTCGGGCAGGGAAGCGCCGCGATATCGCCGGCAATGCAGCAATCGCGATGCCGGCGCCCCATCTCCCGGCGAGGGGAGGAACTTTTTCCGTAATGGAGGATATGAACATGAACAAGCGGCGCATACAGTCTTTCGTCCTGCTGTTTTTTCTGCTGCTGGCCGCCGCCTGCGGCGATCCGGCGGCGAAGAAGCAAAAATACTTCACCCGCGGGCAGGAGCTGTTTGAACAGGGCGACTACGTCAATGCCGCTCTGGAGGTAAAGAATGCCATCCAGGTCGACCCGAAATTCGCCGCCGCCTACGCCCTGCTGGGTGAATGCGAGCTGAAACAGGGCGAACCGCGCCGAGCCTACGGCGCTTTTGCCAAGGCGGTGGAGCTTGACGGTGCCCTCTACGATGCCCGCATCTCCCTCGGCGAACTGCTGCTGCTGGGCCGGGATCCGCTCAAAGCCCTGGAGCAGGCCGAGGCGGTGCTGGCCGCCCGGCCCGACAACCAAGCCGCCCTGGCCTTGAAGGCCGGCTGCCTGGCGGAAACCGGGCAGCGTGAAGCGGCGGAGAAGATCCTCGCGGCGTTGACCGCCGCCGATACCGACCAGCTCGAGGCCTGGCTGCGTCTGGCGCGTCTGCGCCACGGTGAGAAAGACCTCACCGGGGCTCGCGCGCTGCTCGAGCGGGCGCTGGAAAAACAGCCCGACCGTCGGCGGGTGCGGCTGCTGCTGGTCAATCTGCTGGAGGAAATGAACGATGTCGCCGCCGCCGAGGCCGAGCTTGCCACGGTGCTGGAAGGGGTTGCCGCCGGCGATCGTGAGCGGCTGATTCTGTCCCGTTTCTACGCCCGGCATGGGCGGCTGGAAGATGCCGAACAGGTGCTGGTGCGGGTGCGCGACGCCAATCCCGATGCCGCCGACGTGCGCCTGATCCTGGCACGCTTCCATGCTGCGAACGGTCGGGCGGAACGTTTTGTCGCCGAACTCGAGGGGGCGCGGAAGGCGTTGCCGAAAGATTTCGCCATCTGCCGTGAATGGGTGGGGTATCTGCTGTCGCAGCAGAAGGTCGACGAGGCGTTGGTCGATTTGCAGGCCTATCGCGAGGCGGTGACCGAGGGGCCGGATAATATCTCCGCCCGGGTGCTGACGGCGGAGATTACCCTGCGCCGCGGTGATGCCGAGGCCGCCCTGGTTCTGGCTGACGGGGTGCTGAAGGACAACCCCGGCGATCTCGGCGCGCAACTGGTGCGCGGCGAGGTGCTGCTGGCGCAGAAGGATCTGGAAGGCGCGGTCGCCGCTTTCCGTGCGGTGATCGACGAGAATCCTGACAGGATCACCCTTTACCTGCGTCTGGCCCAGGCGCACCTGGCCAACGAAGAGCCCAATCTGGCGGTCAACGTGCTCGAGGACGCGGTCAGGAGACAACCCGGGGCGGTCAATGCCGTGCTGGCGCTGGCCGATGTTCTGCGCCGCCAGGGCAACGACAGCCGGGTGTTGAGTGTCCTGGAAACCGGGTTGCAGGCGGAGCCGGATGCCCTCCCCCTGCTGGAGCGGGTGGCGGTGGAGTATGCCCGCCGGGGGCGGACGGATGACGGCCTGCGGCTGGCGCGCCAACGGCTGGAAGCGCATCCCGATGCCCCCCTGCTGCGGGTGCTGGAGGCCCGTATGCTGCTGGCCGCCGACCACCGCGCCGAGGCCCGCCTGGCGCTGGATGCCGCGCTGGCCGCGGACCCCGGCAATCAGCCGGCGACCCTCCTGCTTGCCCGGCTCGAACAGATCGAGAACCGGCTTCCCCAGGCGCTGGAAAAGTACCTGGAACTGCACAGAAAACGCCCCGATGACGCCGGCATCGCCATGGTGGTGGCCGCCCTGCACGAAAAGAACGGCGACTACGACCTGGCGGGGGCGATCTACCGCGATCTTTTCAAGCACTACCCCGATTCGCCGGTGACCGCCAACAATCTGGCCTACTACCTGGCCGAACACGATCCGACGCCGGGGAACCTGGCCACGGCGCAGCGGATCGTCACCCCGCTGGTACAGCGTTTTCCGAACCAGGTGCAGGTGGTGGATACCGCCGCCTGGGTTTACTATCGCCAGGGGAACCATGCCCGGGCCTACGAATTGATCAGGGGGATCGCCGCCAAACTGCCCGATGTGCCCCTGGCGTTGTACCATGCCGGGGTCATCAGTCAGGCCGCCGGTGACGATGTCGGCGCGAAGGATTATCTCTTGCGGGCGCTGGCCGCAGCGGGGGAGGGTGAATTCGCCGAACGGCAGGAGACGGAGCGGTTGCTGGAAAAGGTCCGCTGAGATGGTGCCGGCCGGGGTGGCGCCGGGTTCGCCGTACCTGGCGGTACCGGGTTCGCCGCTACGTGCGGCGCCGGAACCAGGAACGTGGTTTCCCTGCCGCCGCGTCCGACCGCGGCGGGGTGGTATTGTCTGACTGGTCGCCCGCGGCCGGCGGCGCGGCGGCTGATCCCGTTGCCGCCGCGGTCACCTTTTCCGGGCGGTGCGGTTTGTTGTGCGCCGCCTGGTTTGGCGCCGGCTGGTTTCGCGGCTGATCGGTATGCTGCCGGAGGACGATGGCGGCAAGATTGAGTCGGCGCTCGATGTTGTGTTTCACCACCTGCAGCATCTCCACCAGCAACTGATCCCGTTCCCGTCGCTGCTGGTCGATGCCGGTGATCTGGACATCCAGGTGCCGGACCAGGCTTTCCAGCGATGCGAGCCGCTGTTCCAGGGCGATGATACGGCTGTTGTCCGGCGCCGCCGAGGCGGTTGTCGGCGTCGGCCGCGTCGTGGTGCGCGCCGCCGGTGAGCCGCCCGGTTCATCTCCGGGCGACGTTGCATCGCCTTCGCTCGCCGCTTTTTTCTTCTTCTCCTCCTCTTCCTCCCGGTCGATCACGTCCAGAAGCCCGTCGGCCCGGCGCGCGGCGATGACCGATTCCACCAGCGCGGCGTCGATCACCTTCTTCTCGTCGGCGAAGCCGTAGACCAGCGCGGTATCGCACAGGTTGTTGATCAGCCGGGGGATGCCGTGGGCGTAGCGGGCGACGAGTTCCACCGCCTCGGGGGTGAACAGCCGGTTCTCCAGTTTCCCACCGGCGGCCACGGTGAGCCGGTGGTCGATGTAGTGCTGCACGTCTTCCGGGCTCAGCCGGTCCAGATGGCAGTGGACGCTGATGCGCTGCGCCAGTTGCCGCAGGTGCGGCTGGCGGAGCTTGTCACGCAGCTCCGGCTGGCCGACAAGGACGATCTGCAGCAAGTGCTGCTTCTCGGCCTCGAGATTGGACAGCATCCGCAGGGTTTCCAGGGTGTTGTCCGGCAGGTTCTGGGCTTCGTCGATCAGCAGCAGCGCCCGTTCGCGGCGGGCGTAGGTGCCGATGAGGTAGGTGTGCAGCGCCGACAGCAGTTCCGACTTGTCCAGCGCCGCCGTCGGCAGTTCGAATTCCTCGGCGGCCAGGTGCAGCAGCTGTGCCGGATCGATGTCCGTCTGGTTGATGATGGCGACGTGCAGGGTGTCGGGCACCGTGCGCAGCAGGTGGTTGACCAGGGTGGTCTTGCCGGCCCCGACCTCGCCGGTGATGACGACGAACCCCTTGTTCTCGGCGATGGCGTATTCCAGGTGGGAGGCGGCGTTCTCGTGCCCGGTACTCATGTAGAGGTAGTCGGGATCCGGCAGCAGATTGAACGGTTTTTCCTGTAAGCCGTAGTAGGATTTGTACATGTCAGCGTGCCTTGTTGAATACCGTGCCGATGACCGGCCTGTCCTTCAGCAGCTCGAGTGATTTCGTCACCGCCGCCGCCGGGGTCCGCTCCGCTTCCACCACCAGCAGGATGCCGTCGACGTATTCCGACAGCACCAGGGCGTCGGCACCCGAGAGCAGCGCCGGACTGTCGAAGACCAGGAAACGGTCGGCGTAGCGTTCCTTCATCTCGGTGAAATGTTTTTTCGCCCGTGCCGAACCCAGCATCTCGCTGGAGTTGCCCAGCGGCCGGCCGCCGGGCAGGATGGTGAGCTTGGGGATCGACGGGTTGATGAGCAGGTCGTGCAGTTCCATCTTGTCCAGCAGGTAGTCGGCGAGACCATGCTCCTCGGTGAAGCCGAAATAGGCGGCCACCGACGGCCGGCGCAGGTCGGCGTCCACCAGCAGGGTGGTGCGGTTGATCTCCTGGGCGATGCTGATGGCGAGGTTCACCGCGGTGAGGGTCTTGCCCTCGTTTTCCCGCGGGCTGGTGATCAGCAGGCTGTTGCCGGAAAACCGTTCCAGAATGGTGATGATCCGCGTGCGCAGTACCTTCACGTTGTCGGCGAAGGGGCTGTCGACGCATGAGGCGATGACCCGGTGCCGGCGGAGAAGATCCGCTGAAACCTCACGTATCCGGGTTTTCGCGGCCGCCGGCTGAACCTGGCCCGCCGCCGGCGGGGTTTGCCGGGTGCCGTCGGCCGCATGGGTCGGCGGGGTCGGCCGCGGGGCCGTAAGCCGGCCGGCAGGTGCTGTATGGGCCGGCGAGGGCGGGTGGGTGGCGACCGGCCGGGCGCCACCCGGTGCGGTACGGTCTGCCGCCGCCGGGTGGTGTTCCGCCGCTCCGTCCGTCCGGGTCGGCGTCGCGCTGCCGTGCCCGCCGGCGCTCGCGACCGTCTCCGGCTCTCCTTCCGCCGGCAGGTCGCTGCGTTCCAGCCGCGCCCGCTCCATGGCCTTCTTGAGCTTGCTCATGATTACACCAGCTTCTGCAATCGCCGCTGCCCCTTGATCCAGAGGATATCAAGGGGCATGACGAAGGTATGTACCGCCCACACCGCCGCCGCCGCCAGGATGACGAGGACGGCAACCGCCATGAGGATGCGGGTGCGCCGCTGCCGCTTTTCCTGCGGATTGTCCATCAGCGGAATGGTCGTCAGCACCGGCAGGGCGGTGAGTCGCTGCAACTCGGCGGCGGTCTTGACGCTGGTGTTGAGGCTCTCCCGCAGGGCGCCGATACCGACCCCGGCACCCATGGCGAGAACGAAGCCGATGAGGACGATCGCCAGGCGGTTCGGCTTCGAGGGGTGTTCGGGTTCCAGCGGCGGATCGATGATGGTGAAGCGCTCCGCCTGCTGCGCTTCCTCCATCTGCTGGGATACCCGGGCCTCCATCAGCTTGTTGTTCAGTTCCTGGTACTTGATCCGGTCGGCCTCGTAGCCCCGGAGCAACTGGTTGTATTCCTTTTCCACCAGCGGCATGTTGTCGAGCCGCTGCTGATAAGCGGCGATTTCGGCGTCGAGCCGGGCCTTGCGGCCCTGCAACGCTTCAATGTCTGATTCCGTTGCCCGCATCTGGGTTTCGAGCTGGATGTAAGCGGGGTTGTCCGCCGGCCCCGGTTCCGGCCGGTTCCGCTCCTCATCGGCCAGGCGCCCGGTCTCGGCGGTGAGCGCCGCCACCTCCTGTTCCAGGGCCTGGACGTCGGGGTGCTGAGGGTCCAGTCGTCGCTTCATGTCCGCCAGCGTCCGGCGGCGTTCTTCGAGCTGCCGGCGGGCGGTTTGCAGATCCACCGTCGTTTCTCCCACCTGGGATTCCAGTTCGGCGATCTCGCTCTTCAGCTTGCGCACGTCCGGATGCCGGTCCGACAGCCGCGCCTGTAGACTGACCAGTTGCAGACGCAGGAATTTGAGCTGGTCGGCGGGGTTTCTGACCGGTTTGCCCTCGTCGGTGACGATGGGGGCCTGTGGGTCGATGGTCGCCAACTGGGCCCTGAGGGTGATGAGCCGCTCGGTGCGGGCGCCGACATCCATGGCGATCTGGTCGTACTGCTGCTGCAGGCGGGTAAGGGCCTGGAGGTTGGCGGCCTGGTATTCCGGCAGCTCCTGGGTATGCCGGCGCTTGAACTGGCTGATGGCTTCCTCGCGCTCGGCGATTTGCCGCCGCAGGCTGTCCAGCTCCCGTTCGAGGAAGGTGGTGATGTCGGTGGCCTGCTCGCGCCGCGCCTGGAGGTTGGCTTCCAGGTAAAGGGACGCGAGCCGGCTGGTCACCTTCTGCACCGTTGCCGGACTCTTGCCCTCGTAGCCCACGGTGAAGGCGATGGTCGCCTCGGTGGGCCGGCTGGAGCGCTTGTCGCTGACCTCGGTACTGATGGTCTCCATGGAGATCGCCTGGCGCATCTTGGCGACAATCTCCTCGGTGGTGAAGCGGTCGCGCATCTCGGTGTAGAGATTGAACTGGTTGATGATCTCCAGCAGCCGCGGACGGCTGAGGATCTGCTGGGTGATCACCTGGAGACGTTCCTCGACGTAACTGGTCACCGTCGAACGGACGAAATCCTCGGGGATCTGCTGTTCCTCGATGAGGATCGTCGCCTGGGAACGGTAGATCGCCGGAAGTGCGAAGGCGACGAGGGCCGCGGCGAAAAAGATGGTCACGAAGGTGATGATGAACAGGTTCTTCTGCCGGCGGACGATGCCTCTGATGTCCTGGATATCGATGCCCGCCGCGGGCTGCTGCTGTGGGTTCATGGTCTGCCTTGCATTCTATCTTCTTTCATCAGTACTGTGGAAAACGGAACACCAGTGACAGCCAGACGCGGCTGCGGTCGTAGGTGTCGGCGGAGGTGTAATCGTAGTCTTCGGTAGCCTGGGCGAACTCGTAGCCCAGGTCCAGGGAGTGGTTCTCGGTCAGCCGGTAGGACAGCTTCGGTGCCAGCGAGAGATAGGTCGAATCCTCGCTGGAGAAGTTGCTGTCCGACTGGGAGGCGGAAACGGTGGCCCGGAAGCTGCCGTGCAGGCGCTCGGTGATGCGCCGGGTGAAGGATACCGTCACCTGGTCGCGTTCGATGGTCTCCCCGGAAGAGCCGAAGCTGATATCGCGGTTGTAGCCCAGCTCCAGCGACCAGCGTTCGCCGATGTAGCGCGTCGAGATGTCGGCGACGCCGCCCCAATTGTTGTCCGTTTCCCACGCCCGGCGGTAGACCGGGTAGTAGAGATCCGGTCCCACCTGAACCAGTTCCAGGCGCCAGGTTTCGTAGTCGCTGCTGGTGTAGCGAACGCCGCCGGCCAGGGAACAGGACCAGCGGGGATTGAAGGCGTGACTCCAGCCGACAATCAGACCGTAGTTGTCCACCTCGCTGATATCCGCGTCGAAGAAGGTGTAGTAGGGCTGGATGAAGAGGCGGTCGCGGCCTTCGAAAAGCGGCCGGCTGGCGGTGAAGACGAGGGAGTGGGTGTCGTAGTCGGTGTTTTCCTCGCCGTCGTACATGGTTTTGCTGAAGGTGTAGTCGCCGCCGGCCTGCCAGGTTTCGGTTGCCTGCCAGGTGAAGCCGCCGCCGAAGGTTGTCCGTTCGCGATCCTCGCGGCGATTTACCAGGCCGGTTTCCAGCAGTTCCGCTTCCAGGGTGTCGTCGAAGCGGTAGTCGGCATCGGCATGGAGCTCCAGCCGCTCCCGCGCCTGCCAACTGCCGTCCACCTTGTAGTACTGGTGGACGGTATTGAGGTCGGTTTCGTCCAGGTACTGGTAGATGTTCACATCGGCGCGGGTCGCGATGCGCCAGCGTTCTCCGGCCCATTTCAGATCCAGCTCCGGAATCAGGCGCAGGCCGATGTCCTCCAGGTGCTCTTCGGAACTGAAGGTGACGTTGTCGTCGTATTCCGTCCGGGCGGTGAGCTGCGGTTTCCAGGTGAAGTCGGCGGCGGCGGCGGGGCGGGGTGCCGACAGCAGCAACAGCGGCAGCAGCAGCAGCGGCAGAATGAACAGTGCCGGCAAAAACAGCGCTGATTTCAGCCCTTGCCCCGGCGTCAGTGCCGGGCGTGCGGTGGATGCCGCCGCCCGCGAACGGAACATCGCAGGATCCTGTCCAAAGGCCGAAAACGCCCGTTTTTGCAGGCATTGTAACCGGTACGACCGGGCTTCCGCGGGACCGGGAGCGGTTGTTTTCGATATCATGGTACTACCACCACATCACCGCGGCGGAGGACGATGTTCTGGGCCAGGTTCCGGCCGTCCTCCACTTCCGCATAGTTGAAGGGGATCGCCTGCTGGGCGCCGTCGGCGCGGCGCAGGATGTAGATGCCCTTGCTGTCGGCGAAGGGGTTGAGACCGCCGGCACGGGCCAGAAGATGCATCACCGTGGCGTCGGCGGTGATCGGATACTGTCCCGGCTGATTCACCTTGCCGATGACCGAGGCGGTCAGGCTGTTGATCTGCAGCAGCATGACCGTGACCGTCGGGTCGGGGATGAATTCCTTGAGCCGGGCGGCAACCTCGCCGCGCAGTGCGGTCACGGTCATCCGGTTGACGTTGATGTCGTTGATCAGCGGGAAGGAAATCACGCCATCGGGGGGGACGACGACCTGTCGGCTCAGGGTCTCGTCCTTCCAGACCGAGATTTCCAGGACATCTCCCGGGCTGATGAGGTAGCTGCTTTCCGTGGTCCCGGCCGTTGCGGCCGCCGCCGGTGCCGAGAAGATCGCCAGACAGATAAGCAGGAGCGGCAGTGCGAACCGCCGAGGGGTCCATCGCATCATCCAACCTCCCTGCCGACAATCTTTCTGCCGGTTGTTTCGTGAGTGGTTGCGCCCGCGGGTTGCCGCTGGCCCTGCTTGTTCCTTGCAGCTCGACCGTCGGGTGCCGGTGCCTGTCTGCCGGGGTGCCTGCCGGGGTGCCGGCCTGCTTGCCAGGTTGCCTGTCTGCCTCCCTGCCGGTCGACTCGGGGAGAATTCGCCCGGCGACGACCTTTGTCCACACGGCGGCGATAGTATCAGCAACGGCCTAAAAAATCATCGGAAAAATGGCAAAAAACTTTCTTTAGGTATTATCCCGGTGCCCGGGGTGCTTTGCGGAAAGCGCTGGCGGATCGATGTACATGCGGGTCGTATCGCGGCGTACATGGGACTTCGTCACGGTGACTCAGGTGGCGGCGCCGATACGCACACGGCACGCGCAGGCAGACAACGGAGGAGATGGTGTTGTTTGTTGCACGTCCGGCAAACTTGAGCTGCCGTTTTGGGGATTGGCTGGTGCCCTGCCGTCGTGCCTGGCGTCCGGCTGCTGGAATATGGCCGCCACGTATAGTGGTCACTCCCTCGTCAGTTCACGGTAGGCGGCCAGCAGCCGCTGCCGCAGTGCGGCGGTGCGGGCGGGATCGTAGCGGCCGGTATCGATGGCTGTCAGCGGGGCGATTTCGGTCAGTGAGCTGGTGAGGAAGGCCCCGTCGAATTCGGGCAGGGCGGCATCGGGTACCGCCGCCTCGCGGCAGTCGAGGCCCAGCTTTTGTGCCAGCTCGATAATCGTCAGG
Source organism: Candidatus Anaeroferrophillacea bacterium (assembly GCA_016933675.1). GTDB lineage: Bacteria > Desulfobacterota > Anaeroferrophillalia > Anaeroferrophillales > Anaeroferrophillaceae > JAFGAM01. The sequence continues at coordinate 21,205 of JAFGAM010000116.1, forward strand.
CGGGTGATGCCCGGCAGCAGGCCGGCATCCGGTGCCGGGGTGACGATGGCCTCGCCGCGAATGAAGAACAGGTTGCTGAACGTCCCCTCGGTCACGTCCCCGTTCCGGTTGATAAAAACTCCTTCGTCGGCGCCCGCGCGGCGGGCGAGCCGCAGACCGTGGCGGTTTTCCAGGTAGCTCAGCGATTTGATTTTCAGCAGCGGGTTGACGGCATCGCGCCGCCAGGGCAGGGTCATCGCGGTCATGCCTTCCTGCCGCCGGCGGATCGCGGCGGTATCCAGGGGTTGTACCTGGACAACGAAAATCGGCGGGGTTTCCGGGGTGCGGATGCCGCCGGCGGTGGCCGCGGTTATGCCGTGGGCGGCCATTTCGCCGCCGCCGGACCGCGGTTGGCCTGGGCTTCCGGTTCCGGCCCGGTTGCCGGCCGCAGCCCCGGCGCCGACCACCAGTCGGGCCATGGCGTCGATGGTGCCGGGAATGTTGCGTTGCGCCAGCGCGGCAATGATGTCGCCGGCCTCGGCGAGCGCCGCCGGCGGGGAAATCTCCAGCACCTTCAGACCATGCTCCAGGCGCCGCAGATGTTCCTGCAGCCGGAAGGGCCGGCCGCGGTAGAGGCGTACGGTTTCAAAAACGCCCTCGCCGTAGAGAAAGGCGGCGGCAGAGGGGGAAACTGAATGCGCCGGCGCGGTATCGGTGTAGTGGCCGTCGATATAGTACCCCCCGGGTTTCGGGGGGCCGCCGCTTGAACGGTGCAGCGGGTGATCCGGTTCTATCGCGGGATGGGTCATCGGTTATTCCGCCGCTCCCAGGGCGCGGAGGAACGACAGCGCTTTGGTCAGGGTTTCCTCGTATTCCAGTTCCGGGTCCGAGTCGGCGACGATTCCGCCGCCCACCTGGAAGTGGAGCCGGTCGTCGCGGTGGACGGCGGTGCGGATGGCGATGTTGAGATCGATATCGCCGGAGAAGTCGAGGTAGCCGATGGCGCCGGTATATACCCCCCGGCAGGTGGGTTCCAGTTCGTCGATGATCTCCATCGAGCGGATCTTCGGCGCCCCGGTGATGGAGCCGCCGGGGAAGGAGTTCTTGACGCAGTCGATGGTGCTCCGGCCCGCCGCTACCCGCGCCGCCACCGTCGAAACCATGTGGTGGACGTTGGCGTAGGACTCGATGATCTCCATCTCGGGTACGTGGACGCTGCCGTAACGGGCGACGCGGCCGAGGTCGTTGCGTTCGAGATCGACAATCATCACATGCTCGGCGCGGTCCTTGCCGCTGTTCTGCAGCTCCGTTTTCAGCGCCTCGTCCGCCGCCGGGGTCCGGCCCCGGGGCCGGGTGCCCTTGATGGGTCGGGTCTCGATGTAGTCGCCGTCGATGAGCAGGTAGCGTTCGGGTGAGTTGCTCATCACCGTATGGGTTGCGTCGGCCAGGAAGGCGCCGAAGGGTGCCGGACTCACTTCTCGGAAGCGCAGGTAAAAATCCCACGGTGAGCCGGTGAACGGAACCGTGAAACGCTGCGAGAGGTTCACCTGGTAGATGTCGCCGGCGCGGATGTAGTCGAGAATCCGCCCGACGGCGGCAAGATAGTCCCCGTGGGTGAAGTTCGATTGCGGCCGGGCGGCGACCGTGAAAGGTGTCGACGACGGTGGCGGCGCCGGTGCGGCGAGCAGCTCCTCCATCCACGCCAGTCGCTCCCGCGCCCGCCGCTCCCGGGCGCTGCCGCTTTCCGGCAGGCCGCTGGAGACGATGAATGCCTTCCCCTCCCGGTGGTCGATGGCCAGCACCAGGTCGTAGGCGTGCAGCACCGCGTCTGGCAAGCCGAGGTCGTTTACCGTGGTTTGCCGGAATCGTTCGATGAGATGTCCCAGTTCATAGCCGAACCAGCCCACCAGACCGGTCTCGAAGGGTAGTCGGGCGGTGGTCTTTTGCCGCCGCCGGGCGGCCAGTATGTCTTCGAGCCGAGGAAAGAATTCCTTCCGGGGGGCGGTGGTCACGGTGCCGGTGCGGCAGTCGGCGATCACGGTGCCCCGGCTGCCGACCTCGAGGCGCTGAAAGGGGTCGGCGCCGAGGAATGAAAAGCGGCCCAGGCGGCCGCCGTAGCCGCCGGAATCGAGCCAGAAGGCGCCGGGAAAGGCAGTGAGACGGCGACCGACGATCCGCGGGTCGGGCACCGGGGAAAGCTGTTTGACGATCATGATGTCGGATACCTCTTGCGGTTTGGACGAAACCCCGGCAGCAGCAGCAGGGCGGCAATCAGGGGCGTGACGTGCGGGTGCCGGGCGAAAAAGGTGCGCGCCGCAGTCGGGTGGATGAGTGCCGTGATCGTGCCCGCAACGCCCAGTGGCAGGCTCTCGACCAGGCTGCCGTCGGGGGCGACGACGGCCGAGATGCCGGTGTTGGCGCAGCGTATCAGGTACTGCCGGTGTTCCATCGCCCGCAGCCGGGTGTGGGCCAGATGCTGGGCGGGCCCGGAACTGGTGCCGAACCAGGCGTCGTTGGTGATGTTGACAAGGAAGGCGGCGCCGTCGGCGACCGCCTGCCGCACGAGCAGGGGAAATACCCCTTCGAAACATACGGTGGGACCGAAGGTGCTGGTGCCGCACCGCATGGTGCGGGGTGACGCGCCGGGGGAAAAATCGTTGCCGGGCACCACCTTGCCGAGGAACGGAAAGATGCCGACCAGCGGGGTGAACTCGCCGTAGGGTACCAGGTGACGTTTGTCGTAGCCGGCCCGGCGGCGACCGTCGGGGCCGAAAAGGACGGCGCTGTTGTAAAATCGGAACGGTTCGTCCCGGCGGCCGGATTCCTCGTGGCGCAGCATGCCCGCCAGCAGCCAGGTGCCGCGATCGGCGGCGATTCGGGCCAGCCGCTGTTCGATCTCGGGGTGGTCCTGGAGAAAGACCGGGATGGTGGCCTCGGGCCAGACGATCAGCGACGGCCCGGCGGCGGACGGCGCCGGCGGCAGGGCGCGGGTGAGGCGCTCTAGTTGTGCCAGGTTGGCCGCGCGGAACTTCGGGTCCCACTTTTCCCGCTGGGGGATGTTGGGCTGGATCAGGGCCACGTGAACCGGTGCCGTGCCGGTGGTGGTATCCGGCGCTTGCGGCGGCAGGGCGGCGGCGCCGGCGGCGGCGAAGGGCAGCAGCAGGAGTGCCGTACAGGCTGCGGCGGCTGCCGGGCGCCGGGCCCGGACGTTCATGATGAAACCGGCGGTGGCGGTGTTCACCAGGCAGATCAGCAACGTCGGCCCAAAGGGGCCGGTCAGCGACAGGAGATGTTTCCAGGGTTCGACCAGGGCCAGGTGCAGGCCGGTGGGGTGCCAGGGGAAACCGCCGAAGAGGGTGCCGCGGATATATTCCAGCAGCGTCCAGGCACCGGCAAGAAACAGGGTGTTGGCAACGTCGGTGGGCGGCCGCTGCTGGATCAGCAGGGCAAACAGGCCGAGATAGGTGCCCAGGTAAACCGCCAGCAGGGCCAGCACCAGCAGCGCGACGAAAAACGGCAGACCGGTGAAGTCGCGCATCGAGGTGGTGATCCAGTAGAGGCTGCCGCCAAAGGCGGCGGCGCCGGCGCCGAGCCCGGCGAGAAAGACGGTCCGTTTACGCTGTCCGGGATGAATGGCGAGCATCAGGGGGACGAAGGCGATGTATGCCGCCCATCCCTGGCCGGGGACCGCCTGGGCGAGATAGAGGAGTACCGCGACTGCCGGCACGGCGGCGGCCGTCACGCTTCGGCCGGACCGCGGCCGGGCCGCGGTCATCAGCGTTCCCCGACGGCCGCCGCTTCGGAGGATGATGCGTCGAGGGGAGGCTGGGTCGGGATGAAGCGCACCCGGTGTACCCGTCGTTCGTCGGCCTCGTCGATGGTGATGGTGAAGGTGCCGTAGGTGGTGGTTTCCCCGTTTAACGGGATCTTGCCGAAGAGATAGATCACCAGGCCGCCGACACTTTCGAATTTGCCGCGGTTGTCCACCTCGATGTTGAACAGGTCCTCGATCTCCTCGATCTCGGTTTTCGCCAGGATGAGATACGAGCCGTTGTCGAGGCGGACGATGTTCTGGTCCTCTTCCTTGTGTTCCGGTCCCTCCTCGTAGATCTCGCCGATGATCTCTTCCACCAGGTCGCTGAGGGTGACGAGCCCGGAGGTGCCGCCGTACTCGTCCACGGCGATGGCGATGTGGATGCCCTTGACGCGGAACTCCTGCAGCAGATCATGCACCTTCTTGGTCTCGGGGATGAAGTGGACCGGATGCATGATGGCGGCGGCGGTGATGGTCTCGAAATCCTTGTCGAGCCAGGCGAGGATCTCCTTGGCGGAGAGGATGCCGACGATGTTGTCGAGATTCTCTTCGTAGACCGGGTAGCGGGAGAAGCCGCTGGAGGTGATGGTGGGGATGGCCGCCGGCAGGGTCGTGTCCGCCCGCAGGGCGGTGAAATCGGTGCGCGGTACCATGATCTCGTGGACCAGGGTGTCCTTGAGCTCGATAATGCTGCTGAGCATCTCGTGGGTTTCGCCGGTGATCAGGCCGGCCTCGCCACTGGAGTTGATGATCTCGTGCAGGTCTTCTTCGGTAAACTGCTGGCCTTCGTTTCGGTGCCGGTGTAAGAGCCCCTTGAGACGAGCCAGTATTGCAGGTTTGGTCACCCGGTTCTCCTCGTGTGCCGCTGATGCTGCGTGCTGGCTGTATATAGCAGAAGAACCCCGGCCTGACAAGGGGAATGGCGGGTGAAAGCGCGGCGGTATGGCCGCTGAGTTCGCCGAACGTGCCGCCGGCGCCGGTCTTGCTCAACGTCGTGAACACGGTGGTCGGCGGGATGGTGTAGCCGGCATCCCATGCCCGGCTGGTGAACCGCGCCGCCACTCGGGTTATAGTGCCATTGCAAGAGGGACGGCCGGCGCTGAGGGCGAATGATGCGGATGATGCGGATAACGGGAACTGCCGGCGGATAGCGCCGGATGTCGGCGGAAACGTCGTAGCGCTTGTCAAAATATTGTTAATGGGGTAGTCTTGCCGATACCTGACAACAGGGGCGAGGGACGAGGGGTCGGGGGCGAGACAACGGTGGCTTTCACTCGCCCCTCGCTACTGCTTCCACCATTGGCGGTGGTTTGGCGGCGATCCGTCCATCGGCCTCGTCAACCGGGTGGTTGGTTCCGGTACAATCGAAATCGACGTCGGGAACGCGGCCGCGATCGCTGAAAAAGCCGGTTCCGATGGCGATTGTGGCAGCAACGGCGGTCGGCAGCGCAATGAAGATGATCGCGGTGTTGCGCCGCCATCATCGCTGACTATGAGGGATGTTTCGCCATGAGCGTAGAACCCCGGCCGCGGCTGACCGGTCAGTCTGCCGCTTCCGGCTGAGCGGCCAAAATAGGTCCGGCGGACCTGCATCAGGTGCTTGCGGGGCTGGAGATCCCCGCCGATGAACGTCTGCTGGTCGGCATCGACGGTGCCGATGACGCCGGGGTCTACCTGCTGGACGACGACCGGGCGCTGGTGCAGACGCTGGATTTCTTCACCCCGATGGTGGACGATCCCCGTCGCTTCGGCCGCATCGCCGCCGCCAACGCCTTCAGCGATATCTATGCCATGGGCGGGCAGCCGCTCACCGCGATGAATATCGTCGCCTTTCCCATCAAAAGCCTGGCTCCTACGGTACTGCGCGATATCCTTATCGGGGCGCTGGAAAAGATCGCCGAAGCCGGGGCGGTGCTGGCCGGCGGCCACAGCATCGACGATCCGGAGATTAAGTTCGGCCTGTCGGTTACCGGCATCGTCCATCCGCGGCACATCTGGCGCAATACCGGGGGGCGCCCCGGCGATCGGCTGGTGCTGACCAAATCGCTCGGCACCGGGGTGCTGGCCACTGCCCTGAAGGCGGGCTTCTGCTCCGAGGATGAAATCACCGCGGCGCTCGATCTGATGGAACACCTGAACCGCCTGCCCGCGCCTGGTGCTGGCGACAATGAAAACGGCGGCGGCTGGCGGGCGGCGGTACACGCCTGTACCGATGTTACCGGCTTCGGCCTGCTCGGGCATCTCGGCGAGATGGTGGCTGACGATGCCGTCGGCGCCGAGGTTGTCGCCGGTCGGGTGCCGATCCTGCCGGGAGCCGATACCTTCTGCGCCATGGGTATGTTTCCCGAAGGCGGCAGTCGCAACCGGGAGTTCTTCGCCTGCCGGGTGGTGCGGGAAGCCGGTGTCGACGATGTCCGTTTCGATCTGTTCTTCGATCCCCAGACCTCCGGCGGGCTGCTCTTCGCGGTGGATCCCGGGGGGGCGGCGGCGCTTTTGGAGATGCTGGCGGCGGCGGGACACGACGCCCGCGATATCGGCCGGCTGACGGCGGAGCATCCGGGGCGGATCGTGGTGCGGGCCGCGGACTCGTGAAGCGCCCCTGCTGACGGTATCATCGCCGTGCCCAACCGGTAACGGCGATTCGTGAAGCGCCCCTGCTACCGGAAGGGAGATGCCGCGATCCCGGGGCCATGACGATGTTCCCGGTGAGTTGCGGTTCTTGAGGTTACATTTTATATCATGCATGCAGAAAACCGTTGCCGCATCCCTGAACTGCTCGCTCCGGCGGGTGGTCTCGAGGCCTTCTTCGCCGCCCTGGACGCCGGTGCCGACGCCATCTACGTCGGCGGCAAGGAATTCAGCGCCCGGCAACGGGCACAGAATTTTTCCCTTTACGAACTCGCCCGGATGATCCCCTATGCCCACGGCCGCGGGGTGCGGGTGTATGTTGCCGTCAATACCCTTGTCAAGGAGCAGGAATTCGCCGCGCTGGGCGATTTTATCGGTCGCATTGCCGATTTCGGCGCCGACGCGGTGATCGTCCAGGATCCCGGTGTGCTCGCCTTTGTGCGCCGCTCCTTTCCGGAGCTGCCGGTGCATGTCTCCACCCAGCTATCGATCCACAGCGCTGCCGGGGTCAACGCGCTTGCCGCTCTCGGTTGCCGTCGGGTGGTACTCGCCCGCGAGCTGTCACTGGCGGAAATCGGGGATGTGGTGCGGCAATCCCGGATCGATGTCGAGGTGTTCGTTTTCGGCGCCCTGTGCCTGTCCGTCGCCGGACAGTGCCAGCTCAGCAGCTACTTCGGGGGTCAGAGCGGCAACCGCGGCCGTTGTACCCAGCCCTGCCGGCGCACCTGGACGGTGAACGGCACGGCCGGCACCTGGCTGTCGCCGACCGATTTCTCGGCCCTCGAGTTTTTGCCGCACCTGGTGGATATGGGAGTGGCGTCGCTGAAGATCGAGGGCCGGCTGAAGGATTCGCGCTACGTGTCAGTGGTTACCGGCGTGTTTCGCCGGGCGCTGGATCTCCTCCGCCGCGGTGAAACCCTGGAACCTTCGCTGCTGGACGAACTGCGGCGGGACCTGGAAAGTGCCTATACCCGCCGGCTGACAACCGCCAACCTCACCGGTGTTTATCCCGTCGATATGGTTGATCCCCGCAGTCCGGCCAGTATGGGTATCGCCGTCGGCAGTATCCGGCGGGTGGAGGGGAAACGGGCACTGGTGGAATTTTATCCCCCGCCGGCCCCTGGCGACCGGCTGAAGGTGGTCGGTGACCGGTTCGGCGGCAGCGGCAACGCCTTTACCCTCAAAACGGCGCCGAAACCGGCGGCCGGTGAAGAACCCCTGGGCGACGGAATGAAAAACACCGCTGCCGGGGATGCCGCCGGGTGTGCCGGAGACAACGACGAGAGGCTGTTCGTTATTGCTCTGCCGGTGCCGGCGGCCCCCGGCGACCGGCTGTTCAAGGTGGGGGAAAAGGACCGCTATGCCGCTCGTGGCGGGCGCTACTGGCTGGAAAAACTGAAACGCGAAGTTCCCGAAGCGCGCTCCGCCCGGACGGTTCTCGCGGGCGGCGTGGGCGCGGGTACGGGGGTCGGGTTGTTGCCGGCAGTCGCTTCGTCCGGGACGGATGATCCCGCCGCGATCGTGGCCGTAACGCCGGCGGCCGCGGCGTCGGCCGGAGCGCCGGCGGCCAGCACCCCGCCGCCGGCTCGCGGCGTTCTCGATGCCTCCTGGCTGGTGCGGGTAAAGGGTCTGGCGGCGTTGACGTACTGGTATGACAGCGGTTCCGACATCCGTCTTGCCGTCGATCTGAGCGGCCGTGTCCGGCGGTCGCTGGCCGACCGGAGCTGTTCCCTGCGGGCGCGCTTTCCCAATCTTGCCTGGTGGTTGCCGGCGATTAATTTTCCCGCCGCCGAAAGGGCGCTGGGTGTCGATCTCGAGCTGCTGCTCGAACTTGGCTACCGTCATTTCGTCGCCAACAACATGGCGCATTTCCGTCTCTTCGCCGAAGTGGCGCCGGGCCTCGACGACCTGTGGCTCGCTGCCGGGCCGCAGGTGCCGGTGAGCAACGTCGCCGCCGCCGGTCTCTGCGCTGCCATGGGGGCGGCGGCGGTGACCCTCTGCCCCGAACTGGACGAGCCTTCGGTGGTCTCCCTGCTTACCGCCCTGCCGGCCGGAATCCGGCCGGCGATGGTGGCCTTCGGCTATCCGCCGCTGCTTGCCACGCGTATGCCGCTGGCCCCCGAGGCACTGCGGCATCACCTGGTTTCCGCCCGTCGTGAGCGGCTGGCGGCGGTGGCATACGACGACTTGACGGTACTGCTGCCGGAAGAGCCGGTGTCCTGGCTGTTCCGGCCGGGTCTCAAGACCGCCAGCCGCCGGATGCTCAAGATCGTCGATCTCGCCCTCGTTCCTCCCGGCGGTTGGCGGCCGGAATCCCTCGCCGAACTTCAGCGTCGGGCCGGCAGCCGCCAGCCCTCCGCCCCGGGGCCGGGAGCCTACAATCTGACCCGTACCTGGAGTTGAAGCCGCGTCGTCATCCTTTCCCCCCCTCGGTCTTGCCCGGTTCCAACACGGCTGCGGGGCCGCCGCCTGTCAGTCACGGTTTCACTTTGATGATGGTTTCGCAACTACTCCATCATCTTTTTTGGTGACATGTCCTAAGCGTTTGTATTTTCAGGGTAAAATTTTTTTGTTACGGAAAAATTTGTGCTTGATTTTTCTCCGCAACATGTGTAGTATCCGCCCCGTTAGCACTCCACGGAAATGAGTGCTAACAAGAGGGTGCGGCCGTTGTCGGCCGCGGCGTGAACAAGCGGGCGCGGACACGCCGACGGCGTGGCTGCGTTCGAAAGTACCCGAAACGCTGTCAAGGTCAAGGAGGAAAAGCATGAACATCAGGCCGTTGCAGGACCGTATCATTGTCAAACGGGTGGAAGAGGAAGAAAAGACCAAGGGCGGGATCATCATTCCCGACGCGGCGAAGGAAAAGCCCATGCAGGGTGAAGTCATTGCCGTCGGCAAGGGCAAGGTGAAGGAAGATGGTACCGTGCAGCCGCTGGATCTCAAGGTCGGCGACCGCATTCTGTTCGGCAAGTATGCCGGTACCGAGATCAAGCTCGACGGGGTCGAGTACCTGATCATGCGTGAGGACGATGTCCTCGGTGTCCTCGGCACCGGTGACTGCGGCTGCGGCTGCGGTTGTTCCGCCTGAGTGCCCGGTTCCACTGACTGACGTTACGTATATCCTGTTATAGCTTTTCAGAGGAGGTTATCCCATCATGGCTGCGAAAGAGATCAAGTTCAGTGAAGAAGCCAGGCGCAGTATCCTCGACGGCCTGAATGTTCTGGCCAATGCCGTCAAGGTTACCCTCGGCCCCAAAGGCCGCAACGTCATTATCGACAAGTCCTTCGGCTCCCCGACCATCACCAAGGACGGCGTGACCGTGGCCAAGGAAATCGAACTGGAGGACAAGTTCGAAAACATGGGCGCCCAGCTGGTGAAGGAAGTCGCCAGCAAGACCAGTGATGTCGCCGGTGACGGCACCACCACCGCTACCGTGCTGGCCCAGGCCATCTACCGCGAAGGCTCCAAGATGGTTGCCGCCGGTGCCAACCCGATGGAACTGAAGCGCGGCATCGACCTGTCCGTCGCCAAGGTCATCGAAGGCTTGAAAGAGATCAGCAAGGACACCAAGACCCATAAGGAAATCGCCCAGGTGGGTACCATCTCCGCCAACGGCGACGATACCATCGGCAACATTATCGCCGAGGCGATGGACAAGGTAGGCAAGGAAGGGGTGATCACCGTCGAGGAAGCCAAGGGGATGGAAACCTCCCTGGATATCGTCGAGGGGATGCAGTTCGACCGCGGTTACCTGTCACCCTATTTCGTTACCGATGCCGAACGCATGGAAGCGAATCTGGATGATCCCTACATCCTGATCCACGACAAGAAGATCAGCAGCATGAAGGACCTGCTGCCGGTGCTCGAGCAGATCGCCAAGTCCGGCAGACCCTTCCTGCTTATCGCCGAGGATATCGAGGGCGAGGCCCTGGCGACCCTGGTGGTCAACAAACTGCGCGGTACCCTCAATTGCGTCGCCGTCAAGGCCCCGGGCTTCGGTGACCGTCGCAAGGCCATGTTGCAGGATATCGCCATTCTCACCGGCGGTCAGGTGATCTCCGAGGAGGTCGGCCTGAAGCTGGAGAACGCCTCTTTGAACGACCTCGGGCACGCCAAGCGTATCTCCGTCGACAAGGACAACACCACCATCGTCGACGGTGCCGGCACTCAGGAAGACATCCAGGCCCGCGTCAAGCAGATCCGCACCCAGGTCGAGGACACCACCTCCGATTACGACCGTGAGAAGCTCCAGGAGCGCCTGGCGAAGCTCATCGGCGGTGTTGCGGTGATCAATGTCGGTGCCGCCACCGAGACCGAGATGAAGGAGAAGAAGGCCCGCGTCGAGGACGCCCTGAACGCCACCCGCGCGGCGGTCGAGGAAGGCATCGTGCCCGGCGGTGGCGTGGCCCTGCTGCGCTCCATCCCCAAGGTTGACGATCTTGCCGACCTGACCCACGACGAGAAGATGGGCGCCAATATCATCCGCCGGGCTCTGGAAGAGCCGGTGCGGCAGATTGTCAACAACGCCGGTCTTGAGGGTTCCGTGATCGTCGAGCACCTGAAGAAGGAAAGCGGCTCTTTCGGCTACGATGCCGGCAAGGACTGCTACTGCGACATGTTCGAGGCCGGGATCATCGACCCGACCAAGGTGACCCGCACCGCGCTGCAGAATGCTTCCAGCATTGCCGGCCTCATGCTGACCACCGAGTGCATGGTGGCCGAGAAGCCGGAGAAGGAAGCGGCTGGCGGCGGCATGCCCGGCGGCGGCATGGGCGGCATGGGGGGCATGGGCGGCATGATGTAAGCTGCCGGTTGCCGACCACCGAATGCCCGGTGCTCCGGTGGCCGACCTCAACCGTTTCAGTACCAATAACGCAGACGAAAAGCCCCGGCCGGGAAAGGCCGGGGCTTTTTTGATGCCCTGGGAGGAATTCAATCTTTCCTATTGGCGGTCTTCGTTTCCCGCACCGGGCGTGTTCATCCGTCTCCGCGTGTCGAGCTCCGCATGGCAAGCGATTGGGGGGCGGCAGCCACAGCCGTTACAGCCGTTACAGCCGTCAACGCTGTCACCGCCCTGTCAACGCCGTCACCGCCGGTGGCGTTAAAAGGGGCCTGCATGAACCCGGCCCCGGCCTGAAAACGGCTGTCGGGGCCGGGCTTGTTAGGGGTTGATTGTCGTAAATCGCGCTGCCGGAGTGCGGTTCCCGGAATCCCCGCCGATAGTCGGACCGACGGTGCCGGCTTACACTGCACCGCTATTTTTCGTGCTTGATAACCGGGTCGCCCATCTCCGCGAAGGAGAAGTTGAGGAAGATGTGGCTGCCGATGTAGTCGAGTACCCGCATGTCGTTCGTTTCCGCCAGATCCTGGGCTACCAGTTCGTAATAGTTGCCGTATTTCGCCTTGCAGGAATCGATGGGCACCTCGTACATGATGAATTTCTTGATGTTCTTGCTTTCCAGTTTGGTGATGAATACCGGGTTGTCGAGGGACTCATAGGACGACAGGATGAGAATAGGGCCGGTACCGGTAAACAGAATTGCCGCTTTCATGATTTTTCTCCTTTCTGCGGTGCAACAATCGTCAAGGATTTACATACCTGGAACCATAGGCGGGGAGCTCGTCCTTGTCAAGCATGATTGGCGGTTTCGCAACAACACCATCTTCATCGTTGCCTGCCCGGCCGGTGTGTGCCGCATGCGGACCGGGCTGTCGGCGGAGTCACTGCGGCGTAGTTCCAGGCACGCCCTGCACCTTGTATCTTTCCAGGATCATGACAAACAAACCATGTCGGGGGGGTGGTCCCGGTAATGGTGGCGCGGCCCGCTTCGCCTCCGGGACGTGAAACCCGCGCATGAGCGCATGGCGTGCCGCGAATCTGCGGTCGTAACGGTGCCGGCCCGTTTTGACGGATGTGCCGGTTGCTGCGGCGCCATCGTGATTGACGGAACCGTAATGATTGCGGTAAAACGCCGGATTGAAGATGGAATTGCTACGCCGCCGTCAACAGTAACCCACCGGTACGGCGGCCGTTGCCGATCGCGGGCCACGGCGGGCGGCATATATCTTGCGTCTCCGGCGTGATGCACCGGCGGTAACGCCGGGATCGTCGGTTCGGCACGGTGATCCTCTATGGCGGCCTGCCGTCGGCTGGTGAAAAAAACTACCGGAGCGGTGAAAAGCTACGCTCTGCTTGGCGATGAGGAGACGCCGGCGCTGCTGCGGGCCGGACATGACGGTTCATGGCGGGAATGCCGGCGGTTTTTTTGTGGTCGGTAACGGGGGAGGAGAGAGACGATGAGCAACCGGATGGCGGAAATGCTCGAACAGGCGGATCAGAAGCTGCTGGTCAGGCTGGTGGTGGATGCCATTCGCCGGACGGTGGTCCATTACGGCTGCTGGTTTGCCCAGGTGGAACACCAGCTCGGCGCCGAGCTGGCGACGGCGATCGAACGTGAAGTTTGGCCGGCCAGTATGGGTAACCAGATGAAACGGCTGGGAAAGAAGCTCGGTTTCGCGGTGCTCGACGACGGCACCCCGGCGGCACTGGCGGAGATGTCCGCCCCCGACCTGGTGAGCCTGCTGCGCGACCTTGGGGTGAACTGGCTGGCCAACGACGGCATCTGGTTTCAGGCGGTCGAACACGCCCACGGCATGAACGACGCCAAGCGTTGCAATGACACCTGCTGGACGCGCTATTCGCCTTTCGAGGCCCGGCGCATCAAGGATCTCCTCGAGTTGCCGGAACAGGGCGGGCTCGATGCCCTGCGCCAGGCACTGGCTTACCGGATGTACGCCCTCATTAACCGGCAGTCCATCGAGGAGGTGGACGACCGCAGCTTCATCTTCCGGATGAACGACTGTCGGGTGCAGGCGGCGCGCAAACGCAAGGGCCTCGATGATTATCCCTGCAAGACCGCGGGCATGGTGGAGTATCCGTATTTCGCCCGGGCCATCGATTCCCGCATCGAGACCCAATGCATCGGCTGCCCCCCCGATCCCCATCCCGAAGAATGGTACTGCGCCTGGAAATTCATCCTGCGTGAATCTTGATGGAACCGTAACAACTGCCGAAATACGGCGAGTAGGGATGGCACCGTAACAGCTCCGGCTTCGAGGCGCGCAAAACCTGAGGAGTAAGGTGTACTGAGCCGTACGTTGAACGACTCAGGTGGCAGCGCAACGAAGAAGATGGAGCGGTTACGAAGCCATCAATCTTGAGCGGCCGGCAGGAGACGCGCCAACGCCATACCGGAAATCTGAAAACGTGCGGCGGGGGGCGTTCGCCCGTGCCGGCATGAAGGGGTGGCGTCTCCCCATCGCCGGTTGCTGGCGTTTGGGCGGAGAATGATCGTCATGGCCAACAACATCGTCAAGTTTTCACGCAACCGCCAGACCTTCGTCGAGGCCGCGGCGGATGATCTGCTGATTTCCACCTGCCGGCTGCAGGACGTTTTCACCACTGCCGAGGTGCGGCTCACGGTACGCCTGCCGGGTCTCGAGATCGAGGAAGCCGTCGGTTCCTGGCGGCACGAATATTGGCTTCCTGTTGCCGATATCGATGCGCGCCTGGCGAAATTGCGGGGCGTACGGGTCGGCTCCGGCATGCTCAAGATTATCCGCGGTCTGGTGGGCGAGGAGGAGCATCTCGCCGGACTGGTCTACATGGTGGAGGAGTGCTGCCACGGCGTCATCCTTTCTCTTACCCGCAAGGTGCTGTTGTCGGCGCCCGACGACCGCGCCGGCCGAGAGCGGTTTTATGCCGATATGGTGAAAAAGAGTATCCGTCTTTACGATCGCTGCGCCGCTTTTGCCAAGGGTTCGCCGCTGGTGCGCGAACTCGAGGCCGAACGGGGGGAGACGGGCAGTGCTTGAATTTCAGCGCAACAAGCTGCTTGCTGTTATCCTGCGGGACCCCGAAACCCTGGTGGTCCACGGGGTGCTCGATGACTCCATCTACAGCTTCGATGTGGACCTGGAGGTCCGTCTCGCGGATCTGGTCTGCCGTTCCGTGTCCGGCCGCTGGCATCGCTGGACGACGCCGGAATGCCCCCGGGCGCTGCAGTTTCTCGAAGAAATCGAGGGCCTGGACCTGCGCGCTGACGACTTTGAGCCACAGGTCCACAAGACCGTCGGTCGCCATGCCTGCCGTCACTTCGCCAATCTGCTTATCGAGTGCGGTCATGCCGCCCGCGAGGCGGCCCTGGTGGTGGGCTGGGAGCGGGCCCGGAAAGAACGGCCCGCGCTGACCCTGGCGGCGTACACCGCCGAACATGATTTTCGGCCCCCGGGACTGACACCTGAACCGGCATCGAAGGTGTTGCGGGATGCCGGCGTCCGTGCCGGCTCCGAAGATGTCGGCAATCTATCCCCGGCACCCCCTTCGGCCGGGGCACCGGCGGCCGCCGGTATAACGGTCGCAGCGCCGGGGAAAGAATCCGCGCCCCCGGCGGCAGCTTCAGCGCCGGCGGCGGCCGTCGCCACTCCGGTCGCGGCGGCGATGCGGAATACGGTATCGGCACGGCCCGAGGGCTTTCTCATCGATCTGCATCTCCATACCTCGCCGGTCTCACCCTGCGCCTCGTCGCCGGCGGCGGCGATGGTCGCCCGGGCGGCGGCCATCGGTCTCGATGCCGTCTGTCTCACCGATCACAACCACTGCTGGCCGTCGGCCGCGGCGGCGGAACTGGCCGCCGCCCACGGCATTATCGTGCTGCGCGGCAACGAGATCGTCACCGATCAGGGCGATATGCTGGTCTTCGGTTTTTATGAGGATGTGCAGGGGGTCATTACCCTCGCGGCGCTGCGCCGACGGGTGGATGCTGCCGGCGGCATCATCATCGCCGCCCACCCCTTCCGGGGTTTTCTGACCTTTGGTGCCGGCCAGTTGGGCCTGACCCCGGAGAAGGCCGCCGAACGCGGGGTGTTTCGTCTTGTCGACGGTATCGAGGTGATGAACGGCAAGGTTACCGAAAGTGAGAACGGCCTGGCGGCGGCGGTGGCCGATCGTCTGGGGCTGGTGGGCGTCGGCGGCAGCGACGCCCACGACGATTCCGCCGTCGGCCGTTATGTCACCCGTTTCGCCGCGCCGGTGACCAGCGAGGAAGAACTGATCGCCGCCGTCCGTGCCGGTGCCTGCAAGGCCGTGTCCTTCGTCGCCGGTCCGTAGGGATGATGGTTTTGTAATAACTTGGCTGGGGCGACCGACCGGCCGCCCGTACGGCGCCATCCCTATTCGCTGTTTTTTGGCAGTGGTTACGGCTTTATCAAGGATGGGGGGGGAGAGAAAAGATGAAATGTACCCGTGACTGGGAACCGGTTGTCCGCGGCCTCGAACGTCTGCTGCGCCTGCGTTCCTTCCCGGTGGCCTTCAGGATGCTGGAAAAGAAGGCGGCATTGGATGAAATCCCCTTTCTCCGGCGGCTGAGCAGCCCCCGGACCCTGTGCCAGCTCATCAACCTGGCGCGCAACTTCGATTGGACCGTGGGCGCCGTCGCCGGCGATTTTCTGTCTCCATCGTGCTCCTCCATCATCGGGCTGACCGACCTGCCGCCGGCCTACGCGGACGGTACCTTCCGTACCATTGTCTGGGTTGCCGACCGCGAACAGGGCAAAAAGTTCGAGGCCGCCATCCCCCGCCTGCCGCGGGGGAAATACGAGGCCGTGGCCCTGGCGCCGCTGGTTTATAACCCTTTCGAACCCGACATCGTCCTGATCTACGGCAACCCGGCGCAGGTGATGATGCTCGTCAACGCGCTGCAGTTCAGAAACTACGAGGTGATGCAGTTCGCCTGTGTCGGCGAGTCGTCCTGTGCCGACGCCATCGTCCGCGGCTACGAGAGCGGCCGGCCGGCGGTGGCCATACCGTGCTACGGCGAACGGTGCTACGGCCATGCCCAGGACGACGAGATGGTCATCGCCGTCCCCGCCGCCCGCCTGCCGGAAGCCCTTGAAGGGCTCCAGGCCCTCTATCGCCGTGGAGTGCGCTACCCCATCAGTTTTTCCGGTGCCGCGACTGATCTCGAGCACGAGTTCCCGCCGGCCTACAAAAGCCTCGACACCATGATGGCGCGGGTGCGGGGCGACGGCAGGCGGCTGATGGTGGGGCTTACCGGCGGCATCGCCAGCGGCAAGAGTACGGTGGTCGCCGGCCTCAGGGGGAAGGGTGCGCCGGTGATCGATTTCGATCTCATTGCCCGCCGGGTGGTGGCGCCCGGCACCCCGGGGCTCGCCGCCATCGTCGATTACTTCGGCCGCCAGGTGCTGGCCGATGACGGTTCCCTCGACCGCAAGAAACTCTCCGATATCGTTTTCGGCGACATGGAGAAGCGCAAAAAACTCGAGGGTATTACCCACCCGGCGATCTACGAGGAGTTCTTCCGCCAGACGGAGGAGATCTGCCGGGAGCGGGATTGGCCGATCATCATCGTCGACATCCCGCTGCTCATCGAACTGAACCTGCAGTACCTCTTTGACCGCCTGATCGTCGTCCACGTGCCCCGGGAGGTGCAGGTGGAACGTCTGGCGAAGCGTGACGGCATCAGCCGGGAGGCGGCGGCGAAGATGCTTGCCGCCCAGCTTTCTATCGACGACAAGATCCCGTTCGCTCAGGAAGTGATCGACAACCGCGGCACCCCGGCGGCAACCGCCGTCCGAGTCGACGAGGTGTGGGCGCGGTTGGAGCGGCTGCGCCGCGAGCGGATGACGGCTTCCTGGAAAGCCGGAGCCGGGAGACAGAATTCGGGAGACAGGAGCCGGGAGCCAGCATCCCACGCTGTCCGCGGCAGCGATTGAACATCAAGTAACTTCGCGCTGAACTCGGCAAAGGTCATTTGCAGGTAAAAGAATACACCTTTGCAGCTCGGGGGCTTCGCGTTACGTTGCGTGGCAGGGCTCAGGCGACAGGAGACAGGCAGATGGATTTTCCCTTGACGGCCGCCGGCGGCGACGTTATCTCGGTGGACTGCCGGGGGCGCTGGTGGTACCGCGGCAACGAGATCATTCACCCGGAGGTGCTGGCCCTGTTCCGCCGTTCGGTGACCCGCGACCCCGATACCGGCGTCTACCGCATCGACTACCGCGGTACGCGGGCGGAGATCGAGGTCGCCTGCACCGCGCTGTTCGTTCAGGACGTGGTGTTTGACCGCGAACCGGGAGCGGCCGGCGGGGTAACGGCGATTACCGTGAAACTTGACGACGGCACCGCCGAGACCATCGATCCGGTCGGCGTCTACCTCGACGGCGACGGGGTGCTCAATGTCATGGTTCGCGGCGGCGCGCTGCCGGCGCGCTGCCTGCCGGCGGCACATTTTCGTCTTGCCGAGCTGCTCGAGGAGGGGAAAGACGGATTTCTCCTGGTCTGCGGCGGCCGTTCCCGGCCGCTGGCGAAGTAGCATGCCGGGGATGGCGAATCCGGCGGGTTCAGGAGCCGTCCGCCGGTGATACCCAGACGATGTGTGCCTTGCCGACGATGTAGGTCTGCCCCTCGGTGCCCTGTTTGTTGGTGGCGTTGAAGACGACTATGAAGGGGTTGTCCCGGCGGGTAAACAGTTCGCTCAGCCGGTGCATGGCGCCCTCGGTCAGCAGATTGATATCACCGAACAGCAGCGAGCCGTCGGTGAGTTTCATCTTGACCGCAACATGCTTCCGGTCATGGTGTTGGTCCGTCATGGCGGGCTCCCGTGTCGTTCCGGCGCGATTCGTGCCTTGTTGTTCCTCGTCCTGTTTTTCGGCAGAAAATTTCCCGGATGTAGTCCTCATTGTGCTCCGACACGGTCAGCCGGCAATGCGAAGGCGGCCGTCCGGGGGGAAAATATCGTTGACAAACGTTCGGGAATACGCCTATGTTGCCAGCTCGCTGGGAAGCCCGCGAGCGGGAATCAGCTGCCGCCAGGTGCCGGGTACGGCGCCGGTGCCGGACGGCCGAAGCCGGGGCGATTCATCAATCGCCTCTTCGGTGTGCGGTGGAACACGATACCGCCGGCGGCGGAGGCCGTCCCGCCGGTGCAGGGAGATACAGTCATGCCCAAAGTTGAGATCGACGGTGAGCGCTGCAAAGGCTGCGGCCTGTGTGTCGACGCCTGTCCCGAGGATGTTCTTGCCCTTGGTGAGCAGATCAACCTGAGCGGCTATCATTACGCCGTGGTGGTCAATTCCGAGGGGTGCAGCGGTTGCGCCCAGTGCGCCGAGGTGTGTCCCGACCTGGCGATCACCGTCTGGAGGTAGTGTCCATGCCCGGAACCAAGAAGTTGTTTCTCAAGGGGAACGAGGCCATCGCCCTGGCGGCGATCAACGCCGGCTGCCGCTACTACTTCGGCTACCCCATCACCCCCCAGAACGATATCCCCGAATATATGGCCCGGCACCTGCCCGAGGTTGGCGGCGAGTTTCTCCAGGCGGAGAGCGAGATCGCTTCCATCAACATGCTGTTGGGGGCGGCGGCTACCGGTGCCCGGGTGATGACCTCGTCCAGCGGTCCGGGGATCTCTCTCATGCAGGAGGGCTTTTCCTATTTCGCCGGCAACGAGCTGCCGGCGCTGGTGGTCAACATGAGTCGGCAGGGCCCCGGGCTCGGCGGCATCAGCGCCACCCAGGGGGACTACAATCAGGCGGTGAAGGGCGGTGGCCACGGGGACTATCACCTCATCGTCCTCGCCCCCCATACCGGCCAGGAGCTCTATGACCTGACCATCAAAGGGTTCGAACTGGCGGACAAGTACCGCTGCCTGACGATGATCCTCGGCGACGCGGTACTCGGCCAGATCAAGGAACCCATCGATCCCTGGAAACCTGCCGATTCCGGTTGCGATCCGACGCGGGACTGGCTCATCACCGGCGCTGCCGGCCGTGAGCCGCGGCTGATCAAGTCCCTCTATCTCGCCGATGGCGAGATGGAGGATCACAACTGGCACCTGCAGGAGAAATACGCCCGTATGGCCGCCGAGGACGTGCTGGTGGAAACCCGCGATACCGAAGACGCCCGCCTGCTGCTGGTGGCCTTCGGAACCATGGCCCGGGTGGCCAAGACCGCCATCGCCGCGGCACGGGAGAAGGGACTCAAGGTGGGGCTGGTGCGTCCCATATCCCTTTTTCCTTTTCCCGTCGAGGCGATCCGTGCCGCCTCCGCCGTCGCCGGGAAGATCCTCGTCGGCGAGATGAACACCGGCCAGATGGTCGATGACGTCCGGCTGGCCGCCGTTCCGGGGGTGCCGGTGGAATTCTACGGTCGTCCCGGGGGCGCGGTTTCGACCCCCGAGGAGATCCTGCAGCGCATCGAAACGGCATACTCCGCGGTTTCCTGACCGGCCGCGTTCGGAGGCATCCATGAAACAGGTGGTTCACAGACCCGCATCGCTCACCGACAAGGTATTTCACTTCTGTCCCGGTTGTCACCACGGCATTGTCCACCGGCTGGTGGCCGAGGCGCTGGACCATTTCGGCGTTCGGGAGCGGACCATCGGGGTGGCGTCGGTGGGCTGTTCGGTCTTTCTCTACGACTATTTCGCCGTCGATGTCATCGAGGCCCCCCACGGCCGGGCGCCGGCGGTGGCCACCGGCACCAAGCGGGTGCTCGACGACCGCATCGTTTTCACCTACCAGGGCGACGGCGATCTCGCCGCCATCGGTACCGCCGAGATCATCCACGCCGCCAACCGCGGCGAGAACATCACCGTCATTTTTGTCAACAACTCCATCTACGGCATGACCGGCGGCCAGATGGCGCCCACCACCCTGCTGGGGCAGCGGAGCACCACTTCACCTTACGGCCGCGACCGCCTGCGGGACGGTTATCCCATCAAGATGGCCGAGATGCTCGCCGCCCTCGAGGGGCCGTCACTGGTGGCGCGGGTGGCGGTGGACCGGCCCGCCAACGTGCGCAAGGCGCGCCGGGTGATCCGTCGCGCCTTCGAGATGCAGGTGGAGGGCAAGGGGTTCTCTTTCGTCGAGGTGCTTTCCGCCTGTCCGACCAACTGGGGCCTGTCGCCGCGGGAGGCGAACAAACGGGTGGCCGACGAGATGATCCCCTATTTCCCCCTTGGGGTGATGAAGGAGAAGGATGTCGTCGACGTCCTGTGAGGTGTTGCCGGCGCGGCGGCATATCCCCGTCCGAGGCGGGGTGCCGGGTCGGGAGAAACGGGCTGTCGTGAAGCCGTCAAGTCTGAGGAGTGACCATGTATTATGACGTTATCATGGCCGGATTCGGCGGTCAGGGGATCATGCTGATCGGCAACCTTCTGGCCTATGCCGCCATTCGCGAGAACAAGAACGTCACCTACCTGCCATCCTACGGTGTCGAGATGCGGGGCGGTACCGCCAACTGCGCGGTGGTAATCAGCGACCGGGAGATCGGCTCGCCGGTGGTTGGCCGGCCGGAATCCGCGATCGTCATGAACCGTCCGTCGCTGGTCAAGTTCGAGCCGCGGTTGCGTGAAGGCGGTATCCTGGTGCTCAATTCATCCCTGGTGCCGCCCGCAGAGGTTACCCGTGGCGATATCGATGTCCTTGCCCTGCCGCTCAACCAGCTGGCCGGTGACCAGGTGGGCAATGCCCGGCTGGCCAATATGGTTGCCATCGGTGCCTTCGTTGCCCGTTCCGGCGTGGTGGCGATTGCCTCCCTGGTCGCGGCCCTTGAGGACGCGCTGAATCCCAAGTACCACAAGATGATACCGGTCAACGAGCAGGCCATCGAACTGGGTGCCGCCCGGGCTGAAAAGACCGCGTGAGCGGCGGAAAGGAAGGTGAGGTCATGACGGCTGATGCGGCAGGTACCGTGCCCGTGAACGTCTGTGAACAGATCCGCCGGGTCCGCGACGAGCTGGGGGTGAGCCTCCAGGAACTGGGACAGCGCACCGGTTATTCCACCGCCGTGCTGTCCCAGATCGAGAACCATCTCATCTCGCCGTCGCTCGGTACCATGATCATCCTTGCCAAGGCGCTCAATGTACCCATCGGCCGATTCCTCGGCCATGAGGATACCGAGCCGTTCACCATCATTCGCCGTGACGAGCGGCAGACGGTGTCGCGCTTCGAATCCCGGGAGGGCTTCCGCTACGGCTACACCTATGAGTCCCTCGGGGTCGGCAAGCGGGACCGGAAGATGGAACCCTTCTGCCTCACCATGGAGCCCGCCACCCTGCCGTCCGGCCAGCTCTCGTCCCACGAGGGGGAGGAGTTCATCTACGTTCTCGAGGGCAGTATCGACGTGACCCTGTGGCAGCATACCGACGTGCTCGCGGCCGGTGACAGTATCTACTACGATTCCACCATCCCTCACCGGGTATGCTGTCACGGCGATGAGCCGGCCCGTATCCTCGCGGTCATTCATCCCTGACGGTTTTGCCGGCTTCTTAGTACATCCTTCATCTTCGTTGCCTGCCTGTTCGCGCCGTACGCGGACCGGCGCGGCAACCCGCGGGCGCGACAGATCAATCGCCCCCGCATCCGCGGACGCCTTCCCCCGCGGTGATGAAATGCCCCGAAGCCGCGGCGATTTCGCCGCCGCCGGGACCTCCCATGCCCGTCCGGATGACGGGCCGGAACCTGAACGGTCGCATCCCCGCCATGTCGCCGCCGCGGTGTCAAAAGCTTCAACCGCGTCAAAAATATGACACCGACACCGAGTTTTTGACTTCCCGTGCTTAAGAAATAAGTGCATACTGCGAATATATCAGGAGTGTTTCGCGGCTGCCGGCGCCTTGCGCCGGGCCGCGGAATGCGGTTCCGGCACGTCGTGGTGCCGGTCGCCGCCACGTTTCCGGTGGTATCGGGTATGACTATTGCAGAAGTCTCACGGGTGAGGAGTGACGATGGATTTCGCGACGATTCTCGGCATCTTGTCCGCGTTCATACTGGTCTTTGCGGCCATTGCCACCGGCAGCGGATTCGCCATTTTCATGAACCTGCCTTCGGCGCTTATCGTGCTGGGCGGGACGATGGGGGCGACGCTGATCAACTTTCCGCTGCGCGAGGTGTTCTCCATCCTGCGGGTGGTGAAGAACGCCTTCTTTGCCGATTCCTTCGAACCGGCCGAGGTCATCCCCGAGCTGGTGGCGCTGGCCCGAAAATCCCGCAAGAGCGGAATCCTGGCCCTTGAAGAGGCGAGCCTGAACAGCGATGACCATTTCATCCGCCAGGGCCTGACCCTGCTGGTTGACGGGCTGGATTCGGCGGCCATCGAGGATATTATGAGCATCGAGATCGACAACACCCGGGATCGTCATCAACTGGGTGCCGAAATTCTCACCAGCATGGGTAACGTGGCCCCGGCGATGGGGCTCATCGGGACCCTCATCGGCCTGGTGCAGATGCTCCAGACAATGGACGATCCCTCCCGCATCGGGCCGGCCATGGCCGTCGCCCTGTTGACAACATTCTACGGCGCGATTCTTGCCAATATCTTTTTCCTTCCCCTGGCCGGGAAACTGCGCCGCCGCAGTCAGCAGGAGATATTCGCCAAGGGGATGGTGCTCGAGGGGGTCATCTCCATTGCCAAAGGCGAGAATCCCCGCATCATGGAACACAAACTGGAATCATATCTGCCCCGGGCGCAGCGGCGGGAAACGCCATGAGGCGGCGCCGTCCGGAAAACCGCCGGCCGGGAGGTGTCGGCGCGCGATTCGGTTCGCTGATGTTCGGTGCCGGCGGGCGGGAGAACTTCGTTGTGCTGATGACCTCACTGAGCATGATCCTGCTGGCCTTTTTCATCCTGCTTTATTCCATTGCGGTTCTCGACGAGCAGCGGCGGCTGGCGGCCCTGGGATCCCTGCTGGGGAGTTTCGGCTTCATGCCTGGCGGGTTCAGCCTGTCCATCAATGAAGATGCCGGTCAGGAGCCGCTGCCGCCGTCACTGTTCGACGACAACGCCGCGGTGCTGCGCTCCCGGCTGCAGGCGTTCCTGGTCCAGCGCGGGATCAGTGATGCGCCCGGGGTGCGGCGGCTGGAGGACGGGACGGCGGTTGATTTTCGTTCCCTGGAGATCTTTTCGCCGGCCGGCAGCGAATTGACCGCGACCGGCCGGCAGGTGTTGCTGGAGATCTCCCGGCTCGTGCGGGCCGGTGGCAACAACCGGCTGACGATTACCGGCTACGGCGATGCGGGGAACGAAACGTCACTGCGGCAGGCTGCCCTGCGGGCCACGGCGGCGTACCGGTTCCTCGTGCAGCACGGCGGTCTTGATCCCCATTCTCTGGAGATGGCCGGCGCGGTGCCGGCCGGTCCGGGACCATTGACCATCGAGATCCGTGGTGGCCGGCTGGGTTCGGCGACTGAAGACCGGGAGCGCGTTTACCGTTTCCGGGATTTTTCCGTTCCCCTGTCCCGCTGATCGCGGCGGCTGGTGGAGGAAGGTGATGAGTCGCATACGGCGAACGGTATTTCGGGAACCGACGAAACAGATCTGCTGGATGGTGACCCTCTCGGATCTTCTCATCCTGCTGTTGACCTTTTTTGTTCTCCTGATCTCCATGTCCTCCATGGATATGCGTGCGTTCCGGCGCATCTTCGGCGCCTTCCCCGCCGCTCTGGGAATCCTCGAGATGGGCGGCGGTTCGCTGGTGACCTCGCCGGATGATGAACTCATCGAGGTGAAGCCCGAGCGTGTCCGGCGCATCGTCGACCTGGCCGCCCTGCGCAAGCTCTCGCCAAAACTGTCGCTGCTCCTCGACCGGCTTGAGGAGGAGGCCGCGACCCGGCGGCTGCGGGTTGCCGCAGTGGATGACGACCTCCGTCTGCGGATTGCCGGTGACCACCTTTTCGGTACCCTCGATGCCGGTCTCCGGGAATCGGGGGAGGCCCTGCTGGAGGTCTTGGGGCGGTTTGCCGCCGGCCAGCCGGGCGCGGTGACGGTGGAGGTTTATACCGACAACTTTCCGTTGTCCACCGCGGCCTTTGCCGATAACTGGGATCTGGCGGCGGCCCGGGGAGAGATTGTCGTGCGCCAGTTGATCCGCCGGGGCGTTGCCGCGCAACGACTGCGGCTGACCGCGTTCGGTCCCGACAACCCCGCGGTGGTCAACGACACCGCGGGGCACCGGGCCGAGAATCGCCGCATCGTCATCGTGATTTCCGACTGGGTCCGGGAGCGTGACCGGGAGTAATCCGGCTCCCGCCGCCGTACCACGGTCGTCAGCCGCGGGTGCTGCCGTGACCGGTCGGGGCGGGGACGCGGAAACGGCGGAATTGATTGAAACTGAAAGAGAAACGGGGGATGGCCATGGCCAAAGACGATATCAATTCGCAAAATGGTGACGCGACCGCGGAAGAGGGGAAAAAATCCGGCAAACTGCGCCTGATCATCATCATTGTGTCGGCGCTGCTGGTGCTGGGCGGCGGCGGGTTTGCCGCTTACTATTTCCTCTTCGCGCCGAAGCCGCCGTCACCCGAGGAACGGGCGCGGCTCGCGGAGGAGGCCAAAAAACCCGAGATTCTGCCGGTGTTCGCCCTCAAGCCTTTTGTCGTCAACCTCGCCGACAGCAAGTCGCGGCGGTACCTCAAGACCACCCTCAAGCTGGAGCTGAGCAGCCCGGAACTCCAGGAGGAACTGGAAAAGCGGCAGCCCCAGGTGCGTGACGTGATCCTGACGCTGTTGAGTTCGAAAACCGCCGACGAGGTCAATTCCATGGAGGGCAAGTTCCTCCTGCGTGAGGAAGTCGTCAAGCGGATCAATACCTTTCTGGTAACCGGCAAGGTGACCAAGGTTTTTCTGGAGGAGTTCGTCGTTCAGTAGCGTGAGCGTCGGCGGGAGGCCCCATGAGCAGCCAGGTACTGACCCAGGAAGAGATCGATGCGTTACTGCAGGGTGTCAGTGGCGGGGATATCGAAACGGAGACCGATGTCGCGGTTGCCGACGAGGATATCACCCACTACGACCTGACCAGCCAGGAGCGGATCATCCGCGGCAAGATGCCGACCCTGGAGATCATCAACCAGCGGTTTTCGCGCAACTTCCGCGCCGCCCTGTCGGGGCTTCTGCACCGGGTCATCGATGTCACGCCGCTGGTCACCGACATGATGAAGTTCGGTGAATTCCTTAAAACCATCCCGGTGCCGGCGAGTATCCATCTGTTCAAGATGGAGCCGCTGCGCGGCCTGGCGTTGCTGGTGGTGGAGAGCAAACTGGTATTCTCCCTCATCGATATGTTCTTCGGCGGCAGCGGCCGGGATACGGTCAAGGTCGAGGGGCGGGATTTCACTGCCATCGAAGAGCGGGTTATCCGCCGGGTGGTGATGGCGGCGCTGGAATGCATGGGGGAGGCCTGGAATCCCATCCACGAGGTCGATTTTGCCTTCGTCCGTTCCGAGATCAACCCGCAGTTTGTTACCATCGTGCCGCCCAGCGACGTGGTTATCCTGTCCACCTATACCCTCGAGATGGAGGAGTTCTCCGGGGCGATCACCGTGTGCGTGCCCTATTCCCTGGTGGAGCCGTTGCGCAACAAGCTCTACGCCGGGTTTCAGAGCGAACGGCTGGAGGTCGACGTCACCTGGCTCAAACGGCTCATCAGCCGGCTGCTGGAGGTGGACGTGGAGCTTTCGGCGGTGCTGGGAACGGCGGTTGTTACCCCGCGCCAACTTATGGGAATGCGGGTCGGCGATGTTATGACCCTGCAGCAGGACGCCGGTGAACACATCCGGGTAAAGGTTGAAAACCTGGTAAAATTCCGCGGGATTGCCGGCAGTTCCAAAGGCTCGAAGGCGGTGCGGATGACCGAGAAACTGACCGGCTTGAAGGGAGGAACCCGATGACCGACGATCTGTTCGAACAGGTGAAACGCGAGATGGAGGAGAGCCAGGCCAAAGGCAGGTCGGGATCGTCGGGCGCCGCCGCCGAAAAATCGGCCGAGGAGCTGGTCGACGAGATCTCCTGGGATGACGTGACCGCCGATCTCGAGGACCAGCGCCGCATGATCAAGGATGAAGCGTCCGGAAAGAAGGCGCCCACCGCGGCCGCCGCCGGGGGCCGGGATGAGGATGACGACCTGCTGCCGTCGCTGGACGCCGAGCAGCGGCGGCATCTGCCGGGGAATATCGGCTTTATTCTCGATATTCCCCTGCAACTCTCGGTGGAACTCGGGCGTACCCGGATGATTATCAACGATCTCCTGCAGCTCGGCCAGGGTTCGGTGGTCGAACTGGAGAAGCTCGCCGGCGAACCCCTGGATGTTCTGGTCAACAACAAGCTCGTGGCCCGCGGCGAGGTGGTGGTGGTGAACGAGAAATTCGGCATCCGGCTGACGGACATAATCAGTCCCATTGAACGGATCGAGCAGCTGAAATGAAACCGCGACGAATGACGGCGATGGTTGGGGTGCTGGTCCTCGTTCTCCTGCTGTATGTCTGCGGCAATGCCCCGGCGGTGGAACCGGTGTACCATCCGGCGGACGGGCGCATGGTGTTTACCGTTCCCGGGCCGCTGGCGGACGGCGAACCCATGGTGCGCTTCATCGAGGAGGACGATACCCTGCTGGTGCCGCTGCCCTTCATGGAGCCCGCGCCGGCGGTGTTTTTCAATGATTTCGACGACGAATGGATCACCGGCTACGGCATCGTCGAGCGGCCGGTGGGTTTTTGCTGGATCTTTGCCAAACGCGACGAGGCGATGGACCTGAAACGCTATCTGGCGGCGACCACCGCCGGCGGTCGGCTGGTGCTGACCCTGATGAAACCCTATCGGCAGGCCGCCGTCCAACCGGCGCCGGCGGTAACGGCAGCCCCGGTTTCGCCCGCACCGGCGGCGAGTGAACCGGCCCGGCCTCAGTCGGCGGCGCCGGCGACGTCTTCGCCGGCGGAGGCAAAACTGTCGCGGCTGAACGCGTTGCTTGCCGGGGATACGCCGCCGGCCGGCGGGGCGCCGGCGGCAACCGCGGCCACGCCGCCCTCGCTGCTGGGTTCCGGCGTCCGCATGGCTTCGGTGCTCTGCGGTGTGCTGGCGCTCTTTTTGCTGCTGGTCGGGCCGCTCAAAAAGGGGCTCGCCCGGTTCGGCGGCGGCAGCGGTGATCCGCGCGGCCTGGTCCGGGTACTCAGGACCGTGCCCCTGGGGATGAAGCGGCAGATCATGTTCATCGAGATCGCCGGCGAGGTGCTGGTGGTCGGTGCCTCCGGGGACCGGTTGTCGCTGCTGACCAGAATCGACGACCCGGCGAAGGTCGAGGAACTGCGGCTCGGTGCCGGTGCCTCCGGTACCTCCGCCCGTGCCGGCGGTTTCGCCCGCACCCTGAGAGCCGCCTGGCGCCGGTCGCCGTCGGCGGTGCCGGAGGCGCCGGCGCGCCCCGCCGGTGATGTCGCCCGGGAACCACGGCACGATTCGTCTCCCCCCTCGGAACCCGCCGCGCCGGACGCGGACGATCTCTATGGTCAGGTGGTGGACCAGATCAAGCAGCGACTGCAGGATTTACCCCGGCTGTGAAGCGCCGTTGTTCAGGAGTCGGGAGACAGAGGTCGGGAGTCGGGAGTCAGCGCCCCACGCTGCCCGCGGCAGTGATTCATCATCAAGTAACTTCGCGCTGAACTCGGCAAACATCATTTATAGGTAAAAGAATATACCTTTGCAGATCATGCACTTGGAGTTAAGTTGCGGGAAAGCAGACGGGAGACGGGAGTCGGGGGATCATGACCAACCGGGACCCGGGGCCGGACGCTCGGGTTTGCTGAATGCTGCCACAGGGTTGAGGAAGAACGAACGATGAAGCGCCACCAACCGATTTTTCTGCCGCAATCTCCGCCGTCGGCGTTGCGGTTCCGCTTCGCCGCCGGCTGCTGGCGGGTGGTGACGCTGCTGCCGTTGCTCGGCGTCGCGCTGTTGCTGGTGCCGGCGGCGGGCGTTTTTGCAGCGGAGCTGGCGATCCCGCCGATCCGCATCGATCTTGGCGGCGGTCAAACCCAGCAGGTGTCGATGGCGCTGCAGATCCTATTCCTGCTCACCGTGCTGTCTCTGGCGCCGGCGATCCTGGTGCTGATGACCTCCTTCACCCGCCTGGTGGTGGTCTTCCATTTCCTGCGCCAGGCCCTGGGCACCCAGCAGATGCCACCCAACCAGGTACTGGTGGGCCTGAGTCTCTTCCTGACCCTGTTCATCATGTATCCGGTGTTCCAACAGATCAACGACCAGGCGCTGAATCCGTACCTGGCCGAGGAGATCGGTCGTCAGGAGGCGTATACCGCCGCCATGCGGCCCATCCGCCAGTTCATGTTCAACGAAACGCGGGAGAACGATCTGGCGTTGTTTATCAATATGGCCGGCGGCGAGCGGCCGCACACCGTCGATGATATCGGTACCCACGTGCTGATCCCGGCCTTTGTCATCAGCGAGTTGAAAACCGCCTTTCAGATCGGGTTTCTGATCTATATACCGTTTCTCATCCTCGATATGGTGGTCGCCAGCGTGCTGCTGTCCATGGGGATGATGATGCTGCCGCCGATCATGATTTCGCTGCCCTTCAAGCTGGTGCTGTTCGTCCTGGCCGACGGCTGGCACCTGATGGTCGGGTCGCTGATGCGGAGTTTCTAGGAGAGCTGGAGTATGACGCCGGATTTCGTCGTGGGTTTTGCCCGCCAGGCGCTGGAAACGACGCTGATGGTATCGGCGCCGATGCTGATCTTCGGTCTGGTGGTGGGGCTTTTGATCAGCATCTTCCAGGCGGTGACCTCGATCCAGGAGATGACCCTGACCTTCATTCCCAAGATCCTCGCCGTTTTCCTGTCACTGATCATCTTCTTTCCCTGGATCATGCGCTACCTGGTGGATTTCACCGTGCGGTTGCTTACCGATATCCCCCGGATCATCGGCTAGACGAGAACATGGTTGCCATCCCGACAATCACCGGACTGCAGCTGGCCACCGCCTGCCTGATGTTCGCCCGCATCGCCGGCATGCTGTTTACCGTGCCGCTGTTCAACGAGAAGGCCATCCCCACGGTGCTGAAGGTCGGTGTCAGTCTGTTGCTGACGATGATCCTCCTGCCGCTGCATCGCCCGGAGCTCGCGTCGCCGCTGGCGGCGGCGAGCTTGCCGGTGCTCATCTGGGGCCTGTTCCGGGAACTGGCCCTGGGGATCACCATCGGTTTCCTGGCGGCGATGGTGCTGGCCGGAATCCAGATGGCCGGTCAGCTCATGGGTTTTCAGATGGGATTTTCGGTGGTCAACGTCATCGATCCGGTATCCAGCGTCCAGGTGTCGATCATTGCCCAGCTGCACTACCTGGTGGCCCTGCTGGTGTTTCTCGCCCTCGGTGCTCACCACTGGTTCATCCGGGCGCTGTACGAGAGTTTCCGGCTCATCCCGCTGGGCGGTTTCATCCCGGGGGGCGGCCTGCTGCCGCTGGTGATGCGCTCCGCCGGCAACGTTTTCGTCATTGCGGTAAAGCTCGGGGCACCGCTGATGGTCGCCTTGCTGTTGTGTAACATAATTCTTGGCGTGCTCGCCCGCACGGTGCCGCAGATGAACATCTTCATCGTCGGCTACCCGGTGCAGATCGCCCTGGGGCTGATGGTGCTGGCGATGGCCATGCCCTATACCCTGGTGCTGTTCGGCCAGCTCTACCGTGACCTGTTCCGTGATATCCTGCGCCTGCTGGCGGTATCCGCCTGACGGCCGGACAACCTCCTGACCCCGGGAACCGGGGCGGGAACTGGAGACCATACGACCCATGGCCCGTGATCCGAGCAAGACGGAAAAGCCGACGCCCAAGAAACTGCGCGAAGCCCGGCGTGAAGGCCGCGTTCCCCGCAGCGTCGAGGTGTCCTCCGCCGCCATTCTGCTCACCGGGCTGCTGTTCTTCTACTTTGCCGGTCAGTGGTTCCTCGGGCGCTGCCGCTGGCTCTTCCAGGAGGTGTTTCACCACCACATGCTGCTGGTGGTCGACCAGGATTCATTTTTCACCCTGGCGCTGTTCGCGATGAAGCAGTTCATCCTCATTCTCGGGCCGTTGCTGGCGCTGCTGGTGGTGGTGGCGGTGGCCGCCAATCTCATGCAGGTGGGATTTCTTTTCACCTTTAAACCCATCGCCCCGAAGTTCGACAAGGTGAACCCCGTTTCCGGCTTCGGGCGCATCTTTTCCCTGCGTTCACTGGTCGACCTCGCCAAGTCGCTGTTCAAGATCATTGTCCTGGCCTGGGTGGCTTTCGGGGTCTACCGGCAGCACTTCGTCGAATTCTTCGGTCTGTTGAACCAGCCGATCCACGACATTCTGGGATTTTTGGCCCTCATTGCCTTCAAGATCATCTGGCGCTGCGCCGTCGTGCTGGCGGTGCTGGCGGTGCTCGATTACCTCTTCCAGCGCTGGGACTGGATGCAGAACCTGAAGATGACCAAGGACGAGGTGAAGGATGAATTCAAGCAGATGGAGGGTGACCCCCAACTCAGGGCGCGCATCCGCAGTCTGCAGATGGCGGCAGCGCGTCAGCGGATGATGCAGGAGGTGCCCCGGGCCGACGTGGTGATCACCAACCCGGTGCACCTGGCGGTGGCGCTGCGCTACGACCAGGAACGTCAATCGGCACCAATGGTGATCGCCAAGGGCGCCGGGGTGGTGGCGGAGAACATCAAGAAGACAGCCCGGCAGCACGGGGTGCCGGTGGTGGAGAACAAACCCCTGGCGCGGCTGCTGTTCCGCACCGTTAAACTCAATGAACCGATTCCCACAGATCTCTATCAGGCGGTGGCCGAGGTACTGGCCTATGTCTATCGCCTCAAACACCGGCAGCGGCGGGGCCGCACCGTAAACGGCTGACGGACAGGCAGACGATATGGCTGACGCGACGCGAAATATGCCCCTTGTACTGAAACGCCTCAAGGGCAACAAGGATGTCCTGCTGGCCGTCGGGGTGATCGGCATCCTGCTGATTATGATCGTGCCTTTGCCGACCATCATGCTCGATGCCTTCCTGAGCATGAACATCACCGTGGCGATCATCATCCTGCTGATCTCCATGTATGTGCTCAAGGCGCTGGAATTTTCCATCTTTCCGTCGTTGCTCCTGGTCACCACCCTGTTCCGGCTGTCTCTGAACGTGGCTTCCACCCGGCTCATCCTGCTGCACGGCAGCGAGGGTGCGGCCGCCGCCGGCCAGGTGATCCGCGCCTTCGGGCAGTTCGTTGTCGGCGGTAACTATGTCGTCGGGACGATCATCTTCCTGATTCTCGTGCTGATCAACTTCATCGTCATCACCAAGGGCGCCGAACGCATCGCCGAGGTCGGTGCCCGTTTCACCCTCGATGCCATGCCGGGCAAACAGATGAGCATCGATGCCGATCTCAACGCCGGCCTCATCAGCGAGCAGGATGCCCGCCGTCGGCGCGAGGAGATACGCCGGGAGGCGGACTTCTACGGCGCCATGGACGGGGCGGCGAAGTTCGTCCGCGGCGATGCCATCGCCGGTATCATCATCACCATGGTCAATATTGTCGGTGGTTTCATCATCGGTACCTTCCAGCAGGGGATGTCCATGGCCGATGCCGCCGAGACCTATACCATCCTCACCGTCGGGGACGGCCTGGTATCCCAGATACCGGCCCTGGTCATCTCCACCGCCTCGGGGATCATCGTTACCCGTACCGCTTCGGAAACCAACATGGGGCAGGATCTCGGCACCCAACTCACCGCCTACCCCAAGGCGCTGATGCTGGCCGCCGTTGCCCTCTTCATGTTCGGTGCGATTCCGGGTCTGCCGAAGCTCTCCTTCTTTTTCCTCGCCGCCCTGGCCGGCGGCGGTGCCTGGCTGCTCATGCGGCGCCAGCAGCGGGAGCTGGTATTGGCCGAGCGGGAGCAGGCGGCGGAACCCGCAGCGGCGGTCGAGGAGCCGGAACAGGTGGAGGCGCTGCTGGGGGTAGATCCCCTGTCGCTGGAGGTGGGCTACGGCCTGATCCCGCTGGTGGATGCCTCCCAGGGTGGTGACTTGCTGGAGCGGATCAAGCTCATCCGCCGGCAGTTTGCCGTCGATCTGGGGTTTATCCTGCCGTCGGTGCATATCCGTGACAACCTCCAGCTCAAGCCCAACGACTACGTCCTCAAGGTCAAGGGTTCCGATGTCGCCCGCGGCGAGGTGATGGTGGGCTACTGCCTGGCGATGAACCCCGAGGAGAACGCTCCGAAGATCGAGGGCATTCCAACCACCGAGCCGGCCTTCGGACTGCCGGCGTTGTGGATCGAGGAGCGTTACCGGGAGCGGGCACAGCTGGCCGGCTACACCGTGGTCGACGCCTCGACGGTGGTGGCCACGCACCTGGTGGAGAAGATTCGCGAATTCTCGCACGAGCTGCTGGGGCGTCAGGACGTTCAGAAGCTGGTCAACTCTCTCGCCCGTGAATACCCCCAGGTGGTCGATGACCTGGTGCCTTCGGCGGTGCCCTGGGGGGTACTGCAGAAGGTGTTGCAGAACCTGCTGCGGGAGCAGGTGCCGGTTAAGGATCTGATGACCATCATCGAGACCATGGCGGAATACGCCATGCAGGTGCGGGACGTGGATGTGCTCACCGAGTATGTGCGCCAGGAACTGGGCCGCGGGATCGTCGGCGAGTACACCGCCGCGGAAAACCTTCTCTATGTCATGACCCTCGAACCCCGGCTGGAGGAGCTGATCAACAACTCCATCCAGCGTACCGATCACGGTGCCTTTCTGTCCCTCGATCCGGCGGTGGTCTACGAGATGGTGGAAAAGATCAAACAGTTGTCGGAGAAGTTTGCCATCCTCAACGCCCGGCCGGTATTGCTGGCGGTGCCCATCGTCCGTTTTCACCTCTACCGTCTGCTGGAGCGGTTCGTGCCCCGGCTGACGTTGATCTCCCACAACGAGATTCCGTCGACCATCAAGGTCCAGTCACTGGGACGGATTACCACCGGCTAGGGAGGGAGCGGCGGCATGCGGGTGCGAAATTTTACCGGCGTGGATATCGGCCGGGTGATGCAGGACATCAAGCGCGAGCTGGGTCCCGATGCGGTAATCCTCGAGACCCGGTATCTCGGTGCCGATGAAGAGCCGGCCGGCGGTGTCGAGGTGGCGGCGGCGGTGGACTATCCCGAGGAGAATCTGCCGTCAGCTGCCGCGGTGACCCGGCGCTACGGCGAGGTGGCGGCCTCCTCGCTGGCCGAGCTGGTCGATGACCGCTTCAGCGGTGCCGCCCGGCCGGTGGGTCTGGACGGTGGCTGGCAGCGGGAGATCCGGGATCTCAAGCGGATGGTCGGCCGGCTGCTTGAGACCACCGGTGCCCTGGGTGACTGGCACGATGACGGGGTTTTTACCGCCGCCTTTCAGCGGCTGGCCGGGGCCGGACTCGATGACGAGTACAGTCGGCGGCTGCTGGATGAGGCGGCGGCGCGGCTGCCCCCGGCGGGCCGGCGGTCAATGCTGCAGGTGCAGGGATTTCTGGCCCGGCGGATCATCGACGCACTGCCGTTGCTGGATCCGGCGTCGCTGCCCCGGCGGATCGTTCTGGTGGGACCCACCGGGGTGGGTAAAACCACCACCGTGGCCAAGCTGGCGGCGTTCTTCCGGCGGCGGTTCGACGAACGGGTCGGCATTTTGTCGGTGGATACCTTCCGGCTGGGGGCCGCCGATCAGATCCGCGCCTACGGGCGTCGGCTGGAGATGCCGGTGGCGGTGGTCGACAGCCATGCCGGCTTCGTGCAGGCGGCCGCCGGCATGGCCGACCGGGAGCGGTTGATCGTCGACACCACCGGCCGCAGCCATCGGGACGAGGCCGGACTTACTGCCTTGCACCAGGTGCTGCCGGGCGGCGGCGGGGCCGTTCTGCTGGTGTTGCCGGCAGCGGTGCATGGCGACGATCTGCTCGATATTCTGGTGCAGTACCGCCGGTTCCGGCCGGCGGCGATGCTGTATACCAAACTTGATGAAACAACGAGATACGGTTCCCTGGTAAGCGGAACCCGTATTGCTGATCTGCCGCTGTCGTTCTTTGCCACCGGTCAACTGGTGCCTGAAGATCTGGAAGTGGCGAGCGGCGAGCGGGTCGCCGGCCTACTGCTGGGACTGGATGGGCGAGGTTGATATGGACCAGGCAGCTTCATTACACCACCGCACCGTCAAGGTGATTGCCATTGCCAGCGGCAAGGGGGGGGTGGGAAAGACCAATATCGTCGCCAATCTCGGCTGCGCCCTCGCCGATCTCGGCGAGCGGGTGCTGATCCTCGACGCCGATCTCGGCCTCGGCAACCTCGATGTCCTGCTCGGCTACGCGCCGCAGTACAACCTGGCCCATGTTTTCGCCGGTGAAAAGACGCTGGCGGAGGTCATGGTGACCGGGCCGAAGGGGATCCGCATCATCCCCGCGTCTTCGGGGATCCAGGAGATTACCCGCTATGGCGGCATGGAGCAGCGCATCCTGCTGGACCAGCTGGACCAGCTGGAGGAGGAGTTCGACTACCTCTTCGTCGATACCGCCGCCGGTATTTCCGATCTGGTGACCAGTTTCTCCCGTGCGGCGCACGAGGTGGTTGTCGTGGTTACCCCCGAGCCCACGTCCCTGACCGATGCCTATGCGCTGGTCAAGGTACTCAATCGGCAATACGGCGAGAGCCGCTTCATGCTGCTCCCCAACATGGTGAAAAACCGGGAGGAGGCTGATGCCGTCTACCGTAAACTGAACCTGGTTTGTGAAAAATTCCTTGACATCTCCTTGGATTCTCTGGGATACATACCCCATGATCCGGCGGTTTCCCGGGCCGTGCGGCGGCAACGGGCGGTGGTTGATGCCGATCCCGCGGCGCCTGTGAGCCGGTCCTTCCAGCTTGTTGCCGGGGAACTGCAGCGCCGAACGATACAGCCGAAGGCAGGTGGGCTGCAATTTTTCTGGCGGAGAATTCTGGATGGAGAGCCTGCTCGAGAGTGAAACCGAGTCCATGCGGGAGCAGGGATCCGAAGCGATGGTGGTTGAATACCTCCCGCTTATCCAGCGGGTGGCG
Organism: Candidatus Anaeroferrophillacea bacterium; assembly: GCA_016933675.1. GTDB lineage: Bacteria > Desulfobacterota > Anaeroferrophillalia > Anaeroferrophillales > Anaeroferrophillaceae > JAFGAM01. The sequence continues at coordinate 56,542 of JAFGAM010000116.1, forward strand.
CAGCGCATTGCCTCGAGATTGCCGGACAATGTCGATCTGAACGATCTCATCAACAGCGGCGTCATCGGCCTGATCGATGCGATCTCGAAGTTTGACCCTTCCCGGGGTATAAAGTTCAAGACCTACGCAGAAATTCGCGTCCGGGGGGCGATTCTCGACGAACTCCGGACCCAGGACTGGGCTTCCCGGAGCCTGCGCAGCGACAACAACCTGCTGGAAAACACCTACAACTACCTCGAGCATAAGTTTGGCCGGCCGGCGGAGGACGAGGAGGTTGCCGAGGCACTCGGGGTCTCTCTGGAGGAATTCTACAAGTTGCTGGCCAAGGCCAAGGGCATCTCGCTGATCAACTTCGAGGATCTCCATTTCGAAAACGGTGAAGAACTGCGGGATCCCTACGAGTACGTTCGGCTGTTAGACAGTGAAGACCCCTTCGGGTTGTTCAAGGACAAGGAGATGCGCAGCATGCTGGTGGAGGCCATCGACCAGCTGCCCGAGCGCGAACGCCTGGTCCTTTCACTGTATTATTTCGAGGATCTCAACCTCAAGGAGATCGGGCTGATCATGGGTGTTTCCGAGTCTCGGGTCTGCCAGCTCCGCACCAAGGCGATCATTCACCTGAAAAACAAGACGAAGCGCATTCGCTACGAAAAGCGGCAGGGCAGGCAGTCATGAATCCGAATATGAAAATTCTCATTGTCGATGACTTTTCCACCATGCGGCGGATCATCAAGAATATTCTGCGCCAGTTGGGATTCAACAATGTCCACGAAGCCGATGACGGTGCCACCGCGTGGCCGAAGATCCAGGCCGAGCCCTTCGACCTGATCATCACCGACTGGAACATGCCCAAGATGTCCGGCCTCGAATTGCTGAAGGCGATCCGCAACGACGACAACCTCAAGGATATGCCGGTGCTGATGGTGACCGCCGAGGCCCTGAAAGAGAATATCATCGAGGCGGTCAAGGCCGGGGTCAGCAATTACATCGTCAAGCCCTTCACCGCCGAGACGATGCAGGAGAAGCTGACCAAGATCTTCGGCAGTTGAGGGCCTTCGGGGACGGGGAGACTCATTTTCCGGTCGGGTGCGGCGGATGGTGCCGGATCCGGGTGACGGGTATATTCAATGCGCCGCGAAAGCGGCGCTTTTTTTTCCGCTTCGGGGAGGTAAATTCGCTCCGGAGGGTCTCGGGACGCGCCTCCCGACGCCCGGTTCCCGTGCCCCCGGACGGCCGGTTTCAGTAAGGACCGCCGTTTTCCGGCCAGCCGTCGACGCCGCGCAGGGGGACGAAAACGCACCGGAAGGCGGAACTGGTAATTAGTCTCCCTTCCACCTTCTTGACCAGGGTAAGGGTCTGGGACGATCGCGGGCCGACGGGGATCACCAGCCGGCCGTTTTCCGCCAACTGGGCGGTGAGTGCCGCCGGGACATGGGGGGCACCGGCGGTAACGATGATGCCGTCGTATGGTGCCGCCGGCGGATAGCCGCGGGTGCCGTCGGCGCCGATGACGCGGATGTTTGTATACCCCATTTCCGCCAGCCGCCGCCGGGCCGCTGCGGCGAGAGGTTCTTCGCGCTCGATGGTGACGACTTCACCGGCCAGCTCGGCGAGGATCGCCGCCTGGTAGCCCGATCCGGTGCCGATCTCCAGCACCTTCTCCCGGCCGTTGACGAGTGCCAGCAGCTCGGTCATCGCGGCGACCATGTAGGGTTGGGAGATGGTCTGGCCGTTGCCGATGGGCAGCGGGCGGTCGTCGTAGGCGGCGCGGGCGAGTTCGGCCGGGACGAAACGATGGCGTTTAACCCGGCCCATGGCGGTCAGTACCCGGACGTCGCTGATCCCGCGGCCGATCAACTGGCGCTCGACCATTAGCTCACGCCGTTTGTCGTAGTCTTTGTCCATGTTGCTGCCTGTCGGTTTTTTGAGATCCTGATCCGGTGTCCGACATATTCATTGTGCCGCGAATCCGGAGTCGCTACGAAGCCCTCACCGAGGGTTAATCTAAC
>JAFGAM010000015.1 GCA_016933675.1 Candidatus Anaeroferrophillacea bacterium
CGGGCCCGAGGCCGGCGGCTTGTTTCGCCGTCAACCGCCACGGCCGGCAGCATCCGCCATTCGGAACCTGCCGCCGCTGCTCCCCGCAGGCCGGGACCTGAGACCGGTGCCGGGGATGACGTGGGGCGCACGTCACCCTTGACAAGTACCGCCTGAAGTCGTAGACTGCCCCCGTACCGTAAAATATGCAAAAAACGACCATGGCAACGCAATCTACCGCAGGGAAAGGAGTCCGCCCATGGCTCAGCCGCAGAATCTGCTCCTCGTCGTCAACACCACCGAACCCTACAACCAGTATGCTCCCTACGTCGTCGCCTTCATGGCGAAGAAAATCGGCAACGTTCCCAACGTGACCATCTTCTACGGTCCCCAGGGTATGCGCATGTCCCGGAAAGGGGAACTGGCCAAAATGGCGCTGACCGCCGAGGTGAAGGAGCTGGTGGCATCTCAGCTTGACGGCCTCTCCGCCGGCGATCTGCCCGACAACCTGGAGCAGCTCGCCCGGTTCGTCAGCGGCCAGCTCGGGGTCACCGTGGCATCCTGCGCCACCTTCCACGTCATCGACGGCTTCGCCACATCGCTGGACGACACCTCCGGCATCGAGGACTTCATCGTCCCGGTCAAACTGCCCCAGGCCTGGGAAGCGGTGGCCGCCGCCGACAAGGTACTTTATTACTGACATCCAACCGGCCGGCTTCGGCATGGCAGCCGCGCGGCGCGGCAGGGGCGCGGAGAACACCTCCGTCCTCTGCCGTTTTTTTTGCTTCGTCACCCGGCATGCAACGCGGCGGATGTTCCGGGCACGGTTCACCGGTGGAATTTTTGCGCCGCAGGTGGTATATATTTCCGGCAGGAAGCACTGGCGGAGATGCCGCCGCAGCCGCGGAACCACGTAAGGAGGACAGCATGCAGACCGACCGGTTGAACGCCCTGGACGTCGCCCTCGACAACGAAATGAGCGAACGGGAATTCTACCTGAAGCACGCCGAACGCACCACCAGCCCGGTGGGCCGGGCGATGTTTCGACAGCTCGCCGACGAGGAACAGGAACACTATGAACGCCTCGGGGCCCTGCACGCGGCCTGGGAAAAGGATGGCAGATGGCCGGAAACCGTGCCCCTGAAGGTCAGCGACACGATTGTCGGCGACACCCTGAAGAAGGTGCTGGCGGAGGTCGACCGGCAACCGACCGCGGACGACGACGACCTGGCGGCGGTGCGCGAGGCCATCGCCTTCGAGGCCCGGGGGGTGGCGCATTACGGCCGCCTCCGCGACGCCTCCACCGACCCCCGGGAATACGACTTCTTCGCCCTGCTGGCAAACATCGAAAACGAGCACCTTGCCTCCCTCAGGGAAACCGAGGAGTTCTTTCTCGACCCCGCGGCATGGTACCGGCGCACCGAGCACAACGTCCTCGACGGCGCCTGATCATCTGATACTGAACGGCGGGATCCCGGACGGCAAGAGCATGGGGTTGTAACGAAGCCATCATCAACCGTGAAAACAGGAAGTAAACCATGACACCCGACCAGTTCCATGCCTCCTTGATCTTCAGTTCACCCGCCGGCACCACCGCCCGGACGGCAACGGCGATGGCCGCCGCCCTGGCGGATCTCGGCACCCCGCACACCCTCCGCGATCTGGGGAAAAAACCGGCGGACCTCGGCGGAATTCGCGCCCGGCTGGCGGACCCGGACCAGCCGACGATGCTGTTCGTCGGCTCGCCGGTCTATTCCTCCCACGCGGTGCCCCCGATAACCGAATTCCTCGACGGCCTGCCCCCGCTGGCCAACTGCTTCGCCGTCCCCTTCGTCACCTGGGGTGGAGCCACCAGCGGCCTGGCGTTGCCGGAGATGGCCGCCGCCCTGATCGACAAAGGCGCCGTGCTCGCCGGTGCCGCGCGGATCATGGCGGTCCACTCGCTCATGTGGCGGCTGGCCGATCCGGTAGGCGTCGGCCGGCCCAACAACGATGACCTGCGCCTGGCAGCCGGCCTGGCGGCTGACGTGGTCCGGCGGGCGGCCGCCGGCAGCCTCGTGCCGCTGCCCATCGAGCGGCTGCACTACCAGCCGGCGGACCAGGTCGAAGGCATGCGGCAGCTGAGTATCGCCAAAGCGAAACAGATCCTGCCGGCCCGGAGGGTAAACGCCGACCGCTGCACCGCGTGCGGCATCTGCCGCGATGAATGCCCGGCGGCAGCCATTGAACTCGATCCGCTGCCCCGCTTTCTCGATCACTGTTTCCTCTGCTTCAGCTGCGTACGTCAGTGTCCCGAAGAGGCCATCGAGGTGGATCTGGTACCGATCTACGACCGTATCCGCGACCGCGCGGTGGCGTACGGCGAAACCCCGCCGACGATGATCTTCTCCGCCTGAAGCTGAGGTCATTCCCACTTGATTTGTTCCGGTGCCGGCGACTTTTTTGCTTATTCCGACCGGTGTGTTATACTATCGGCAATCGTCGACCTCACCGTGCCGGGCGGCATCGGCAAACGGGGCGATGGTGCAGACAACGAACACCCATCGGGTAAAGGAGGGAGCGGTCATGGCCTGGCGATTGTTGTGCATGGATTGTGATTACGAGAAGCATCTGACACCCGAGGAAAAGGGGCTCAAGGAATGCCCGCAGTGCGGGAGCAAAAACATCCAGATCTACGATGACGAAGTTGGCAGGGGGACGCATTGCGCCGGCACCATCAACCCCGAGGCCCATTCCTGAATTCGGTACCGCGGTACCACCATGCCGCCGTCCGGGCATTGTTGGCCCGGACGGCACTTTTTGCAGTGGTTCCGGTGTGTACCCGGCCGCAGTTTTCCGGCGGCAGCACCGGAACGGTTCCGAATCTCCAAACACCCCGGCAACCCCACGGCGCTCGCCGTTGCGAAACCAACAATCATACGTTTTCACTTGCTATTTTTTCATATACGGGGTAATCCTGGGGGCATGAAGCAGGAGCCGCCGATACCGATCCGCCGCCAACCGACCTTTTCCCGCCGCCAGCAACCCAGCCATTTCACCAACGCGAAATCGAGCGATTCCGCGACAAGGAGTTTTTGTGCCCATGAACAACGTTTTTTCCGACACCACTTTCGACCAGCTGCCGATCCACGAGACCGTCCTGCAGGGGATCCGGGATGCCGGTTTCAGCTCCTGCACCCCGGTCCAGGAGCGCGTCCTGCCCCGCACTTTGGCGGGTGAAAACATCGCCGCCCAATCCCAGACCGGCACCGGAAAAACGGCAACCTTTCTCATCACCATGATGGACCGGCTGCTGAAAGCTCCGGCCGCCACCGGCACCGACAAGGGCCGGCCGCCGCTGCGCGGTCTGGTACTCGCCCCCACCCGGGAACTGGTGGTCCAGATCACCGCCGAAGCGGAACTTCTCGGGCGCCACACCGGTCTCAGCTTCCAGGCGGTGTTCGGCGGCATCGACTACGACAAGCAGCGCACCGCTCTCCAGGAGCAGAATATCGACATCCTCGTCGCCACCCCCGGCCGGCTCATCGACTACCTCAAACAACGGGTTGTCAACCTGAATGACGTGGAAATGGTGGTCATCGACGAGGCCGACCGGATGTTCGATCTCGGCTTCATCAATGACATCCGCTGGATTCTGCGCCGCTGTTCGCCCTACGACCGCCGCCAGTCGCTGCTCTTTTCCGCCACCCTGTCGACCCGGGTGATGGAACTGGCCTACGAACACCTCAACATCACCGAATCGACCACCATAACTCCGGGACGACTCACCGCTGACAAGGTGAAACAGCGGCTGTATCACGTCGGTTCGGACGAGAAGCTGCCCCTGCTCTTCGGCCTGCTGGCGCGGGAAAACCCCGAGCGGGCGCTGATCTTCTGCAACACCAAGCGCATGGCCGAGACCCTCGAACGCTATCTCAAGGCCAACGAATACCCCGGTGCGGCGCTCACCGGAGACGTCCCCCAGCACCGGCGGCTCAGCATTCTCAAGCATTTCAAGGAACGCAAGCTGCGGATCCTGGTGGCTACCGACGTTGCCTCCCGGGGCCTGCACATCGACAACGTCACCCACGTCTTCAACTTTGATCTGCCCCAGGATCCCGAAGACTACGTCCACCGCATCGGCCGCACGGCGCGGGTCGGCGCCACCGGCCATGCCATCTCTCTCGCCAGCGAGGACGATGCCTTCTATCTCGAACCGATCGAAAAACTGGCCGGCGGCATCCCCGTAGTCTGGGCCGAAGAGGATGATCTTGCGGCGGTGACCCGGCCGCCAAGGGCAGCTCCCAGGCCCCGGAAACCGGGTCACGGCAGTGAAACGACGGCAGGCAGGGGCCGGAAAAGTGATGGCGGCCGCCGCCCGTCCCGCTCCCGAAGACCGGGCGCTGAACAACCCGCGGCCGGAAACGAAGGAAGGCCGTCATCCCGCCGGCCGCGACGCCACCGTTCAGAATCGACATCCCGTCCGTCGCCGCCGTCGGGCATTTCCGATTGACGGGTAAACAACCGGTGGACGCCGGCAACTTTCGTTGTGACGAAGGGGTTGGCGTCCCGCGTCCCCGCTTCGGCAGCACCCCGCTCCGGCCGCGCCGGCGGCACCAACACCCCCTTGCATTTCCGCGCCAATACTGCTAACCATGGAGCGTCCCGCGGGGGACGCCGGCCCACGGCGGCATCGTGATCCGACCCGGAGAGAAGGCCAACGGCAGCATCCACAAAACGGCACCGCACGCACTGCGGTTGCGCCACCCCAGGCAATCCACGGAACCGACAGATGTCCCGGAAAACGGAGCAGATATATCGGGTGCACTTCAAAACCGGCAAGCGCGATTACGCTCTGCTGGCCCGCAGCGTGACAGAATCCGAGATGTTCGGTTTCGTCGAAATCGCTGATTTCATCTTCACAGACAGCGACCGGCTGATCATCTCCCCCGAGGATGACGCCCTGCGCAAGGAGTTCGCCCGCATCAGGTCGATCGCCGTTCCCCACCAGTACATCCTCAGAATCGACCGGCTGAATGATGAACAGGATATCGGCGTATCCTACCTCAAGGTCGCAGACGACAACCACAACGATTCGCCAACCGCATCCGGAACGGAGGACTCGGATCATGCATGAACACCACCATCACCACGAACACGGCCACTGCGGCGCCTGCGCCGGCGCGGCCGGCACCGAGGCGAAATCATTTACCGAGAAGCTGGACATTCTGCTCAGCCACTGGATCGACCACAACGAGAGTCATCAGGACGATTATCGCAAGTGGGCCGCCCAGGCACAAAAGGAGAACCGCGAGGATCTGGTGGAGTACATCAAGGCGGCAATGGAACGCTTCCGGGAAGGCAACGACCGCCTGCGACAGGCGAAACAGATCCTCGAAATGGAATAGAAAAGAACATCCGCCATGCACCACGACATCTATCAGGAACTGACCGATCGCGGCTTCATCTACCAGGCGACCCACGAGGATGAGCTGCGCGGGCGACTCACCGGCGGACCGCCGCTGACCTTCTACATCGGCTTCGACCCCACCGCCGACAGTCTTCACGTGGGCAGTCTGATCCCGCTTATCGCCATGGTCCACATGCAGCGTGCCGGGCACCGGCCCATCGCCCTGGTGGGCGGCGGCACCGCCCTGGTGGGCGATCCCAGCGGCAAGACCGAAATGCGCCGGCTCTTGAGCCGGACAGATATCGACACCAACGCCCGGGGGCTCAGGGAACAGATGGGACGTTTTCTCACCTTCGGCGACGATGGCGGGCTGCTGCTGAACAACGCCGACTGGCTGGAGGATCTGCGCTACATCGACTTCCTCCGCGACATCGGCCGCCATTTCAGCGTCAACCGGATGCTGACCGCCGAGTCCTACCGCCAGCGCCTGGAAACCGGCCTGTCGTTCATCGAGTTCAACTACATGCTGTTGCAGGCCTATGACTTCCACGTCCTCTGCCGGGGCCATGACTGCATCCTCCAGATGGGCGGCCAGGACCAGTGGGGCAACATCGTCGCCGGGGTCGATCTCGTACGCCGGCTGCAAAGCCGCGAGGTCTACGGTATCACCTTCCCGCTGTTGACCACCGCCGGCGGCGAGAAGTTCGGCAAAACCGCCGCCGGCGCCATATGGCTCGATGCCGGGCGGACATCGGTGTTCGATTTCTACCAGTTCTGGCGCAACTGCGAGGACGGCGAGATCGGCCGCCTGCTCAGACTGTTCACCTTCCTGCCGGCGGCGGAAATCGGGCGGCTGGAGACCAACGAAGATCACGGCATCAACCGCGCCAAGGAAATCCTCGCCTACGAGGTTACCGCCCTGGTGCACGGCCACGAAGCGGCGGCGGACGCCTTCCGTGCCGCGGCGACGCAGTTCGGCACCGCCGACCCCGAAGGACGGATCGAAACATCGTCGAGGATCGCGGAAATCACCGCCGGCAGGACGCCGGCGGCGAGCCTGCCGGAAACGTCACTGTCCCCGACCGAGTTGGACGCCGGGCTGACGGTCGTCGACCTCTTCGTCCGTGCCGGCCTCTGCGCCTCCAAGGGCGCCGCCCGCAGGCTTCTGGACCAGGGCGGCGGCTACTGCAACGACGACCGCCTGCAGGCGGACTTCACCATCACGGCGACGCACTTCAGCGACGGCGCCCTGCTGCTTCGAGCGGGCAAGAAACGCTACCACCGCTTCGTCCTGCGCCCCTGACA
>JAFGAM010000117.1 GCA_016933675.1 Candidatus Anaeroferrophillacea bacterium
GCCTTCAACCTGGCGCAATCCCTGCTGAAAACCACCGTTGAACTGCATACCGAAGTGGACTTTCTGCCCGCCCTGGCGGACCGCTTCACCGGCCTCCTGGAGCAGCTTCAAGAAAACGTCAGCCATTGCGCCGACACCCCGGCGGGAATCTCGGTGCCCGACGAAGAAACCCACGCCCGCCTGACCCGACGCTACACCATGGAACAGGAGCGGGAGGTCCATCACCGGCTCCTGACCCTGATCCCCGGGGGAAACCCCGGCCCCGGGTCCACCCCCGTCGGCACCGGCACCATCCGGCTGGTCACCCCGGGTGCCGTGGTCGCCGACAAGGATGACAACGCGGACGACATCGACGGATTCGAACTGTTCGGTACCGCGGACGGCAACGACACCGGGGCGGAAGACATCGAGCTGTTCGACAGTGGACCGGCCGGCATCCCGACGCCAACGGCCGCCACAAAAGAGGTCGGCAGTATCGAGCTGTTTGATGAAAACATCGAGCTGTTCGACGATGAGCCGGCGCCGGCCGCGGCGAAACCGCCCCATGAAGACCCCGAAAAAACGCCCGCGGCGGCGACCAACAGCAAAACCGGACCGAACGCCGGGGAACCTGACGATGATTTCGGCGACAACGTGGAACTTTTCTGATCCCGCCGCGGCGACGGCGGCATCGGCCAGGGAGAAAACACCATGCGTACCACCACCCATACCGACGGCACCACGGAACTGACCTTCGGCCCATCCCTGTGCATCGCCGATGTCGATGCGGCCCATCGGAAGCTGCTCGCGGCCCTCGATGACGGTGGTGCCGTACGACTCGACCTCGACGGCATCGAGACCATCGATGCCGCCGGCCTGCAGCTGCTGATCGCCGCCGGCCGCAGCGCCGCCGAGGACGGCCGGCAGTTGACCTGTTCCGGCATCAACGCGGTGGTCACCGAAACCGCGCGCCGAGCCGGTTGCAGCCTCGACACCCTGCCGCTCGCCGCCGCGGCGGACCGCGGCAACTGAACAACCGTATCGCCGGCCCCATTTTGCAGGGCCGGAACACGGTTCCCGGTTCATCTGTGACAATATCGAACCATCTACACAGTGGAGCAGGACATGGCAAAAACGATTATGACCGCCGATGATTCGGCCAGCGTCCGGCAGATGGTCTCCTTTACCCTGAAACAGGCCGGCTATGACGTGGTGGAAGCGATTGACGGACAGGATGCCCTGCACAAAGCCGACGGCTCCCGGCCGGCGATGCTGATCACCGACCTCAACATGCCGAACATGGACGGCATCGAGCTGATCCGAAACATGCGGGCGAAACCGGACTTCAAGTTCATCCCCATCGTCATGCTGACCACGGAATCCCAGGCGACCAAAAAACAGGAGGGCAAGGCCGCCGGCGCCACCGGCTGGATCGTCAAACCCTTCAATCCGGAACAGCTGCTGGCGGTGGTGAAGAAACTGCTGGGCTGAGAAGCGGCCCCGGCGCCGATAATCCGCCGGCAGCGGCAATAACCGCGGGCATCCCTGAGGGAGCGTCCGCAATACGGGAACACGGTCATGATAGATCAGCATCGGGAAGCATTCAGGGAAGAGGCGTTCGAACTGCTGGCTGAACTCGAGACGGCGCTGATGGAACTCGAGGAATCGCCGGAAGACATCGATCTGGTGGGCCGGGTCTTCCGGGCGATGCACACCATCAAGGGATCGGGGGCGATGTTCGGCTTCGAAGATGTCGCCGCCTTCACCCATAACGTCGAAACGACCTACGACCACATTCGCAACGGTGAACTGCGGGTTTCCAAGGAGGTGGTCGACGGCTCCCTGGCGGCCTGCGATCAGATCCGCAGGATGGTGACCGGCGATCCCCGCGACGAGGACGAGGAAGAACGCATCCTGGCGGTCTTTCAGCGCCTGCTGGCCACCGCCGGCGGCAAGATCGCGACGGCGGCGACCCCGCCGCCGGCGGCGGCAGCGGCAACGGCGGCGGCAACGCATCCGGGCAATGACGACGGTTCCCTGACCACCTACCGCATCCGCTTCGTCCCGGAACCGCAGCTGTTCGCCACCGGCACCAACCCCCTGCTGCTGCTGGACGAACTGCGCGGCTTCGGCCCCGCGGCGGTCACCGCCCAGCAGGGACGGGTGCCGCGGCTTGAGGACCTGCAGCCGGAACAGTGCTGCCTCTTCTGGGACATCATCGTCACCACCGCCCGCGACGCCGTCAGCATCCGCGATGTCTTTCTCTTCGTCGAGGACGATTGCGAGCTGAAGATCGAGGTGATCGACAACGACGCCCGCGCCGACGACGACCTCGATTACCGCCGGCTCGGCGAGATCCTTCTCGCCCGCGGCGACGTGACCGCCGCGGATCTCGCCCGCGCCATCGACTCCCAGAAGCGCGTCGGCGAAATCCTCGTGGAAACCGGCACCGCCGACCGCCGGCTGGTGGAATCGGCCCTCGCCGAGCAGGAACATATCCGGCAGCAGCGAATGACCCGGCAGGCAAAGGCGGAAACCGCCAGCATCCGGGTGGCGGCGGAGAAGCTCGATGTTCTGGTGGACCTGGTGGGCGAGCTGGTGACCATTCAGGCCAGCCTGAGCCGCACGGCGCTGACCCGGGGCGATGCCGACCTGCTGACCATCTCCGAGGAGGTCGAACGGCTGACCGCCGAGCTCCGGGACAACACCATGGGCATCCGCATGCTGCCCATCGGCACCACCTTCAGCAAGTTCAAGCGCCTGGTACGGGATCTCGCCAACGAACTGGGCAAGGATGTCGTCCTGACCACCGACGGCGGCGAAACCGAACTCGACAAGACGGTTATCGAACGCCTCAACGACCCGCTGGTACACATCATCCGCAACAGCATCGACCACGGCATCGAACATCCGGCGGTGCGCAAGGCGGCGGGCAAACCGGGGCCGGGCACCGTCCACCTGACCGCCGAACACTCCGGTACCAGCGTCGTGGTGCGCATCACCGACGACGGTGCCGGTCTCGATCCCGCGGTCATCCGCGCCAAGGCGGTGGAAAAGGGAATCATCGCCGCCGATGCCGACCTCGACCCCGCCGAGATCCTTTCACTGATCTGCGCACCGGGGTTTTCCACCGCCAAGGCGGTCACCGACGTCTCCGGCCGCGGCGTCGGCATGGACGTGGTGAAACGCGGCGTCGAATCCCTGCGCGGCACCCTGGACATCTCCAGCACCCCGGGACAGGGTACCACCGTCACCCTGAAACTGCCGCTCACCCTGGCGATCATCGACGGTCTCCTGGTGCGTGTCGGCACCGCCTTCTACGTTCTGCCCCTGGCGGTGGTGGAGGAGTGCATCGAGCTCTCCCAGGCCGAAATGGACCGCGACAACCGCCGGCGGATGGTCAATCTGCGGGGTGAAATCGTACCCTACATCATGCTGCGCGAGCTGTTCCGCATCGCGGAAGAGGCCCCGCCGATCCAGCAGGCGGCCATCGTCGATGTGGATGATTCCCGGGTGGGATTCGTGGTCGACGAGGTGATCGGCAGCCACCAGACGGTGATCAAGACCCTCAGTCGGATCTACCGCACCGCGCGGGAGTTTTCCGGCGCCACCATTCTCGCGGACGGTTCCGTCGCCCTGATTCTCGACGTCCACGGGCTGCACGCAAGCGCCCTGCAGGCAGATCGTCGGCGGGAAACCCACAGCACGGTCGACCGGCCGTAAACCACGGAGCGTGCCCATGATCATCAACATCGTCAACAACAAGGGCGGCACCGGCAAAACCACTACCTGCATCAGTCTGGGGGCCGCCCTGGCGCGGGAGGGAAAGCGGGTGCTGATCATCGACATGGACCCCCAGGCATCGGCATCCCTGTCGCTGGGCGTACCCTTTGCCGAGTTGGCACCCTCGACCGCGGACATTCTCTTCGACGGTCGAACCCTGACGGATACCGTGCGGCCCATGACCGACAGCGGCCTCGACCTGGTGACCGCGGAGATGGCGCTGGCCAGTGCCGACCTGATGCTCGCCGACCGGGCCGACCGCGCTCAACGGCTGCGGGAGGCCCTCGACACGGTACGCGATGACTACGATTTCATCCTCTGTGACTGTCCGCCATCCATGTCGATGCTGGTGATCAACGCCATGGTGGCGGCCGACCATTACCTCATTCCGGTAACCCCTGACTACCTCGCGCTGGAGGGCCTACTGAGCCTCATGCAGGCGGTGGATCAGGCACGCCGGGGGCTGGGCATCGACTGCACCCTGCTCGGCATCCTCTTCACCCAGGTCCAGAACGGGCTCAACCTCACGACCAAGGTCACCGGCCTGGTGCGTGAACGCTGGGGCAAACTGGTGTTCGACACCGAGATTCGCCGCGATGTCCGGCTCGCCGAGGCACCATCCATGAACCGGACAATCTACGGCTACACCCCCAACAGCCGCGGCGCCCGGGCCTATACCCGGCTGGCGCAGGAGGTGATGCGCCGCACGGCGGCGGCCGGCGTTCAGCCGCCGGCCGCCTGACGGCAAGCCCGGGGGACACGGCAAGATGCAGAATTCAGGAGACGGAGTTCAGAAGGCGGAAGGGATTGTCCGCCGGCTTCCGGCTCCCGGCTCTCAGAGCATATCCATACGTCAGGACTCAGCAACAGTTTTTGCCAGCCTTCAACAACAAGGAGAGGAACCATGGCCGGGAAACTTGACAAGAGCATCTTCGAACGCGGCAGTGAATCCGAAGCAGCGGCGGAAAACCAGCCGGCGGCCCCGCCGAAGGCCGCTGCAAACCCGGCCGCCGGCACCGTAGCCGGCGGCGCCGTCGATCAGGCACTGCTGGCCGACGCCCAGGCCAAGGCCCGGATGCTGGACCTGATCCCGACGCCGATCATGACCATCGATCCCGAATTCACCGTCACCTACATCAACCAGGCCGGCGCCGAGGCGGTGGGCAAATCCCCGGAGCGGTGCAAAGGATTGAAATGCTTTTCGCTTTTCAACACCGAGCAGTGCAACACCGAAAACTGCCAGGTGGCCAGGGCGATGAAAAACGACGGCACCTTCACCGCCGACACGGTGGCCAAGCTGCCCCGCGGCACCGTACCGATCCGCTACACCGGGGCCCCGCTGAAGGATGCCGCCGGCAACATCATCGGCGGGCTGGAATACGTGCTTGACATCAGTAAGGAGATGGAGGTTACCGACGGCGTCCTGGAACTGGCCGCCGCCGCCCGGGAAGGGCGCCTCGACACCCGCGCCGACGAGGACAAGTTTGCCGGCAACTACCGCCGCATCATCGCCGGGGTGAACGATACCCTCGATGCGGTAATCAAACCCCTGCAGGTGGCCGCCGACTACGTCGACCGCATCGGCAGCGGCAACATCCCCGCACCCATCACCGACGAATACCGGGGCGACTTCAACACCATCAAGAATAATCTCAACCAGTGCATCGACGTGGTCAACAATCTGGTCCGCGAGGCCGGCATGCTGGTGGACGCCGCCGTCACCGGGCAACTCGAATACCGCGCCGACGCCTCCGGCTTCGCGGGCGACTACGCCGAGCTGATGAGCGGCATGAACGCCACCGTCGAGGCCCTGGTGGGGTTCATCAACCAGATCCCCGTCCCGGCGATGATCATCGACAAGGATTTCAACATCCAGTTCATGAACCAGGCCGGCGCCGAGGTCATCGGCACCCGGCATTCCGACCTGGTGGGCAGGAAATGCTACGACCAGTTCAAAACCTCCGACTGCCGCACCGCCAACTGTGCCTGCGCCCGGGCGATGACCAGCGGCCGGCCGGAAGACGGCGAAACCGACGCCCACCCGGGCGGCAAGGACATGCTCATCGACTACAGCGGGGTGCCGATCCGCAACCGTAACGGCGGCATCATCGGCGCGCTGGAGATCGTCATGGACCAGACCGCGGTCAAGGCGGCGATAAGCGACGCCCAGACCAAGGTGGACTATCTCAACGAGATCCCCACCCCGGTAATGGTGGTGGACAAGACCTTCAACGTCAACTTCATGAATCCCGCCGGCGCCAGGGCCGTCGGTAAAACCCCTGATGCCTGCAAGGGACTGAAGTGCTTCAACCTCTTCAACACCGGCCACTGCAACACCTCCGACTGCCAGGTGGCCAAGGCGATGCAACTCGACAAGGTCTGCACCGACGACACGGTGGCCAAGCTGCCCGGCGGCGACCTGCCCATCCGCTACTCCGGCGCCCCGCTCAAGGACCCGCAGGGCAACATCGTCGGCGGCCTCGAGTACGTGCTTGACATCAGTAAGGAAATGGAGATCACCGACGGCATCCTGGCACTGGCCGAGGCGGCGACCAACGGTCTGCTGGAAACCCGCGCCGACGCGGCGAAGTTCGACGGCAACTACCGGCGCATCGTCGACGGCGTGAACAACACCCTTGGAGCGGTGATCCAGCCGCTGCAGGTGGCGGCCAACTACGTCGACCGGATCAGCAAGGGCGACATCCCCGAGAAGATCACCGACGAATATCGCGGTGACTTCAACAAGATCAAGAACAACATCAACATGCTCGTCCAGGCGATGAATGATGTCACCGTCCTGGCGCAGAAGATTGCCGAGGGCGACCTCAAGGTCACCGTCAAGCAGCGCTCCGAGCGCGACGAGCTGATGCAGGCACTGGAACAGATGGTGCGCGACCTGACCAATATCGCCGTCAACGTCCAGGAAGCCGCCGAGCAGGTGGCGTCCGGCAGCCAGCAGATCAGCTCCAGCGCCGAGGAAATGTCCCAGGGCGCCACCGAGCAGTCCTCCAGCGTCGAAGAGGTTTCCAGCGCCATGGAGGAGATGAACAGCACCGTGTCGCAGAATTCCGACAATGCCAAGCAGACGGCGACCATCGCCGAACAGGCGGCCCGCAAAGCCGAAGAAGGCGGCAAATCGGTGAAGGAAACGGTCCAGGCGATGAAGAGCATCGCCGAGAAGATCGGCATCATCGAGGAGATCGCCCGGCAGACCAACATGCTGGCCCTAAACGCCGCCATCGAGGCCGCCCGCGCCGGCGAACACGGCAAGGGCTTCGCGGTGGTTGCCGCCGAGGTCCGCAAACTGGCGGAACGCAGCCAGACCGCGGCGAAGGAGATCGGCGGCCTGTCGAGTAATTCGGTGGAGGTCGCCGAAAAGGCCGGCAGACTGATCGAGGAGATCGTCCCCGGCATCCAGAAAACCGCCGACCTGGTGCAAGAAATCAATGCCTCGAGCACCGAGCAGGCGGACGGCATCGAGCAGGTGACCCAGGCGATCCAGCAGCTCGACCAGGTGATTCAGCAGGGGGCCGCGGCCACCGAGGAGATGGCCTCCACCAGCGAGGAACTGGCGGGACAGGCCGAGCAGCTGCGGGAAACGGCGGCCTTCTTCAAGGTCGACGAGAGCCTGCACCGCAGGACCCAGCCCCAGGCCCGCCGCGCCACGGCGGCGGCACGCCCCGCGACCCACAAGCTCCAGCCGGCGCGTCCCGCCGCCGGCAGCCGGAAGAAGGCCGCGCAGCCGCCCCGGAACCGGCAGCAGGTCACCGGCGTAACCCTCGATATGGAAGATCCCGATGACGCCGAATTCGAACGGTACTAGCCGCCGCCCAACGCCCCGGCAACCGTCCCGGTTCATCCGGCCGGTGACACCCTCGGGGCGTCGCCGGCCGGCACCCCACGCATGCACGAGTCAACGGGAGGAATGGTCATGAGTGCAGCCGCGACTACCACCGCTTCAACCTATCTGACGTTTACCCTCGGAGACGAGGACTACGCCCTGGAAATCGGCAAGGTGCGTGAAGTTCTCGATTATACCACCATTACCAAGGTGCCGCGCATGCCGGCATTTCTCCGCGGGGTCATCAACCTGCGGGGCAATGTGCTGCCGGTCATCGACCTGCGGCTCAAGCTGGGCATGCCCGCCGCCGAACGCACCGTCGATACCTGTATCGTCACCGTGGTCATCGACATCGACGACGAGGAGACCCAACTGGGCGCCCTGACCGATTCGGTCAAGGAGGTCGTCGAACTGGATCCGGAACAGATCTCCCCGCCGCCGAAGATCGGCACCAGTATCCGCAACGACTTCATTATCGGCATGGGCCACCAGGACGAACGGTTTATCATCATCCTCGACATCGACAAGGTACTGAGCACCGACGAGCTCGACCTGGTACGCGGCAGCGAGAGTTCCGAGGCCGCCGCGTCGTCCCGGTCGACAACGGAAGCCGCCGCGCCGGCGGCGGCCGTTTCCTGATCTACCCGTCCGCCGTCAGCCGTCCCCGGCGGACGGCTGACGGCCCGCGGACGACCTGCTGACGACCATCACCGGACACCTGTCCGCCGGCGCCCGTACACCGGAGACGGAAGACAGGGGGCGGCATTGTACCGTACCCATTCCGCGGGCTGAATTCCGTCTCCTGAATTCAGCCTTCAGGATTTGCCCAATAGTCACCCAGGAGTGCATCACCCATGTTCACCGCAACGACGAAACCCGTCGGCGTCGACCGTCTGCCATCCATGTCGGAAGCCGATTTCCGCCGTTTCAGCCAGTTCATTCACCAGCAGTGCGGCATCAATCTGACCCCGGCCAAGAAAACCATGCTCACCGGCCGACTGCAGAAGCGCATGCGCCGTCTGAACATCACCTCCTACCGGGACTACTACGACTACGCCTGCCGCACCGCCGGCAACAACAATGAACTGGTCCACATGATCGACGCGGTCTCCACCAACAAGACCGATTTCTTCCGCGAACCACGGCATTTCGACCTTCTCACCACCCGCGCCCTGCCCGAACTCGGCAAGGGCCACCGGTTCGACGCCGGCCGGCCGCTGCATGTCTGGAGCGCCGGCTGCTCCAGCGGCCAGGAACCCTACACCACCGCAATGGTACTGGCGAACTATTTCGCCGACGGCAGCCGCGGCGAATTCCGCATCCTCGCCACCGACATCTGCACCGAGGTCCTGGACACCGCCGGCCTGGCCATCTACCCGGAAAGCGCCATCACCCCGGTGCCGGCAGCCCTGAAACGCCGCTATCTGCTGCGGGGTACCGGCTCCCGCCGTGGCTCCTGCCGCGTCGTTCCCGAACTGCGCCGCCGCATCACCTTCCGGCGCCTGAACCTCATCGCCGGTGATTCATTCGGCATCCAGCACCCGATTCATATCATTTTCTGCCGCAATGTCATTATCTACTTCGACCAACCGACCCAGCAGAGGTTGTTCGCCCGCTTTCACGACCAACTGGTCCCGGGCGGCTTTCTGTTCATCGGCCATTCCGAAACCCTGCACGGCATCAACGACCGGTTCGTTCCGGTGGCCGCCGCGGTTTACCGGAAGCTGCCGGCATGAAACGCCGCGAATCCGGGATAACACCACCCGACACCCCCGGCGAAGCGCGGGAGTCGTCCCGACCATCCCGGTCGGGTATCACCCTGCGGGATGTCGTCGACGCCCGTTCCCGGCTGCAGGACGCCGCCCGGGACCATGCCCTCACGGTGGTGATGCAGCGGGCGGTGGATGAAATCGGCACCCTGACCGCCAGCCCGGTGGGTTTCTTTCATCTCGTGGAAGCCGATCAGCAGACCATCTCCCTCCAGGCCTGGTCGAGCCGGACAATGGAAAGATACTGCCGTATCCGCGAACGGGGACTGCACTGCGATGTCAGCCAGGCCGGCGTCTGGATCGATGCCGTCCGCCGCGGCCGCCCGACAATCCACAACGACTACGCCGGCCTGCCGCACCGCCGGGGGCTGCCGGACGGCCACGTCGGCATCGTCCGGCAACTGGTGGTACCGGTCCGGCGCGGCGGCCTGATCACGGCGGTGCTGGGCATCGCCAACAAACCGGATGATTACACCGAAACGGAGGCGGAACTCGTCGCCGTCTTCGCCGACCTGATCTGGGACATCATCGAGAAGAAACGGCTTGAAGAAGAGCTCGCCGCCGGGCGGATCTGGTTCCGGGAGCTGTTCGACAACATCACCAGCGGCGTGGCGGTGTATGAAGCGGTTGACGACGGCGCCGATTTCATCATCCGCGACATCAACCGCGCCGGGCTCCGGGCCGTGGGCCGCAAGCGGCTCGGCGAGGTCGCCGGGAAACGGCTGACGACGGTCTTTCCGGGCGTCGCGGCCATGGGGCTGCTGGATGTTTTCCGCCGCGTCCACCAGCGCGGCATCCCCGAGTACCATCCCGGTTCACGCTACACCGACCGGCGGGTTTCCCTGTGGGTGGAGAATTACGTCTGCCGCATCGTCACCGGTGAGGTCGTCGCCATCTTCAACGACATCACCGAACGCCGGGAAGCGGAGCTCCGCCTGCAGGAACGAGAGGCCCTGCTGCGCAGCATCCTCCGGGCGGCGACCGCCGGCATCGGCGTGGTGGTCGACCGGGTCTTCCAACAGGTAAACGACCGGTTCTGCGAGATGGTCGGCTATCCCCACGACGAGCTCCTGGGGCAGTCGGCACGCATGGTATATCCCGACGACCGGGAATTCGACCGCGTCGGCGCGATGCACCGGAAACTGCAAACCCGGCGCATCGGCACCGTCGAAACCCGGCTTCGGCACCGCGACGGCCGCATCTTCGACATCCTGCTGAACGCCGCACCGCTGGATCCCGACAACATCGCCGCCGGGGTAACCTTCACCGCCACGGACATCACCGCTCTCAAGAACAGCGAGCGCGAGCTCCGGCGCAGCGAAGGCACATACCGGTCGATGCTCGAATCGATGAAGGATCCGGTCTACATCTGCAGCCCCGACCGGCGCATCGAATACCTGAATCCGGCAATGATCACGCGCATCGGCCGCGACGCCACCGGAGAACCATGCCACCGGGCGCTGCACGACCTCGATGGTCCCTGCCCCTGGTGTCGGGATCGGGAGAAATCCGCCGGCAGCTATTTCGAATCCGAGGTCATCAGCCCCCGGGATAAACTGCATTTCCATGTTTCCCACTCACCGATCTTCAAGGCCGACGGTTCGATCTCGACGCTGACGATCTTTCGTGACACCACCGAGATCAAGCGCCTGGAACACCAGTTGTTCCAGGCCCAGAAGATGGAGATCATCGGCACCCTGGCGGGCGGCATCGCCCATGACTTCAACAACATCCTCGGCGCCATCCTCGGCTACGCCGAACTCGCCGCCGAGGAATTGCCCGAAACCTCACCGGTACGCCACAAACTCGATCAGATCCTGCTGGCGGCGCGGCGGGCACGGGATCTGGTCCGCCAGATCCTCACCTTCAGCCGCATCGATGCCGGCGCCGGCCGGCCGCTGCAACCGCAGCCCATCATCCGCGAGTGCCTGCGCTTCATCCGCGCCTCGGCCCCGCGAACAATCACCATCACGCAGGATATCGCCACCGACGGCAGCGTCATCATGGCCGACCCCGGAAGACTCCATCAGCTGACGATGAATCTCTGCACCAACGCCGTCCAGGCAATGGAGGAAATCGGCGGCACCCTGCGGGTCAGCCTGGAAAATGTTTTTCTCGACCGCGGCCAACTGGCGGAATACCCGGGGATTGCCCCCGGGAATTTCATCCGACTGACGGTGGGGGATACCGGCACCGGCATCGACCGGGAACACCTGCACCGCATATTCGACCCCTACTTCACCACCAAGGGAACCGGCCAGGGTACCGGGCTCGGGCTCGCCGTGGTACAGGGCATCGTCCGTTCCAGCGGCGGTTTCGTCAGCGTCGACAGCACCCCGGGGAAGGGCTCGACCTTCACCGTCATGCTGCCGGCCCACCGCGGGAAGGAGCGCGAGATTGCCGCCGAACCGGCGCCACCGGCCACCGGCAACGAAATGGTGCTGCTGGTGGACGACGAAAAACCCGTCGCCGAAGTGGCCGAACAGATCCTTGTCCGGCTCGGCTACCGGGTAACGGCAACCACCAGCAGCCGCGAAGCCCTGGCGCTGTTTCACCGCCGCCCCGAAGATTTCGATGTCGTCATCACCGACTTGACCATGCCCGGAATGACGGGTATACAACTGGCGGAGGAGATACTGGCAACCGCCCCCGGGATGCCGATCATTCTCTGTACCGGCTACAACTCCCGGATGGATGAAGCGCAGGCCCGGTCCGCCGGCTTCGGGACACTGTTGATCAAGCCGGTGGAAACCCGGACCTATGCCGATACGCTGCGGCAGGTGCTGGAGGCGGGCCGCGGAAAAGACGATCCGGCAGGCATCCCCCCGGAGCCCGGACGGCAGGAGACATAGTCTCGTAATCCCGCCCCTGGAACCGGACACCGCCATTCACAACCCGAAATGGACATCCCGCATGAACAGCAAAAAGATTCGCGTCCTCATCGTCGACGACTCGGCCCTGGTACGCCAGACCCTGCAGGAGATCCTCGCCGCCGATCCCGACATCACCATCCTCGACACCGCCGCCGATCCCTATGAAGCGGCGAAGATCATCCGCCGCGAGGTGCCGGACGTCATCACCCTTGACATCGAGATGCCGCGCATGGACGGCGTCACCTTCCTCCAGAAGATCATGTCCCAGCATCCGATTCCGGTGATCATCTGTTCGAGCATCGCCGAGCGGGGCTCCGAAAACGCCCTCCGGGCGATGGATTACGGCGCCGTGGATATTATCGAGAAGCCCAAGATCAGCACCCGCGATCTGCTGCGGGAATCCGGCATCCGCATCTGCGATGCCGTCAAAGCGGCGGCCGCGGCCCGCCTCCGGCCCCACAAACCCGCCCTGCAACCGGCCCGCAAACTGACCGCCGACGCGGTGCTGGCCCGGGGCAACAACCGGGGGGTCATCCGCACCACCGAACGGATCGTCGCCATCGGCGCCTCCACCGGCGGCACCGAGGCGCTGCGCGAGTTTCTCCAGGCCCTGCCCCAGGACAGTCCCGGGATGGTGGTCGTCCAGCACATGCCGGAAAACTTCACCCGCGCCTTCGCCGAACGGCTCAACAGTATCTGCGCGGTTGAGGTCAAGGAAGCCGCCGACGGCGACACCGTTCTCCGCGGCCGGGTACTCATCGCCCCCGGAAACCGCCACACCGTCCTCAAACGCAGCGGCGCACGCTACTTCGTCGAGGTCCGGGAAGGACCGCTGGTGTGCCGCCACCGGCCCTCGGTGGACGTCCTCTTCCGCTCCACCGCCCGTTACGCCGGCGCCAACGCCATCGGCGTCATCATGACCGGTATGGGTGACGACGGCGCCAACGGCATGCTGGAGATGAAGGAAGCGGGATCGTTCACCATCGCCCAGGACGAGGAGACCTGCGTCGTCTTCGGCATGCCGCAGGAAGCGATCAAGCGGGGCGCGGTGGACAAGGTGCTGCCGCTTAACGCCATTGCCCGGGCGGTGCTGCGGGCCGCCGCGGAATAGTGGGAAAGGAAAAAGCATGTCCACCCCCCCAGCAAAAGAAGAACCGGTCTGTCGCCGGTGCGGCGCCTGCTGCGCCATGGAAATACCCTTGACCCTGCTGGACATCAGCCGCATCGCCGCATATCTCGGGCACCCCTCGGCCACGGTCTTCGCCGATTGCCTCGAACCCCGCATCCTTGACCGGCAGCCCCTGTTCCTGCTCGCCAAACGGCCGTCGGGTTTCTGCATCTTTCTCGACGAGGGCAACGCCTGCCGTATCCACCCGGTAAAACCCAATCCCTGCCGCTTCTATTTTTGCGGCCACCGGCAGACGGCCGGCACCATGCCCTGGACCGTCTTCTGCACCGATCCCGAGTGCCGGGCGGCCCTGTGGGAACAGTCGGTGGCGGCAATGGTCACCCGGGCCTACATCAACCGCCACGGCCGCCGGTGGCACGCGGACGACTTTCAACGGGCGCTGAGCGGTATCAACGCCAACATCGTCTCCAGCGACACCC
The DNA here is from genome assembly GCA_016933675.1 of Candidatus Anaeroferrophillacea bacterium. Classification (GTDB taxonomy): domain Bacteria; phylum Desulfobacterota; class Anaeroferrophillalia; order Anaeroferrophillales; family Anaeroferrophillaceae; genus JAFGAM01. The sequence continues at coordinate 13,854 of JAFGAM010000117.1, forward strand.
AGACGATCAGGCTCGCCCGCGACCTTGAACATCACCCCCGGGCGCTGATCTACGACTGCAGCCACTGTGACCGGCAGGGCGTCTGCGCCACCGAGACCATCGTCACCCTCGATGACATCCAGCGCATCGCCGCATACCAGGGCATTACCCACCGGGAATTCTTCACCCGCTACCTCGACCCCGCCAGCAGCGAGCGCACCGGCTGTCTGCGCCTGAAACGCGAGCACCACTGCACCTTTGCCGGCGCCGACGGCACCTGCGGCATCGAGGAGGTGCGGCCGATGTTCTGCCGCTTCGTTCCCTGCCCCCAGCGCGTGCGCTCGGCCGAGGAGCTGGAATGCTTCTATCTCGGTGCCGGTCGAATCGAGGAACAGTTCCGTCACCAGCTCGCCCTGGCGCTGACCCGCGAATACACCGCCGCCTGCGGCGCCCGCTACGACGAACGCCGAATGACCCGGGAACTGTACCACCTGGATCAGCTCCTGGCCGACGACGACCAGCGCAGCGAATTCTGCCGCCGCATCGCGCCGTATCGTTATGTCGATGATGCCTGCTGAACCTCCGGCTCCGGAGCGACCGCGGTGGACCATTACGGAACGAACCGCGGCCACCATACTGAAACCTGTCGAACAACAGTGAACGGTGAAATAACGTCATGAAACCGCAGGTTCGTATCCACATCGGCGAATACTACGCCAGTGATACACCGACTGTGATCCACACGGTCCTCGGCTCCTGCATCTCGGTCTGCCTCCACGATCCGGCACGGCAGATCGGCGGCATGAACCACATCCTGCTCCCCGGACGCGCCGACCTTGAGCATTTCGACACCGCCGCCCGCTACGGCATCAACGCCGTGGAGCTGCTCATCAACCGGATCATGCAAGTCGGCGGCGACCGCCGACGGCTGGTGGCCAAGGTATTCGGCGGCGCCGGCATGCTCAGCGCGGTGGGCAGCCAGATGGGCCGAAAAAACAGTGACTTTGTCTTCGCCATGCTGCAGGAAGAACGGATCAGGGTCGTCACCCATGATGTCGGCGGCACCGACTCGCGCACCATCTACTTCCATACCGACACCAACGAGGTCTTTCTCAAACGGCTCCAGCCGTCCGCTTCGCGGCGGATCTCCACCGCCGAGGCACAGCGGCAGCGGCAGATCCGGCAGGAGGCGGAAAAGCCCGCCGACATCAC
>JAFGAM010000118.1 GCA_016933675.1 Candidatus Anaeroferrophillacea bacterium
CGGCGGCGGCGGAAACGGATATCTTCGCCCGCACCAGCCCGGAGCACAAGCTGCGGCTGGTACAGGCGCTGCAGGCCGCCGGCCGGGTGGTGGCGATGACCGGCGACGGGGTCAACGACGCCCCGGCGCTGCGACGCGCCAATGTCGGCATCGCCATGGGCCGCAAGGGCACCGAGGTATCCAAGGAAGCGGCGGAAATGGTGCTCGCCGACGACAACTTCGCCACCATCGCCGACGCCGTGGAAGAGGGCCGGACGGTCTACGACAACCTCAAGAAGGCCTTCATCTTCGTCCTGCCCACCAACGGCGGTGAAGCCCTGAGCATTGTCGCCGCCATCCTGCTGGGCCGCATGATGCCCATCACCCCGCTGCAGATCCTCTGGGTCAACATGATCACCGCCGTCACCCTCGCCCTGACCCTGGCCTTCGAACCGGCGGAACGGCTGGTGATGGAACGTCCGCCGCGGGACCCGCACGAACCCCTGCTGACACCGTTCCTCGTCTGGCGGGTATTCTTCGTCTCCCTGATCCTCGTGGCCGGCACCTTCGGCCTCTTCCTCTGGTACCGCACCCGCGGGGCGGACATCGACACCGCCCGCACGGTGGCGGTCAATACCCTGGTGTTCTTCGAGATCTTCTATCTCTTCAACACCCGCCATTTCACCGATTCGGTGCTCAACCGCGAAGGGCTCACCGGCAACCCCTACACCCTCATGGCCAGCGTCCTGCTGATCGGCTTTCAGCTGCTGTTCACCTATGCGCCGCCGTTGCAGCGGATCTTCGCCACCGTGCCGCTGACCGCGGGGGACTGGCTGACAATCCTCGGCGTCACCCTGTCGGTGTTTGTCTTCGTGGAGATGGAAAAGGCGGTCCTGCGCTGGTGGTCGATCGGCACCTGAAGAGAGGTTTTCCCTTGCATCCTGACCGTCAATACCTTACAAGGGTACGAAACGATCGCCGCCCCGCTTGCCGGCCGGGAACACGACTGACCGTGCCCCCGGCACCACCATGCACCTGACCCGTTCGCAGGCGCAATCAATCCCGACCATAACTCCACAGGGTCATCTCTGAACCCCGGAAAGGAACGCCAGCCCATGCATGCCAACCGCACCGCACCGCCGATCCGTGCCGCATTCGTCATTATGTTCCTCATCCTGCTGCCGGCATTCGGCGGTTTTCCGGCCTTCGCCGCGGATGCCCCCGACAGCGTCGCCCCGACACCGGCCGGGAACCCGATCATCGCCGACGGCTGTAGCGTGGCCCTCGAATACACCCTGACCCTGGACGAAGACGGCACGGTGGCCGACAGCAACGTCGGCGGCCCGCCGCTGACCTACACCCAGGGCGCGCACCAGATCATCCCGGGGCTGGAAACGGCCATGACGGGACTGAAAACCGGCGATGAAAAGAAGGTCACCATTGCCCCCGCGGACGCTTACGGCCCGGTCCACCGGGAGGCGTTCATCGAGGTCGAGCTCGAACGCCTGCCGGAAGAGGCCCGGAAAACCGGCGCCCGCATCCAGGGACATGCCGATAACGGCCGCGTGGTCACCGGCCTGATCACCGAGGTGAAGGAGAAAACCGCGACGGTGGACTTCAACCATCCCCTGGCCGGCAAAACACTGCATTTCGCCGTCAAGGTCCTGAATGTCGCGGCGGCGGAAACAACGGCACCCGAAAAGCCCGCGGCGGAAAACGCCGCGGTTGAAAAACCGGCGGCGGAAAA
>JAFGAM010000119.1 GCA_016933675.1 Candidatus Anaeroferrophillacea bacterium
AGCGCCGAGGATTCCGGCGGCCGGGCGGAGCTGGATGCGGGCGACCTGCTGGTCGTCACGCTGGAGTCGAACCCGTCGACGGGATATGCCTGGGAAGTGGCGGAGGTGGACGGGGCCGTGCTGGCGCAGGTCGGCGAGGCCGAATACAAGGAAGCGGCCCAGGAGGGTGAGCAGTTGGTGGGCGCGCCGGGCGTGCAGACCTTCCGCTTTGAGGCCGCCCGCGGCGAGACGACGCTGACGCTGGTGTACCATCGCTCGTGGGAAAAGGACGTGGAGCCGCTGGAGACCTTTACGGTCGAGGTGGTGGTGCAATAAACCAGGCCGGGCGACCGGCAGTCGATCGAAAGGACCGGATCCACCGGCAGGTGGGTCCGGTCTTCTTTGTGCCCTCGCGCGACGCGTTGACGCGGTCGGCCCTTTCTGTTATAATGGGGGCAGCTGCAAACCGGGCCAGCACACCACCCCGGCCGGCATGCCGATCCAATCGCCGCCATCGTGGGCGCGGCGCCGGGGCCGGCGTTGCCTGGTCCCGCGACCCGCCCCGGGTCCTCCCACGCGCCGCACCTTTAGGAGAAATGGAGGGAACGATGAAAGCTCACCTGCTGATCGCGCTCGGACTGGCCCTGGGACTCGCCTGTGCCGTATTCGTGGCGGCGCCCGTCCCGGCGTCACAAGCGCAAGTCACCTGCCAACGCTACGTGGCCTACGAAGGCAGCGATACGGGCAATGATTGCCGTGAGGAAGGCAAGCCCTGCGCGACGGTGCAGCACGCCGTTGACCAGTCGGCGGAGGGCGACCGCATCTGCGTGGCATCTTCCCTGGGTCTCACCGAGCCCACGGTCTACAAGGAGTTGATCACCATCGACCACACGGTCATCCTGGACGGCAAGTGGGAGTCCAAGTGTACGGTGGACGGCTGCAACTTTCGGCCGGTGGATGCCTGCGATGCGAGCCGGGTGGTGCTCGATGCACAGGGCAATGGCCGGGTGATCACCATCGAGCCCAAGACGTCGCCGACCATCGACTGCTTTACCATCACCGGCGGCGACGCCGACAAGCTATGGGGAGACCCGGGGGACAAACCGGGGGACCCGGGCGACGACAATCACGCCGGGGGCGGCATCTATGGCGACTATGCGTCGCCGATCATCGTCAACAACGTCATCAGCGGAAATTTCGGCTGCGACGCCTGTACCCTTGCCTACGGGCGCGGGGGCGGCATCTACCTGCTGTATGCCGGGGGTGGTACCCTCATCAGCGGCAACCTGATCTCCCACAACGTGGCCGACAATTCGACCTGGGGCGAGGGCGGCGGCATCATGCTCCGCGAGTCGCACGGCACGGTCGAGGGCAACCTGATCAGCTACAACCGCGCCGGCAACTCGGCCGGGTACGGCGGGGGCATCGCCGTCGTGGACGGCAGGCCCGCGATCACCGGCAACGCCGTGTCGCACAACATTGCCGGCCAGGCCGTTATGGGCATCGGCGGCGGCATCTGGGTCTGGTCCGACGAGACGGTGGTGATCGACAACAATTCCATCTATTCCAACCGGGCCATCAGCGGGGAGGGCGATCCCCTCCTGATCAGCCGCGGCGGTGGCATTTATTACGGCGGGAATCCCACGGTGTTGGCCGTTATCAGCGGCAACATGATCCGCGACAACGTCGCCTCGCTGCTCCGGCCCCAGTTGGGCCTGGGCGGCGGCCTGTACGTCACCGGGACGGTCACACCCACGGTGATCGCCGGCAACGTCGTGGAGGGGAACTGGGCCGGCTTTAACGGCGACGGCAACGGCGGCGGTCTCTATGTGGAACAGAGCGAGGCGACGATCGAGGATAACGAGATCGCGGGCAACTATGCCTCCTGGGCAGGGGGCTGGGGAAAGGGCGGGGGCCTATACGTGGACGGCAGCGCGGTGACCATCCGCGGCAACAGCTTCGTCCGCAACGCCGGCGGCGGTTTCGCCGGTCCGGAAGCCGCGACGATGGGCAGTGGCGGCGGGATGGTCATCTCGGATACGGTGGCGCTGGTGGAGAACAATGCCATCGTCAGCAACCACGCCACCAACTCGCCCGGCAGTATCGCCCTCGGCGGCGGCGTGTATGTGCTCACCTCTACGGTGCGCATCGTGGATAACACGATCAGCGGAAACAGCACGGACCACAGCTCCTACCCGGGCCCGGCAGGCCTTGGTGGGGGACTGTACCTGCAAGACAGCCTGTTGACCCTGGATGCCAATACCATCACCTACAACGAGGCGAATGCTACCATCGAAGGACGGGGCGGCGGGGTGCGCCTGGCTGGCTGCCCGGTTTTTACTGCAACCAACAACATCATCGCCCGCAACTCGGCCACCCTCCTCGGCAGCGGGATGGGCGTGGCCGGGGGTACGGGCCGGCTGGCCCACAACACGATAGCCGATAACACCGGCGGCGACGGCAGCGGCCTGTACGTATCCGGCAACATCTCCGGCCCAGGCATCGTCACCTTGTACGGCAACATCATCCGCGGGCACAAGTGGGGTATTGCCACCGATCCCGCCTCCGCCAGTACGGTGACGGCCTACTATACGCTGTTCGAGGACAACACGACCGACTATGGCCTGGAGGTGACCAGTGTGCACGAAATCCCACCCCCGGCTCTGCTCCGGCCCGACTACCGCCTGTCCCCCGGCTCCAATGCCATCCACAAGGTACCGCCGCTGGCCTGGGTGACGCGGGACATTGACGGGCAGCCCCGGCCGTTGGGGAGCTTGAGCGACGCCGGAGCGGACGAATACATGCTGACGGTCTACCTGCCGGTG
>JAFGAM010000120.1 GCA_016933675.1 Candidatus Anaeroferrophillacea bacterium
CTGATAACCAGCGGTCTTCCATCTCGGCCGTTTCTCAAGCTCCTCGTGGGCGACTGGGGTCGTCGCCAGGTCGGAGCCGAAAAAAACCAAGTGGGGGCGAACAGGGATGGCACAGCCGGCGTCGACCTCATTTTTCACATGAAAAAACGGTTGTCAACCTGATAATGAAAATATCTATTCGTGCTGATGATTCAGGGTTACGTGCCGCGTGCCGGGCCGGCGGGGGGAAGCGCAAAAAAGCCCCGGAGATCATCAAATCCCCGGGGCTTGCTGGAAATCCGGTTATCCCGGTTATGTCGCTGGCGGAGAGGGTGGGATTCGAACCCACGGTGAGCGGAGCCCACAGCTGATTTCGAGTCAACCGCCTTCGACCTCTCGGCCACCTCTCCGCGGTTGGATTGAATGGCGGCATGTAACATACTTGACGCCGAAAATCAAGGCGGTTACGGCGCCATCCGCTATTGCCGCCCCCTGCTATCTGACTTCCGTCTTCTGACTTCTTGGTCCTGACCCCTGAATTCTGTCTCCCGACTCAGATCCCGGCCTTTTCCCGCAATACCGCGGTCATGTCGGTGCGCTCCCAGGTGAAGCCGTCCTCGTTGCGGCCGAAGTGGCCGTAGGACGCCGTTTGCCGGAAGATCGGCCGCAGGAGGTCGAGTTTTTCGATAATCGCCGCCGGGCGGAGGTCAAAGACCTCCCGCACCAGTTCAGCGATGCGGTCGGGGGAGATGACGCTGGTGCCGAAGGAGTTGATCATCACGCTCACCGGTTCGGCGACGCCGATGGCGTAGGCCACCTGCACCTCGCAGCGGGTGGTGAGCCCGGCGGCGACAACGTTTTTGGCGATGTAGCGGGCCATGTAGGAGGCGCTGCGGTCCACCTTGGACGGGTCCTTGCCGGAGAAGCAGCCGCCGCCGTGGCTGCCCTGGCCGCCGTAGGTGTCGACGATGATCTTGCGGCCGGTGAGGCCGCAGTCGCCCATGGGGCCGCCGACAACGAAGCGGCCGGTGGGATTGACGAAGAACTTGGTGCGGTCGTCGATCATTGCCGCCGGCAGCACCGGCCTGATGACCTCGGCGATGATGCCCTCACGGAGGGTGTCGTAGCTGACATCCGGGGTGTGCTGGCTGGAAACCACCACCGCGTCGATGCGCCGCGGCTGGTGGTCCTCGTACTCGATGGTCACCTGGGACTTGCCGTCGGGCCGCAGAAACTGCAGGGTGCCGTTCTTCCGCTGTTTTGCCAGCTGCCGGGTGAGCCGGTGGGCGAAGACGATGGGCATCGGCATCAGCTCCTCGGTTTCGTCGCAGGCGTAGCCGAACATCAGCCCCTGGTCACCGGCGCCCTGGTCCTTGAACAGCCCCTCGCCGGCGGTGACGCCCATGGAGATGTCCGGTGACTGTTTGTCGATGCTGGTAAGCACGGCGCAGGTTTCCCAGTCGAAGCCCATGGAGGAATCGTTGTAGCCGATCTCGCGGATGGTGTCGCGCACCACCTGGGGCATGTCGACGTAGCAGCTGGTGGTGATCTCGCCGGCGATGATCGCCATCCCGGTGGTGACCATGGTTTCGCAGGCCACCCGGCCGCGGGGGTCCTCGGCGAGGATGTTGTCGAGGATGGCGTCGGAGATCTGGTCCGCCACCTTGTCGGGATGGCCTTCGGTCACCGACTCGGAGGTGAAAAGGAAGTTCTGCATGCTCATGTCAGGCTCCTTGCAGGGGGACCGGCAGCCGGCCCCGGTTCGGTTACAGCTTCATAAGAAAATCGTCGGGGAAACGGTTCGCCATCTGTTCGTGGACATAGGCCTCCACTTCCCCGGCGCTGGAGAATGTGCGGCAGACTTGTACCAGTTTTTGCGCCTCCTGAAAAGTGCTCTCGCGGAGAATCTTCTTCAGGTAGGGTACCGACAGGGCGTTCATGCTCAACTGGTCGATGCCCAGACCGAGCAGCACCAGGGCGTAGACCGGTTCGCCCGCCATCTCGCCGCAGAGGCTCACGGTGATGCCGTTGCCGTGGGCCGCCTCGATGGTCTGCACCAGCAGCCGGAGCACCGCCGGGTGAAGCGGCTCGTAGAAGCAGGAGACGTGTTCGTTCACCCGGTCCACCGCCAGGGTGTACTGGATCAGATCGTTGGTGCCGATGCTGAAGAAGTCCACCTCCCGGGCAAGCAGGTCGGCGACCACGGCGGCGGCGGGCACCTCGATCATGGTGCCAAGCTTGACGTGCTCGTCGAAGGGGATGCCGCCGCGGCGCAGCTCCTCTTTTGTTTCGTCGACGAAGGCCACCGTCTGGCGCCATTCGCGCAGGCCGGAAATCATCGGAAAGAGGATCTTCGCCCGGCCGTGGACACTGGCCCGGAGGATGGCCCGAAGCTGGGTGCGGAAGATGTCATGGTGTTTGAGGCACAACCGGATGCCGCGCAGGCCCATGGCCGGATTGATGGTGTCCTCGTGGAAATGATGCACCGCGGCCAGCTTGTCGCTGCCGAGATCGAGGGTCCGGATGGTCATGCCATGCTCACCCACCTGCTCGAGGGCGCCCTTGTAGGTGATGTACTGCTCTTCTTCACCCGGCAGGTCGGGGCGCCCGAGGTAGAGGAACTCGGTGCGGTAGAGGCCGATGGTGGAGGCGCCGTGATCCAGCGCCGAGGCGATTTCCTCGGGGGTTTCGATATTTGCCGCCAGCTCGATAGTGAAGCCGTCGCGGGTGATCGGTTCGAGGTGGCGGTTGCGCTGCAACTGCTCCTGGAAGAAATGGTAGCGTTCGGTCCGTTCCTCGTAGGCGCGGAGCTGATCGGGATTGGGGTTGATGATCAGCCGGCCTTCGATGCCGTCGACGATCAGCCGGTCGCCGCCGTTGATCATCTCGGTGGCCCGTTCGAGGCCGATGACCGCGGGGATCTCCATCGACCGGGCGACGATGGCGGTGTGGGAGGTGCGGCCGCCGAGGTCGGTGACGAAGGCCCGCACCCGGGAGAGGTTCAACTGCATGGTGTCGGCCGGCGACAGGTCGTGGGCGACGAGAATGACCCCGGAGGCGATCTTGTCGATGCTGTCGAAATCGCTGCGCATCAGGTGGCGGAGGATGCGCTGGGCGACGTGGTTGATATCCGACTGGCGTTCCCGCATGTAGGGGTCGTTCATGCGGCTGAAGATGCGGCCGATCTTCTCCACGTTCAGGCTCAGAGCCCATTCGGCGTTGATCTTCTTTTCCCGGATGAGCTTCACCGAGTCGTCGATGAGCATCTTGTCGTCCATCATCATCAGATGGACGTCGAAGAGGTAGAGGTGTTCCTGCCCCAGGCTGGAATCGACGGAATTCGCCACCGCCTGGTCGTGGGCCTCCTGGAGCTCCCGGCGGGCGTTGGCCACCGCTTTCAGAAAGCGGTCGGTTTCCGCCGTCACCTGGTCGCTGGGGATCTTTTCCATCGTCGGCTTGAGCTTCGCCCGGTCGAGCAGGAAGGCCCGGCCCATGACGATGCCCGGCGAAACGCCGATGCCCTGCATGATGCACTGGTTGCCGCTGTCATTCATGATCACATCTCGCCGAATCCGTTGTTGATGAGCCGGCCGATGGCGGACATGGCCTGATTCTCGTCCGGGCCGTCCGTTTCCACCGAAATTGTGCTGCCGTGGGAAGCCGCCAGGAGCAGGATGCCCATGATGCTCTTGCCGTTCACCCTGAGGTCGTCCTTGCAGATGAAAACCTCGGCGGTGAAGGTGCTGGCCTCCTTGACCAGCAGGGCCGCGGCGCGGGCATGCAGTCCCAGCCTGTTTCTGATGATGAAACTATCTTTCTTCATATTAAAATATCACCTTTGAGTAATGGCTTATGGTAAACGGTTCAGCGGAAAATTTCCAGCATTCATTTTTCAATGGAACCGCAACCACTGCCGAAATATGCCGGAAAGGGCCGGCACCGGAACCATTCGGCCTCACGATGATGCACTTTTTTATCCGTATCCCCCGCCGATACCGACCAGAATAATGGCCAGCAGAGCGCCTGCCAGCACCAGCTGCAGCAGGGACATCTTCCGTTGCAGGAGTACAATGCCGCCGATGACCATGCCCGCAGCCCCAAGCTGCGGCAGCAGGGAGCCGGTCAGTGCCGGCAGTCGATCGGCGGCGGCCACCGGGACCATGACCCCCAGGAGAACGATGGTCAGGTAGTTGGCGGCGATCTTGACTCGCGGCAGCTGCCAGCGATGGATCAGCTCGACGACTTCGAAACCGTGGTGGACCCCAGCCTGGTAGATGTACCAGCGGATGCCAAGATGCACCAGGTTGTAGCCGATGAGCAGGGTCGCCGGCGCCCACCAGCCGCCGCCGCCGACATAACACAGCAGGGCCATAACCGCCGTCAGCGGTTTGATTCCGCCCCAGAAGAAGGCATCACCCACGGCGCCGTAGAGTGAGTTGAGGGTGGTGGCCAGCCGCAGGCCCTCATCGCCGCGGTCATGGCATTCGAAGTTGACCAGAATGCCGAGTACCGCCGCCGCCATCACCGGATTGGTGTTGAAAAAGCCGAGATATTTCTTCATCTGCCGCCGCAGGGGTTCGCCGTCACTGCCGTAGCGCTGCTCCAGCAGCGGGTAGATGGCGTAGGCCAGTCCGAGACCCTGCATGCGGGCATAATTCCATGACGCCTGCCAGCCGAGGCTGCGGAGGAAGATGCGGGTTTCGAGGCGCGGGTGACGGATAACGGTATGCACGGCCAGCCCCTCCTACAGCCAGACCAGGGAGGTCAGCAGCGCCGTGCCGGCGAAGACCGCCACGGCATGGCGCTGGTGCATGCCGGACAGCAGGGATGCCGTGCCGGCCAGCATCACGGTAGTTAGCAGCGGCGGGCCGAGGGCATGGATGCCTGTGGGAATGGCGGTGAACAACGGCGGCAGGATGGCCAGGGCGACAACGCCGGCACCGAGCAGGGCGGCGAAGGCATAGCCCCAGAAATGCAGCAGTCCGCGCAGGTGGACCGCTGCCGCACGGTGGGGTGCGGCGGCAAGCAGCAAGGTTTCGGCATCGGTGATCAACTGCCGGTTGCGGTGCCGGACGGCATCGTCCAGGCGCCGTGACAGGGGGGCCAGCAGGATGGCGGCGATGACCAGCAGGAATACCAGGGTGGCGGTCGTCTCGGGGTCGGGATTCGGCTGGCGGGCAGTGATGGTGGCGGCCAGGCCGGCGGCCAGCACCGTCAGCATGGTGTCGTCGGTGGGGATGGTGCTGCCCACCGGCAGCTCGGTAAGCCACAGCAGTTCCAGTGCCGCGCCGGTCAGCAGACCGGTGGCGGCACTGCCGCAGGCGGCCCCGGTCAGGGTGCCGGCGACCAGCGGTCGGGAAATCATCAGCTGTCCCCAGGCGGTCCGGTCGAGGCAGATGACGGCGCCGACGCCGGCGATCCGGAACGCGCTGGAAACGATCCAGACCAAGGTTTCCACGAGGCCGGGGTTCATCGATAATCTCCTCCCCGCCGCCGGCGGCTGTGCACGGCCTCCGCCAGGCTGCGGCGCGGCAGCCGCGGGATGCTCTGGACGAAGACGGCGATACCGCCCGCGGCCAGATGTTCCAGGTCGGCGATCTCCCGGGGGGTGAGGAAAACCGAGTCGGAGATGCGGGTGCGATCGGATTCGTAGTGAATATTGCCGAGGTTGAGCTGGTCGACGTGCCGGCCGCCATCGGCGCGGATCAACCGGCAGGCATCGGTCACCCGGCTCACGAGGACGAGGACATGATTCTCCGCCCGGGCGGTCAGCCGGTCGAGCAGCGCCGGAGCGTCGGTGATGGAGGTGATGGCGATATCGACTCCGGGGGGCGCCGCCATGGTCGTGATCCGGCGGCGCAGGGGGTCGGCGTCGACCTCGTCGTCAACCACCACCAGGTGGGTAATCGCCAGCCGCGGAACCCAGGCTTCCACCACCTGGCCGTGTACCAGACGGTCATCGACGCGGAGCAGCAGGTGGTCCATCAGCCGAGGAACTCCATCGCCGAGAAGATGTTCTTGCGACCGTAGTCGGTCAGCATCCGCGTCAACTCGGGCAGGGTCGTCCGGCATCGTTCCTGGATCACCTTGAGCAGCATCGGCAGATTGGTGCCGGTGATGATCTCCACCGTGCCCGGATCGTAGAGCGACAGGCTGATGTTCGACGGTGTGCCGCCGAACATGTCGGTGAGGATCAGCACCGGCAGCTCCCGCTGCCGCATCGCCTTGATGTGATCCTGCAACTGTTTTTTGACCGCTTCGACATTGTCGGCCTGGCCGATGCTGATGCCGGCCGCGTGTTCGATCGGACCGATGATCTGGGCGGCGGTGTCCAGCAGACTTCGGGCCAGATCGTGATGGGTGACGAGAATGATGCCAATCATGAATTCCGTTCCAGATCGCGATGAACCAGTTGAAATTGATACCCCGAACGGCCGAGTTCCTGCTTGATGCCGGCGGCGATGCTGACCGAGCGGTGCCGCCCGCCGGTGCAGCCGATGCCGATGGTAAGGTAGGTCTTGCCTTCACGCAGGTACTGGGGCAGCAGAAAACGCAGCAGGTCGGTGACGCGGGCGAGAAACTCCCGGGTCGGTTCCTGGTCGAACACGTAGGTGCGTACCGCTTCGTCGAGTCCGCTCAGCGGCCGCAGATGGGGAATGAAAAAAGGGTTGGGCAGGAAGCGGACATCCATCACCATGTCCGCCTCTGGCGGCAGGCCGTAGCGGAAACCGAAGGAGATAATGGTAATGGTCATGTTCCCCGGCTCGCCCGCCGGTGCGACCAGGTGCCGGATCTGGTGCCGGAGCTGGTGCACCGTCAGGTTGGAGGTGTCGATGATCCGGCTGGCCAGTTCGCGCACCGGTTGCAGCAGCAGCCGCTCCCGCTCGATGCCCCGGGATACCGGCATCCCCGAAGCCAGCGGATGCTTGCGCCGGGTCTCGCTGAAACGCTTGATGAGGGCGTTATCGGCGGCCTCGAAGAACAACAGCCGCAGGTTGTCGTGGGTTTCCACCAGTTCCCGGAGCAGCGGTGGGAACCGCTCGGGGAACCCCGGCTCGCGGATATCCATCACCAGGGCGATGCCTTTGACCTCGGGAGCGAAGGTCGCGGACAGTTCGAGGAATTTGGGCAGCAGGGCCACCGGCAGGTTGTCGATGCAGAAGAAGCCCTGGTCCTCGAAGGCCCTGAGGGCGGTGCTCTTGCCGGCGCCGGCCAGCCCGCTGATGATGGTTACCGCGGTTTTGTCCCTGCTGAAGCCGTTCATGGATTTCCCTTTTCCAGCTTTGCCACCAGGTAGGAGAGCAGCTCGCCGCCGGGGGTCTTGCCCATCTTGACCAGCATATGCCAGCGGGCGGCGATCTCGATTATGGTTGCCAGGTTGCGGCCGGGACTCACCGGGAGGATCAGAATCGGCAGGTACACTCCCAGTATCCGGTGGGTCTTCTGCTCAAGGTTGAGGCGGTTGCGCTCGTCGTACTGATCCCAGGGGAGCAGCTGAATGACCAGGTCGAGGCGCTTCTGCTCGCGTACCGCGGTAACGCCGAACATGTCGCGGATGTTGATCAGCCCCAGACCCCGGACCTCCATGTGGTCGCGGATGGGCTCGTGGGCCTGACCCACCAGGGTTGTCGGCGGGAAATGGCGGATCAGCACCAGATCGTCGGCCACCAGCCGGTGTCCACGGTAGACCAGGTCGAGGGCGCATTCGCTTTTGCCGATGCCGCTGGTGCCGGTCAGCAGGATGCCGACGCCGTAGACGTCGAGCAGAACGCCGTGTACCGAGGTGGTCGGCGTCAGGTGGTCTTCCAGCAGGCGGTTGATCCGGTTGATGAAGGTAGAGGTTTTGTGCCGGGTGGCCAGCAGCGGGAGGTTGTGCAGCACACTCTGTCGCAACAGCGATGGGTGGGGCTCGATCCCGGAGGTGATGATGAAACACGCGATGTCGTGCCGGCAAAGGCTTTTGGCGATTCGGTCGCAGTCGTCCAGGGGCAGGGTTTCGAGGTAGGCCGACTCGGTTTTGCCGACAATCTGGATGCGCTCCTTGTCGAGATACCGGGTGAATCCGGCGAAGGCGAGACCGTGCTTTTGTACCCGGTACTCGGTAATTATGCGGTTGAGATCGGCATTGGGCGTCCGGAGGGCCAGCTGCAGATCGTAGGTGCTGTTTTCCTCGAGGATGCGGGATACCGGGATCGATTTCATCGGCTGGTTCGAGTTCCGTCTGGAGCTTGGATTCAGGTCGCCTGGTCCGCGGCGCGGATCTCGGCATAGAGGTCTTCGCCGTTATCCGCCGCGGCCAGGCGGCGGCGGAAGTCTTCATCCTTGAGCATGCGGGAAATCTTGGCCAGCGCCTTGAGGTGCAGGCCGGCGGAGTTTTCCGGTGCCAGCAGCAGGAAAAACAGGGTTACCGGGCGACCGTCGATGGCGTCGAAATCGATCCCGGCGCGGCTGCGGCCGAAGGCGGCGATGATGTGATCCAGCTGCTTCATCTTGCCATGGGGGATGGCAATGCCTTCGCCGATGCCGGTGCTGCCGAGGGCTTCGCGCTCTTTCAGGGTACGGTAGACCTCCGAGGCGCTGATCCCGGGGTGCCGCCGGTGGATACACTCGGCGAACTGATGCAGGACGCTGTCTGCGTCGCCGGCGCCGAATTCGGCGATGATCAGGGACTGGTCGAGATAATCGGTAATATTCATGCTGTCATACCTGGTGGCCGTAATCGTCACTGTCGGGTCGGTTGCCGCCGGGAAGGTGAGCCGGGCGTGACGCAGCCGATGGCCCGCCGGTTCTGCCGTAGGCCGTCGCTGCGGTTTCCAGGCTGCATGGGTCGCCGCCGGAATCGTTGCCGTCACCGGCTTTCGGATCGGCAGTCACCTTCAGGCGTTGGGTTCGATGAGCCCGTAGTTGCCGTCCTTGCGCCGGTAGATGACGTTTACCTCGTTGCTGGTGTCATTGCGGAAGACGAGGAAGTCGTTGTCCATCAGGTTCATCTGCATGACCGCTTCGTCGATGGCCATGGGTTTGATGGAGAAATTGGTCGACCGGATTACCTGGGCCTCACCCTCCTGTTCCTCCGCCGGGTAGGAGAACACGTTCTCGGTCACCTCCAGCCGTTCCTCGCCGGGGACCGCCGAGCGCCGGCCCTTGAGCCGGTCCCGGTAGCGCCGGACCTGGCGTTCGATCTTGTCGGTCACCATGTCGATGGCGGCGTACATGTCCTCGGTGGCTTCCTGCCCCTTGACGACGAAGCCGCTGAGGTTGAAGCTGACCTCGGCGATATGGCGGAACTTCTCCACCGACAGCACCACCTGGACCTCGATGGGCGCATCGACATATTTTTTGATCTTCGACACCTTTTCAACGGCGTACTGCTTGAGCGGTTCGGTGGCGTCCATGTGGCGGAAGGTGACATTGATGTGCATGGCGTTCTCCCCTGTATCACTGCGGTTGACATGATGTTGGCGGTGGCGAAAAAATCCGGCGCCGGGGGACAAAATACCGGGCGCGGAAAGCGGCGCAACGGGGATCCGGATTCCGCGTCTCCCGCCTCCCGTTTTCTGCCCCCTGCCCCCTGCCCCCTGCCCCCTGACCCCTGAATTCACATAATCTTCTTGCGCCGGTTGGAAGACAGGATGCCAAGCAGGTCGCGGTACTTGGCGATCGTCCGCCGGGCGATGCTGATGTTGAACTGCCGGGCCAACTGCGCGGCGATGGCCTTGTCGCTCACCGGTTTGGTCGGTGACTCGTTGGCGATGATCTCGAGAATCTTCTGTTTCACGCTTTCCGAGGCGATGTCGCCGTCGCCCTGGTTGATGCTGCTGTTGAAGAAGTATTTCAGCTCGAAGATGCCGTGGGGCGTCTGGACGTACTTGTTCTGCGTTACCCGGCTGACGGTGGATTCGTGCATGGCGATATCGCCGGCCACATCCCGCAGGATGAGCGGCCGCAGGTGGTGCGGGCCGCGGTCGAAAAAATCCCGCTGGAAGGTTATGATCGACTGCATTACCTTGTGGATCGTCCGCTGCCGCTGTTCGATGCTCTTCAGCAGCCACTGGGCCGAGCGGATTTTTTCCGCCAGGTAGTTGCGCGTCAGGTGATTGAATTCGCCTTGCCGGTCCGCCAGCTCCCGGTAGTAGCGGCTGATGGACAGCCGCGGCAGGCGGTCATCGTTCATGACGATGGTCCACTGGCCCTCGTGCTTGAAGACGTACAAATCGGGAATAATCGCCTGCGGATCGCTGCCGCTGTACTGTCGGCCGGGCTTGGGGTCGAGGGTGAGGATGGTCTTGATCGCGGTTATCACGTCGACTTCGTCGACCTTCAGCAGGCGGGAGATCTTCTTGTAGTTCTTGTTCTGCAGCAGATCGAGATGGCTGGTGACGATGGCCCGGTTGAGATGGTTGTCGATCCCCATCCCGGCCATCTGCAGCAGCAGGCATTCGCTGAGGTCGCGGGCGCCGATGCCCACCGGGTCGAACTGCTGAATGATCCCCAGTACCCGCCCAACCGTCTCCAGGGGGTATCCCCCGGCGGCCGCGACGTCGGCGACGGGAGATTCGAGGTAACCGTCATCGCTGATATTGTGTACCAGTACCGCGCCGATGAGCTGCTCATCGCGGGACAGGGACGGGGTCATCTGCAACTGCCAGAGGAGATGGTCCGCCAGGGTCTGCGGTCGGGTGAGATTGTAGTCCCAGGCGTTGGCCTCGTCCTGGTCGTAGCCGCTGCGGCTGCTGCCCGTGACGCCGCGGTTTTCGCAGTACTGATTCCAGTCCATCTCCCGGACCGCTTCCCGGCTGTCGCGCCGGTCGTCCGTCTCCGGGGCGGTTGACGGACCTTCTTCCGGGGACGAGGCTGATTCCTCCGTCTCTTCGCCCGGAGTCTCCAGAAACTCCTCGAGTACCGGGTTGGTTTCCATCTCCTGGGTGACCATCGCCGCCAGCTCCAGCTGGTTCAGTTGCAGCAGCTTGATCGCCTGCTGCAGCTGGGGCGTCAGGACCAGTTGCTGGGTCTGGGTGAGACGGAGATTCTGACTGAGGGTTATGCTCATAAGGTATGGTTTTCAGTGGGACAGATCAGGAAATATGTATGATTATGCAAGAATGATACCCAAATTATAGAGGAGGCGTCGTTCAAAAACAAGGGAAAAATCATTGCCAGTTACAGGCGGAACTGTTCACCCAGGTAGATCCTGCGGGCGCGGCTGCTGTTGACGATGGTATCGGGGTCGCCTTCTTCGAGGATCTTTCCCTGGTCCATGATGTAGGCCCGATCACAGATGCCGAGGGTCTCGCGGACGTTATGGTCGGAGATCAGTACGCCGATGCCCCGCTCGCGCAGATCGGCGATGATCCCCTGGAGGTCGTTGACAGCGATGGGGTCGATGCCGGCGAAGGGTTCGTCCAGGAGAATGAAGGTCGGTGAGATCACCAGTGCCCGGGCGATCTCCACCCGCCGGCGTTCGCCGCCGGAGACGGTATAGGCCATACTGTCGCGGATATGGGTAAGACCGAACTGCTCCAGCAGGGCGTCGAGCCGCTGCCGCTGTTCGGCCGGCGGGATGTCCAGGGTCTGGAGGATGGCACGCAGGTTGTCGGCGACGCTCAGCTTGCGGAACACCGATGCCTCCTGGGGCAGGTAGCTGATGCCGCGGCGGGCCCGCTGCGGCATGGTCAGTCGGGTGATGTCGTGGTCGTCGTAGAGCAGGGCGCCGGAATCGGGCTTCACCAGGCCGACCACCAGGTAGAAGGTGGTGGTCTTGCCGGCGCCATTGGGCCCCAGCAGCCCTACCACTTCGCTCGACGAGACGTTCACCGAAACGGTGTCGACCACCTTGCGACCGGCATAGCCCTTGACCAGGTTTTCAGCGATCAGCCGGTGCATTGAACAGTCCTCCGCTGCCGGGATAGATGGTGGTTTTCACCCGGGAGTCCTTTTTCCCTTCGATGACGCTGCGTTCCTCGCGCAGGTAGAAGACGATCTTCGTTCCCCGGATGACGTTGCTTTCCTCATTGATGGCGGGATCTCCGGTGAGCTCGATGCGCTCGTCGGCGGCGAAGTAATGGGCTTTCCGGCAGGTGGCGAGCTTGCCGTTCAGGGTGATGGTGACCTCTTTTTCGGCGATGATCTCCGCAACTTCATTGTTTTCGGTGGTGAAGATTACCGTCAGTACGCCGGCGGTCAGCCGGGTGCTGTCCTGCTGCGCCTCGACGCTGCCCCGGAATACCGCCCGCCCGCCCTTCTGGTCGATTTCCAGGGTGTCGGAGGTAATTGCCACCGGCGAGCCGGAGGACGAGGAGAAGAGCGGGTCCGCCGCGGCGGCGGGCCGGGGCGGCAGGACTGCCGGCCACAGGAGAGCCGCCAGCAGCAGCAGCGGTATCAGCGCCGCCGGGCTGCCGCTGCGGGCAAACCCGCGGGCGTCGCCGGAAAACGCTGAACGGTGACGGCAGCGTACCCGTTGCCGTCCGGCAGCCGCCAACCGCCGGCTTGTCGGGGGTGCCGGAAGGGACATCGGATTGACCGGGATGCGGCACGGTGCGGCCGCCGGCGCGGTTGCGAAGCCATCATTCATGCTCTGGTTCCCCCGTGGTTACGTCGCCGCCGATGCGGGCACTGACGCCGCCGCCGAACTCGAAGCGGTTTTCCGCCAGCCGTACCCGGGCATCGGCGGCGACGATGCGGTAACGCGGATGCTCGATGGTAACCCGGTCATCGATGACGATCTCCTCCCGGGCCTCGGAATAGGTGAGACCGGTGGTGGTTATCCGGTATTCGGCGGAGGTGATGTGCACTGCCCCTTCCAGGGTGATGTCGCCGGTTTCCACCTGGTAAAAACCCCGATCGGCGGCGATCCGTGTTTCCTCGCCGGTGCGGGAGTAGAGGGCCGCGTCGATGCGCTCAAGTTCGATGTGCGGACTGTCCTTTCGACGCCGGGCGACGGCGGCGGTGAGCTCCCAGCGTTTGCGGCCCTCCTGCGAGTGGCTGTAATGGGCGTTGTCCAGTTCGAATACCAGGTGGCGGGCGATGGCCGGCAACACCTTTTCCGGTACCACCGCGGTTTCACGCCAGCGGCTGATAGCGAACGCCGCGACGCCGAGAAACAGCAGGACGGCGATGACCCCGGCGAATTTCCTCATGGGCGCGGCCGGGGGAGGTAGCGTGACGTCACGTCCGTCCAGGTGCCCTGGGCGGCCATGATCAACTCGCAGAGCTCGCGCACCGCGCCGTGGCCGCCGGGATACGCGCTGCGCCAGTGTACATAGGGGGCGAGATGGGCGCTGCCGTCGGCGACGGTGACCGCGAATCCCGCCCGGGCGAGAACCGGGACATCCACCAGGTCGTCGCCGATGTAGCAGATTTCGCCGTCCCTGAACCCGGTCAGTTCGCGGATGCGTTCGTAGGCCGCGAGCTTGTCGCGAATGCGTTGAAAAACCAGGTCGATGCCCAGCTCCCGGGCCCGGTGTTCCACCACCCGGGAGACCCGTCCGGTGAGCAGGGCGACGCGGATGCCGGTGCGCTGCAGCAACTTCAGACCGTGGCCGTCGCGGACGTCGAAATGCTTGCTCTCCCGGCCGGCGTCGTCAATGATGACGCGACCGTCGGTGAGGACGCCGTCGACATCGAGGATCAACCCCTTGAGCGGGCGGATGCGGGAGATGAGTTCTGCCGGTACGGCTGCCGGTTCCACGGTGATTTCTCCTTCAGACGACCCCTTCCCGCAGCAGATCGTGCAGGTGGACGATGCCGTTGGGGACGGCGTTTGCCGGATCCTCGACGATGAACAGGCTGGTGATGGCGTGCTCCTCCATGATCCTGAGGGCCTCGGTGGCCAGCGCCCGGGCGCGGATGCGCTTGGGGCTGGCGGTCATGATCTCGGCGGTACGGGCCTGGAGCAGGTCGGGGTGGTGCTCCAGTGCCCGCCTGAGGTCGCCGTCGGTGATCACCCCCACCAGGGCGCCGGCACCGTCCACCACGCCGGTGACCCCGAAACCCTTGCCGGTGATTTCCAGCAGTGCTTCCTTCATGGTTGTGTCGTGGCCCACCAGGGGGATGGCGGTACCGCTATGCATGATGTCGGCAACCCTGAGCAGCAGCTTCTTGCCCAGGGCGCCGCCGGGGTGGCGGAGGGCGAAGTCTTCGGCGCTGAAGCCCTTGGCGGTGAGCAGCACCGCGGCCAGCGCGTCGCCCATGGCGAGGGTGGCGGTGGTGCTGGCGGTGGGAGCCAGGTTCAGCGGACAGGCCTCCTGATCGACGTGGACGTCCAGCACCACGTCGCTGAGGCGGGCGAGTTCCGAGTCGGGGTTGCCGGTCATGCTGATGAGGGGCAGGCCGAAGCGGCGTACCGCGGGAACGATCTTGATCAGTTCCTCGGTGTTGCCGCTGTAGGAGATGGCGACAACCACGTCCAAACCCCGGGTGAGGATGCCGAGATCGCCGTGCAGCCCCTCGGTGGGGTGCAGAAAAATGGCCGGGGTGCCGGTGCTCGACAGGGTGGCGGCGATCTTGCGGCAGATGATGCCGGACTTGCCGACCCCGGTGATTACCACCTTGCCGCGACAGTCAGCCAGCAGCCGGACGGCGGCGGTGAAGCCTTCGTCCAGGCGTGCCGCCAGGGCGTCGATGGCCCGGGCCTCGATGGCCAGGGCGCGGCGGCCCTCGTCGATCAGCAGCCGGGGATTGTCAATCATGATGGTGCCGTCGCTCCGGCCGCTTCGTCCACGTCGCCGACGGCGGCCCGGCGGATGGCCAGCAGCCGGCGGAGCAGTGGTTCCAGGGCCGCCAGGGGCAGGGAGTTGGGGCCGTCGCACCGGGCCCGATCGGGATCGGGATGCACCTCCATGAACAGGGCGTCGGCGCCGGCGGCCGTCGCCGCCGCTGCCAGCACCGGGATCATCCGCCGGTCGCCGCCGGAGCAGGTGCCGGCGGCGGCCGGGAGCTGCACCGAGTGGGTGGCGTCGAAGATCACCGGGCAGCCGGTTTCCGCCATCAGTGGCAGGCTGCGGAAATCAACCACCAGGTTGTGGTAGCCGAAACTGCTGCCGCGCTCGGTGAGCAGCACCCGGCGGTTGCCGGTGCCGGCCACCTTGGCGACGATATTGGCCATGTCCTGCGGTGCCATGAACTGGCCCTTCTTGACATTTACCGGTTTCCCGGACCTGCCGGCGGCGACGAGCAGGTCGGTCTGGCGGCAGAGAAAGGCGGGGATCTGGATGATGTCGACGATTTCGCCCACCGCCGCCACGTCGCCGCGTTCATGGACGTCGGTAATCACCGGCAGGGAAAATTCCGTCCGTACCCGGGCGAGGATCTCCAGCCCCGCGGTGATCCCCGGGCCGCGGAAGGAGGTGACGCTGCTGCGGTTGGCCTTGTCGTATGACGCCTTGAAAATGAACGGCATGTTCAGACGGGCGCAGATGGCGGCGATCTCCGCCGCGGTGCGGCGCACGAGCTCGGCGCTTTCGATGACGCAGGGCCCGGCGATCAACGCCAGGGGATGCCCGGTGCCGATGGCGATATCGGGGGTAACGGGGACCGGGTTCATGACGTTTCGGCTGCCGGGGTTTCGTTCCCGCGGGTCCGGCGTTGCTCCAGCGCCGCGGCAATGAAGGCGGTGAACAGGGGGTGGGGCCGCATTGGCTTGGAGGTGAATTCGGGGTGGAACTGGCAGCCGAGATACCACGGGTGATCGCCGATTTCGACGATCTCGGCCAGCGTGCGGTCGAGGTGGATGCCGGTGAAGCGCAGCCCGGCGGCCTCGAGGACGTCGCGGAACTGGTTGTTGAACTCGTAGCGATGGCGGTGGCGCTCGGAGATCACCTCGCGGTCGTAGGCCGCCCGGGCGAAGGAGCCCGGCGCCAGTCGGCACGGATGGGCGCCGAGCCGCATGGTGCCGCCCTTGGGTGATGATTCATCGCGGGTGAAGACCTCGGTGCCGTCGTGACTGGTCCACTCCTTCATCAGGTAGATGACCGGGTAGGGGGTGCTGGGATTGAACTCGGCGCTGTTGGCGGTTTCCAGCCCGGCGCGGTTGCGGGCATACTCGATTACCATCAGCTGCATCCCGAGACAGATGCCGAACAGCGGGATGCGGGCGGTGCGGGCGTGGGTGACGGCGCGGATCTTGCCTTCGATGCCGCGGTTGCCGAAACCGCCGGGAATCAGCACCCCGTCAATGCCGGCGAAGCGTTCCGCCACTTCTTCGTCGGCGAGGCTTTCAAGTTGTTCCGAATCGATGTACACGAGGTCGGCCTTGGCGTCATTAGCCAGACCTCCGTGGATCAGCGCCTCGTTGAGGCTTTTGTATGATTCGGTCAGGGCGGTGTACTTGCCGACGATGCCGATGGTCACCGCCGAGGCCGGTTTGTGGATGCGCTGGATGATGTTTTCCCAGTCTTCCAGCCGCGGCGCTCCGGTCCAGATGTTCAGCAGCGTGACGACCTTTTCGTCCAGGCCCTCATGGTGCAGCGATAACGGTACCTCGTAGATGCTTTTCACATCCTGGGCGCAGAAGACCTGTTCCGGCGGCACGTTGCAGAACAGCGAGATCTTTTTGCGGATCTCCAGCGGCAGGGGCCGGTCCGAGCGGCAGAGGATGATGTCCGGCTGGATGCCGATCTCGCGCAGATCCTTGACGCTGTGCTGGGTGGGTTTGGTTTTCAGTTCGCCCGCGGTCTTGATGTAGGGTACCAGGGTGAGGTGGATGTAGAGGACGTTTTCCGGGCCGATGTCATAGCGGAACTGGCGGATGGCTTCGAGGAAGGGCAGGCTCTCGATGTCGCCCACGGTGCCGCCGATCTCGACGATGGCGACGTCTACCTCTTCGGTGCCCCGGCGGATGCAGCGCTTGATCTCGTCGGTGATGTGAGGGATCACCTGTACCGTGCCACCGAGGTAGTCGCCGCGCCGTTCCTTGGTGATCACCGCGTCGTAGATCTTGCCGGTGGTGTAGTTGCAGTCCCGGCTGAGGCTGGCGTTGGTAAACCGTTCATAGTGGCCGAGGTCGAGGTCGGTTTCGGCGCCGTCGTCGGTGACGAAGACCTCACCGTGCTGGAACGGGCTCATGGTGCCGGGGTCGACGTTCAGGTACGGGTCCAGCTTCTGGATGCCGATGGTCAGGTTGCGGGCCTCCAGCAGGGCGCCCAGCGAGGCCGCCGCCAGACCTTTGCCCAGCGACGAGATGACCCCGCCGGTGACGAAGATAAACTTGGGTTTCACGGGTTATGCGTACCTTTTTTCATGAAGTTCAGCGGCCGGTCCGGTAGCCGTTCCGTTACCTTCGAAGTGTCGCGGCCAGGCCTATTCGAACCGCATCGGTCACCGTTTCCGCGGCGATTGCCGCCGGTCACTGGTTCTGCATCAGGCGGTCGATGAATTCCCATCCCGCCGGCCAGTGTCTTCCGGCCGCCGCCGCAGTGCGTTCGCCGTAGCAGGGAGCACCGGAAACCGGCACGCCGGAGTCGTAGAGCAGGTAGGGAACCGGCCCGGCGGCGTGGGTGCGGGTGCGGATGGGCGTCTGGTGGTCCGGCAGCACCGCCAGCCGGTAGCCGGCGAACCGTTCCAGACCTTCAAGCAACGGTCCCAGCAGGCGGCGGTCGAGATCCTCGATGGCCCGGATCTTCTTTTCCAGGCTGCCTTCGTGGGAGGCTTCGTCGGGGGCTTCGACGTGGAGATAGACGAAGTCGTGATCCGCCAGCGCCCGCAATGCCCACTCGGCCTTGTTTTCGTAGCTGGTGTCCAGGTAACCGGTGGCCCCGGGGACGTCCAGTGCTTCGAGGCCGGCGCAGATGCCGATCCCCTTGAGCAGATCCACCGCGGAGATCACCACCCCGGTTTTGCCGAAGCGTTCGAAAAATGATGTCAACCGCGGCTTGCGTCCCTGACCCCAGAGCCAGATGGCGTTGGCGGTTTCCTCACCGGCTTCCTGCTTCTCCCTGATCAGCGGCACTCGATGGATGACCATCTGGGCTGAGAGCATGAGCTGCAGCAGGGGGTTGGAGGGGTCATCGGGCAGATGCCCGATGATCTCCTGCCCGGTGATGTCATGGGGCGGGGTCAGGGTCAGGGCGGCCAGTTCCGCCGGACAGTCGCGCCAGGCCAGCAGGTGGCGGTAGCTGACGCCGGGATGGAAGCGGAACTCGTCGGTCGCCAGTTCATCATTCAGCGCCTGGATGACAATGCGGGCCTCGTCGGTGCCGATGTGGCCGGCGCTGAAATCATGCATGTAGCCGTGTCCCTGGTAATGCAGGATGTTGACCAGGTTGCAGCGGAAGGCGACATCGGCGGGACCCAGTTCGATGCCCATGCTCGCCGCTTCCAGCGGCGCCCGGCCGGTGTAATAGCGGGCCGGGTCATAGCCGAAGACGGCGAGGTTGGCCACGTCGCTGCCGGCGGGGTAGCCGGCGGGAATGGTGGTCAGGGTGCCGAGTTCGGCGGTTGCCGCCAGCCGGTCGAGGTTCGGGGTTGCCGCCGCTTCCAACGGGGTGCGGCCATCCAGCTCTTCCCGGGGTTCGTCGGCCATGCCGTCGCCGAGGACGATGAGGTATTTTTCTCCACCCATGTGTCTGTTCCTGTACGATCCCGTTGCGCTTCGATTGCCGGTTCCTGCGGGGCCGTCATCAGTCGAGTTTCAGTTCCATGCTGATGGTGTTGCCCTGGTCGCTGAAGGTGATGTTGTCGAAGTAGTTGGCGATCAGGATGAGCCCGCGGCCGTGGGGTTTGAACAGGTTCTCCGGGTCGGTGGGGTCGGGGAGCCGACGCCAGTCGAAGCCGGGGCCTTCATCGGTGATCCGGCAGCGGAAGAGACGGTTGCCGATGATGCTGGTGATGTGTACCGAGCGGTCCCGGTACGGCAACTCGTTGGCCCGCTGCTGTAGCAGATCGAGATAGTTGGCTTCTTCCTTGAGGTGCGATGACAGTTGCAGGTTGCCGTGTTCGATGGCATTGATGAGCGCTTCGTGCAGCGCCATGCGGACGCCGGCCAGGGAGACGGTGGAATCCCGGCCGCAGAATTTGCCCACTTCATCCACCAGTTCGTTGACCAGCGACTGGGCCAGATCGATGTCGTTGCCGATATGGAAGGTGGATCGTCTTTCCTCCAGGCAGCGGCAGACCAGCGCGGTTCTGTGGGTTTCGGAAACCACCCGTTTGACCTTGCGCAGGGTGCCGGTGATTTCCTTGAGCCGGAAGGGCTTTTCCAGATAGTCCAGCGCCCCGAGCTTGAGGGCGGTGATGATATCGTTCTTGGTGCCGAAGCCCGAGGCGATGACGAAGGGCAGGTCGGGAACCGCCTTTTTCGCCTCACGGATAAGGGTAATGCCGTCCATCACCGGCATCTTGATGTCGGTGATTACCAGCAGGATGTCGTCGTTCCGGCTGCGGATGGCCTCCAGGGCGTCCTGACCGTCGGGATATGCGTCGCAGACCAGCCCTTCGCGCTGGACGACGTTGGTCAGGATGTCCCTGATCGGAGCCTCGTCGTCAACGATCATTACCCGGTTGCGGGCCATTCGCGCTCCCTTCTATCCTCGCAGCTCGTCAATGGAATAGAGGGCATCCAGCCGCCAGCCATGTTCCGCCAGCCGCTCCCGTCCCCCCTCGTTGCGGTCCAGCAGGGTCAGCACGAGGCGGACCTGCAGACCGTGTTCGGTTGCCCGGTCGATGGCCTTCAGGAGGGAACCGCCGGTGGTGACCACATCCTCGACGATGGCCACCGGGGCGCCGAAAACGAGGTTCTTGTCCCCCTCAATCCAGAGATTCTTGCCGTGGCCCTTGGGCTCCTTGCGGATATAGAAGGCGTGGACCGGTTCACCGGTGCCCCACGAGGCGACACTCACCGCGGTGGCGATGGGGTCGGCGCCCATGGTCGGGCCGCCGACGGCGCTGATGGCTTCGCCGCACCGCCGGATGCGTTCGAGCAGCAGCCGACCGGTGAGAAACGCCCCCTCGCTGTGCAGGGTGGTCTGCTTGCCGTCGACGTAGTAGTCGCTCTGTCTGCCGGAGGTCAGGGTCACCGGCCGGTTTTCGTATGACAGGCGGCGCAGGAGAGCCAGAAGCCGGTCGCGTTCGGATGGTGCTGCCCCATGCATGGATGGTGTCTCCCGGTATCAAGTAATGATGATGGCTTCGTGACGACGCCATCTTCTTCGTTGCCTGCCTGGGCGGGCCGCACGCGGACCACTGCTGCCGTCCGAGTCAGCGCGGCGTACGTCCATCTCCGCGCTATTCCTCGGGTCAGGTAAGGAAGCACCGCGAATCCGGAGGGGCGATTCGCCAATCACCCCTGCTCTACCATCCCGTTTTGACGTCTTCCGGCAGTTGTCGGGGTGCCGTCATCCACCGGCGGTCCGCCGCCCCCGGGGCATGCCGGAGAGGCTGCCGGGGCCGTTCGGGAGTCGCCGCGGCGGCACCGCGAACGATACCAAAAAAAACCGCCTGCGGTCGGCACCAGGATGGCTGCCGTCGCACAGCGTTACCTTGACTACTGGTCATGCGGCCCAGGGTGACGTAAGGTCGAGCGGTTCTCCGGCAGGTCCGCAACGATGATGTAGCCGTTTTTTATACAGCCTGTCCGTTCCCTGTCAAGTGAAACTTGTCGGCGGCCCGGCAGGTCCGGCTTTTGCGCCAGCGCCGGCCGATGGTTGACAATTCGCTCCCGGCGACGTAAACATCCCTACCATTCCCGGGCGCGGATGTTCGTCGCCGGGTGTTGCCGTCAATCACCGTCTGTCTCCGGAGGGAGTGAACCATGTCTGAAGATCACGCTGTCCTGCTGGACAAACATGAGCAGGTCGCCACCCTGACCCTGAACCGCGCCGCCGGCGCCAACGTCTACAATCGCGAGATGGCCGATGCCCTGTGGGCCGCGGTCCAGGAGGTGCGCTGGGATCCGGGGGTGCGGGTGGTGCTGGTTGTCGGCGCCGGTCCGGTGTTCTCCGGCGGCGGCGACATCGCCGCCTTTCGCCGCGGCCTCGACGAGGAGTGCCTGCCGGCGGAGATCGAGCGTCTCACCGCCACCCTCAATGCCACCATCCTCGGTATCCGGACGATGGACAAGGTGTTCGTTTCGCTGGTTGATGGTGGGTGCGGCGGCTTCGGTGTCGGTCTCGCCCTGGCGGCCGACATCCCGCTGGTGACCGTGCGGGCGAAGTTCGTCGCCGGCTACATCGGTATCGCGGCGGTGCCCGATGGCGGCACCAGTTTTGCGGTACTCAATGCTTTGGGCCTGCCCCGGGCACTGGATTTTTTTCTTGATAACGGTACCATCACCGGCCCGCAGGCGGCGGCGGCGGGGCTGGTGAGCCGCCTGCTGGCAAGCGAGGGGGAGGCGGCACTTGCCGAGGCGCGGGAACTGGCCCGCCGTCTGAGCCGCGGGCCGCGCCGGGCCCAGGCGGCCACCAAGGCGCTCCTGGTGGCCGGTGTCGGCCGGCAGTTGGCGGTGCAGCTGGAGGCCGAGCGCCAGGGGCTGATCACCGCCAGTACGTCACCGGAGATGGCCGCCGGCATCGCCGCTTTTCTCGCGCGCCGGCCGCCGGACTACCGGGAGCAGGGCTGAACAACCTCCGCGCATTGTGGCAGTGGTTACGGTTCCGTCATGGTTGCCGGGGCTATCCGTTTTTCCGGTTCCCCGGCGGCCCGCAGCAGGGCGTCGAAGTCGATGCGGCCAGCCAGTCGCCGGAGGGCGGCGGGACGGAAATCAGGCGCGTCCAGAAACGGCAGTTCGCCCAGCTGCGGCGCCGGATCGAATTCGCGTACCTGGTCGGCGAAATGCCATTCGGCAATCCCCGGCGGGCCGGTGAGATGATTGATCACCAGGCCGGCGACGGGGATGTGTCGGCGGCGAAGTTCCGCCAGGGTGAGCAGGGTATGATTGACGGCGCCCAGCGCCGAACGGCAGACCACCAGCGCCGGGAGGTGAAGGTCGGCAGCGAGATCGGCGGCCAGGTAGCCGGGGCAGAGCGGCACCATGAGGCCGCCGGCGCCCTCCACCAGATTGAGCGCGCCGGGGTCGAGCCGCCGCCGTATTGCCGCCAGCAGGGTGTCGCGGTCAATCAGCCGATTTTCCTGTCGGGCGGCGAGCAGCGGTGCCAGCGGCTCTTGGAAACGGAACAGGATCACTTCATCCAGCGGGGTGTCATCGCGACCGGCGGCGATCAGCACCCGGCCGCCGTCGGTGTCCGCGGCCGGGGTCGCGGGAGTGATGCCGCTTTCCATCGGCTTGAGATAGCGACACGGAACGCCGCGGTCGGCCAGGGCGGCGGCCAGAACGGCCGCGACCAGGGTTTTGCCGATTCCGGTGTCGGTGCCGGTGATGAACAATCCGCGGGGCATGGCGTCAGCCGGCCATCAGCGGTTGACGATGTCCAGTTCGGGAAAGAAATAGGCGATCTCGGTGCGGGCGGTTTCCGGGGCGTCGGAGCCGTGGACGGCATTCTTCTCGATGTCGGTGGCGAAACGCTGGCGCAGGGTGCCCGCCGCCGCCTCGGCCGGGTTGGTGGCGCCCATCAGCTCGCGGTTTTTGCCGATTGCCCCCGCACCGCTGAGGACCATCACCACCGCCGGGCCGGAGGACATGAAGTCGGTGAGGCTGTCGAAGAATGGCCGCTCACGGTGAACGGCGTAAAATCCCCGGGCTTCGCGCCGGCTCAGGTGGACCATTTTCATCGCGGCGATTTTCAGGCCGTTTTTCTCGAAGGTGGCGACGATCTCGCCGATCACACCCTTGGCGACGGCATCGGGCTTGATGATGGACAGGGTAAGTTCGCTCATGGTTCGGCTCCTTGGTTCGTGGATGTCTGCGGGTGGCGGCGGTACGGCGCGTCGCAACCCCGGTTTTCAGGCCCTCGAATTACGTGATTTGGCGGCCTTTGTCAATCACCCAGTTGCCGGTCCTTCCTTGACCGGGCGGTATTGAAACCCGCACCGCCATCTTCTCCGGCGGCTCCCGGTCCGGGTGCGGACGGGGCGCGTCGGCTTTGCTGTGGTGCATGGCGGTTGCCGGCCGCGCCGGCCATTGCCGCCGGGGTTTTTCCGGTTGCGTGACCCGGGCGGATGGGGTAACCAGATAATGCGATTGAGCGCCGGTTCAGCGGTCCGGGTCGCAACCGGATTCCGGCGGCTGAATTTTGACAAAACCGTAACAACCGACGGAACCGTAACAATCCCCGAAGCATGGCAAAGTGGGATGGTACCGTAGGGGAGATGCTTGAACCACCTTACGGATTCGCGACGCTTCCTTCCCTGATGAATGCCGCGTACATGGAATTACGCCGCGGTGACGCGGATGGCAGCATTGGTTCGCGGGCGCCACACCCAGGCAGGCAAGGAAGAGGAGGGGTTGTCTCGAAGCCGTCAATTTCTACTTCCGACTTCTGACTCCTTCCACCTAATCTGAAGCTAACCACTTGATTTTACGCGGTTACAGTTTTTGGTTCTCGACTAGAGGCTTCAACAAGTACAACGTTACTTGATGATAAACCACTGCCGAAAGCAGTGTGGGGCGCTGACTTCTTAATCCTGAAGGTAATGGAGGACATATCCATGGAACGTCTTTTTCATCCCCGCTCCCTGCTGATCGTCGGGGTGTCCGCCAATCCCCGCAACCTGGCCCGCAACATCGTCTACAATCTGCTGGAGTTCGGCTACGACGGCCGTGTCGTCCTCATGGGTAAGGAGGAGGGCAACCTGCTCGGTCACCGCATCCACACCGAATTCAGCGAGATTCCCGCAAACCTCGACCTGGCGGTGATTCTCACCCCGGCGGTGACGGTGCCCGGGATCATGCGCGGCTGCATCGCCCGGGGTATCCGCCGGATGGTGATCGAGACCGGCGGCTTCAGTGAGTTCTCCGCCGCCGGGGCGGCGCTGGAGGCGGAGCTCCTCGGTCTGGCGCGGGAGCACGAGGTGAAGTTCGTCGGTCCCAACGGCATCAGCATCATCAACCGCCATACCGGCCTGTGCCTGCCGTTCATGCGTCTCAGGCCGCGGGACATCCTCCCGGGAGGCCTGTCGATCCTCGCCCAGAGCGGCGGTATGGCGCTTACCTACATGGGGCTGGGGCGCAGCGAGAACGTCGGTGTGGCCAAGGTGGTGAGTATGGGCAACAAGACCAGCCTCGACGAGATCGACTACCTCGATTACCTGCGGGATGATGCGGAAACGACGGTTATCGGTCTCTACCTTGAGAGTATTCGCAATGGCCGCGGGTTGCTGGATGCGGCGCTGCGCACCGGCAAGCCGGTGCTGCTGCATAAGTCCAACACCTCCGCCGCCAGCCAGCAAATCGCCCGGTCCCATACCGCCGCCCTGGCCAACGACGACCAGGTGGTGGACGCCGCCTGCCGGCAGTTCGGCATCCACCGCGTGCGTACCTTCCGCCAGTTCATCAACCAGGTGAAATCCTTCAACCTGCCGCCCATGCGCGGCGACCGGCTGGTGGTCATCTCGCGCTCCGGCGGGCATGCGGTGGTGGCCGCCGACGCCGCTTCCGACTACGGTTTCGAACTCGTCCCCTTCAGCGATGATTTTATCGACTTCATTCGCGGCCGTTTCCGCGCCCAGGTGATCAACCCCACCAACCCGCTGGACCTTGGCGACCTGTTCGACATCGATTTCTACGTCACCATCCTCGCAGAGGTGCTCAAACGTTCCGACGTTGACGGCGTGTTGTTCAACCACGTTTTTCAGGAGGAGGTTGAAGGGGAATCGTCGCAACGGCTGGCGGAAACCCTGCACCGGTTGTCGCGGGAGTACGACAAGCCGGTGGCGCTGTGCGTTTTTTCCGGCGAACGGGCGGTGGCGCGGCTGAAGGCCAATCTGGACTTCCCGCTGTTCACCGAGCCGGCGGAGGGGATCGAGGCGCTGGCGGTGTCACGCGATTCCGGCCGGCGGCAGCCCGCGGCGGTACCGGTGGCGGATGTGGTGCCGGCGGCGGCGCGACTCGACCTGCCGCCGATCCGGGAGATCGTCGCTGGCGCCGCCGCCCGGGGTAGTGCGGATCTGTTTCTCGACGAGGCCCTGGCGGTGTTCCGGGCCGCCGGAATGCCGGTGACGCCCGCCGTCATACTGCCGCCGGGGCGGGAAATGGTGACGGCAGCTGTCGACCTGCCGTCCTTTCCCCTGGCGGTAAAGGCGGTGGCCGCCGAATTGAGCCACAAGAGCGACGCCGGCGCGGTGGCGCTGGATATCGACAGCCCGGAAAAACTGGCGGCGACGGTCGCCGATTTCGCCGCCCGTTTCGGTTCCCTGCCGGGATACCGGGGTCTTCTCGTGCAGCCCATGGTGTTCGGTGCGGTGGAACTCATCGTTGGCGGCCGGCGGGATGCGGCCTTCGGTCCGGTGGTCGTTCTCGGGATGGGGGGCATCTACGCCGAGGTTTTTCAGGATGTCGCCATCCGCCTGTCACCCCTGGACGACGCCGGCATCGACGAGATGATCGCCTCGCTCCGCGGGGCGCCGATCATTGCCGGCACCCGGGGGCGCCCGGGGATCGACCGGCAGGCGTTGCATGGGGTCATCCACGCCGTTACCGGCCTGCTGGCGGCGGCGCCGGAGATCCGCCAGCTCGACCTCAACCCGGTGACCTTCACTGCCGCCGGGGCGACGGTGGTGGATGGCCGCATTTTTCTGTCAGCTTGAATCCGAGGATGCCCACCCATGACCCCAGGCAATTTTCAGCACCTGGCGAATTTCATCTGGTCCGTTGCCGACCTGCTGCGCGGGCCGTACCGGCCGCCGCAGTACGAACGGGTCATGCTGCCTTTGCCGATGCCGACCCCGTGTTCGCCGGTACAGGTGCCGCCGGCCTTGACCGCTGCTGCGACGATGGCGTGGTTGACGGCTTCGAGGCGGCCCGATTCATCCTGGTTCTGCGGGTCGCCGGCCATTACCACATGCAGATTGCCGTTGCCAGCATGGCCGGAAACATGGCCGATAGTGCTGTGCTTTTTGACCTGTTCGTCGGCGAAGATGGCCATTTCCGGGTAACGGGAAATGGGCCCGGCGGCGTCGACAATCAGGGCTTTGCGACCGGGGTGGGTGCGGTGAATGGTTTCCCGGGCCTCGTGTCGGGCGCGTCAGAGGTAGAGCCGGGCCTTTTCCTCGGCAGCATGGTTGAAACCGTCGGCGCCGCAGTCGGCGCAGAGCTGCCGGGCCATCGCCGCGGTATCCTCAAGATGGGCCGCGCTGATGCCGTGAAATTCGCAGAACAGTGACGGAACCGGCGGCAGGCCTTGATCCTTTTCCCGGTTCATCAGCTCGATCAGCCCCGGGGCCAGAAGTTCAATCGCGGCCGGGGCCAGGCCGCTGCCGATCATCAGGGCCACAGCCTTGACCGCGGCGGCGAGAGTGGGGAAGGTGACCGTGGTTGCCAGGACCTGGGCTGACCTATGGAAAAAATCGTAAGAATTTCAATGTATATGGAGCGGGCGAGTTTATCGCGGCGATTACGCAGCACATTCCCGAGAAAAACTATCAACTGGTGAGGTATTATGGGTGGTATTCGAACCGCAGCCGTGGTGCCCGTCTGAAGGCGGAGCGACCGGATGCTGGCGATATGCCTTCGGCGGGTGCCGACGTCATCGCTATTGCCGATTACGAACCGCGCCGGATGCCGCCGCCGAAGTGGCGTGAATGCATCAAAAAGGTCTGGGAGGTCGATCCTTTACGGTGTCCCCGTTGTCAGGGGGAGATGAAGATTGTCGGTTTTATCACGGACTACCCGGTCATCCGCAAGATACTCAAACATCTCGATCTGTGGGAGCGGCCGCCACCGGTTGCGCCGGTTCTTCCAGATGCATCTTTGGCGTCGCCGTCGGCCCGAGCGTGTACCGGCGAAGGGTTGGTATACGAGCCCCTTGACGATGGCTGGCCGGGGTATGAAGAACCGGTATGCGCCGTGTAAGACCGGTGAAAGCGACCGGCTACGTCACGAGAGCAAGTCGGGGGTGCGTGCGGTAACGTGCCCGAAACCAGGTAATCCCGCCATTATTCCGCATAATTTTTGTTGTCATGAAGATAAAAACTGTGGTACGGGCTCGAAAATGCAACCCGGAATAACAATAGCGTGACCGATATGGTGGCAGGGTGCGCCCGTGGTGTGCAGTACCTTGGTGATGTCGCCATTTCGTGGCAACTCCCACAAAGCAATTTCCTATCATCTCATCTCGTCAGGGGATTCGCATTGTTTATGCCGGCGCGGTGGTTGAGCGGGCGCTGGGGGTGGTCCTGCTGATCAACGGCCGTGACGAAAGTCTGGTCAAATACCTTTCCGTTATCGGCGAGCTTAACCGCGCCGGTTTTTCCGTTTATACCTACGATCATCGGGGGCAGGGTTTTTCCGGCCGGCTTTTACCCGAACCGCATAAGGGTCATGTCGATGACTTTGCCGATTATGTGGCCGATCTGCGCTACTTTTGCGACCATATCGTTCGGCCCCGCTCGTCGGGGAAAATCCTCGGGTTGGCTCATTCTCTGGGCGGGACCATCGCTCTGCAGTATGCCCTGACCTATCCGCGGGAGTTCGCGGGCCTGGTCCTGGCGGCTCCGATGCTGGGTTTTCCCACGGCCCCATGGCCGGCTTTTCTGGTGCCGCCCCTGTTGGCTCTGCTTGATTTCTGCGGTTGTGAGCGAAATTATATCATCGGCGGCGGGCCTTTTATCCCGGAGCCTTTTACGGAAAATAATCCGCTTAGTTCCGATCGTGAAAGCTATACGGCTTATCAGCGGCTGCTGGCGGAGCAGCCCTTGCTCCAGCTTGGTTCGCCGACCAACGCCTGGGTCAGGGAGTCCCTGCGGGCCCTCAAGAAGATCGAGGCTGAAGCGCCCGCATTGGAACTTCCCATTCTGTTGCTTCAGCCCGGGGATGAAAGGGTGGTTGACAACCGGGCCCAGCGCCGCTTTTGTCGGCGGGCGGGAGACTGTCGTTTGGTGGAGTTTCCCGGTTCCCGCCATGAAATCCTGATGGAGAAACCTGCAATCAAGGTTTCGGCCCTGCATGCGGTGATCGATTTTTTCCGTGCGTTATGTCGGTAGGGGCGCGGTTTTCTCGGAGTTAAAAGTCATGCGAAAAAATTGGGGGGATGCCATGAGGTATCGCAAGCGTGGGGCCTGGTTGACAATGGTGGTGATCTTCCTGCTGCTTTCGGCCGGCTTCTTGCCGCCGGTTCAGGCTCGGGAAACGGTCCGGATCGGGATTCTGGCGCATTGCGGTGAGGCCCAGTGTTTACGGGATTGGCAAGCCGTTTTCGATCTTCTCAACCAGCAGCTTGAAGATTACCGTTTCATTTTGAAGCCGCTTGATTTCGATCAGGTCTATCGGGCCGTGGAAGGCCGGGAAATGGAGTTCCTCCTGGCCAATCCGGCTTATTACGTGGCCTGTGAAAGTCGTTACGGAGCGCAGCGGATCGCCACCCTGAAGAGAAGCCTGGATGGCGGGAACGGCGGTCGCCGGACTTTCTTCGGCGCGGTTATCTTCTGTCGCTCGGATCATCCAACGCTTGAGACCCTGCCGCAGGTTTCCGGTAAACGGCTGATGGGGGTGCACGAAAATTCGTTCGGCGGCTGGCTGATGGCCCGGCGTGAACTGCTGGCCGCCGGGGTGGACCCGCTGCGGGATTGCCCTGAGGTGAGTTTCGGGGAAAATCATAATGCCGTGGTGAGCGCGGTGCTCAAGGGCCGGGCCGATGTCGGCACGGTTCGCACCGGTATCCTTGAGCGCATGGCCAAGGAAGGTGAAATCGCTCTGAAGGCTTTACGGATTATCGCGCCGCGGCCGCCGGTCGCGGATTTTTCCCTGCTGCATTCCACCCGCCTTTATCCGGAATGGCCCCTGGCCAAGCTGGCCCATACCAGTGATCTTCTGGCGGAAAAGGTTCTGGCGGTGCTTCTGACGCAGAAGGAAATAAATACAGGGGAGGAGCATGTCGGCTCCTATAGCTGGACCATTCCGCAGAATTATCAGAAGGTGCATGAATGTCTGCGGGATCTTAAGGTGGCTCCCTATGAAAATTTCGGCCGGATTACCCTGCAAGCCGTGTTGGCCGCTTACTGGCCGGCGTTTACGGGGCTGGCGTTTTTACTGGTTGCGGTTTTTCTGTTTTACACCTATGTCCAGAAGCTGAAAAACGATAGCCGGGCCCGCCGGGCCCTGCAGCAGTCCAAGGACTTTCTCCAGAATGTCATCGACGCCAATCCGGATTCGGTGGTGGTGATTTCCGCTGACTATGATGTTCTTTTCGCCAATCGCGCCGCCCGCAAACTCGCGGTCGGCGGCCACGGCTTTACTGACTCTGAAACCTTGAAATGCTATGAATACCTGTATGGTCTGAATCACCCCTGCGAGAGCCGGGATGGCTTTCAATGCCCGCTGCGGCAAGAGAAAAACATGTTGTCCGTGACGATGATCAACAAAACCATGCGCGATTCCAACGGCGAGTTGAGAAGTTTCGAGATCGCCATGGCGCCCTTGCCCTGTAATGGTAAATTCCTTGGCATGGTTGAGTCCTTTCGTGATGTCAGCAGCCGGGTCAGGGCCGAACAGGCCCGTTATCGTCTGGAAAGAGCGGTTGAACAGGCCGGGGAAGCCATTGTCATCACCGACGCGGAAGGCGTCATTCAATATGTCAACCCGGCCTTTGAAAGGATTACCGGATATCGGCGCGAAGAAGCCCTCGGCCAAAATCCGCGCCTTCTGCAAAGCGGTGAGCACGACCGGGCCTTTTATGAAAATCTGTGGCAAACCCTGCTCCGGGGGGAAACCTGGCAGGGAGAGCTGGTCAATCGCAATAAAAACGGCGAGATTTATTATGAGGATGCGACGATCTCGCCGATTTATGATCAGGAGCGGCGACTTATCAACTTCATCGCCGTCAAGCGTGATGTGACCAAGCTAAAACGCTCGCAACAGGCCCTGCAGGAAAGCGAGGAATACCACCGCGGTCTGTTTAATGATTCTCCGGTGCCTCTTTTTCTGTAGGACTTTTCGGCGGCGGCGCTCAGGGTTCAGGAAATCAAGGCGGGCGGCGTCGGCGACCTGAGGGGATATCTCAAGCAAAACCCGAAGCTCCTGATGGAACTGGCGGAGCTGGTTGAAACCACGGAAATGAACAAGGCGGCGCTTAGACTTTATCGGATCGAGGATACGCCGGCGCCGCGGCAGGTCCTGGCAAAAATCCTGGTGCCCAATGATTGTCTGCATTTTGCCGATCAACTCGCGGCTTTCACTAGTGGTCTTGACTGGTACGAAGGCAGTGGTCTTAATCAGGATAGCAGCGGCAAAAGCCTGCATGTCCTGATTAAAAAGGTGGTGATCAACCGCGCTCAGAACGGGCTCGCCAAGGTGCTCAGCGCCGTTAACGATGTCACCGAGCTTTACCGAATGAATGAGTTGAAAAACAGTCTTGAGGATCAACTGCGACAATCCCAGAAGATGGAAGCCATCGGCACCTTGGCCGGGGGTATTTCCCATGACTTCAACAATATTTTGACCTCGATCATAGGCTATTCGGAACTGGCCTTGCTTAGTCTGTCGGCCGACAGCGAGGCTTACAAAAATATCTCCCAGGTGATTGCCTCGGGAAATCGCGCCTCGGTGCTGGTGCGCCAGATTCTTACCTTCAGTCGCAAGGAAAAAACCCGCTTGCTGGTGATTGAACCTCATCTGGTTGTCAAGGATGCCCTGAAAATGCTGAGTTCGATGCTGCCGGCGACGGTGAGTATCGAAACCGAGATTGATTCCGGCTGCGGGCAGGTGAAGGCCGATCCGACCCAGCTCTATCAGATTGTGACAAACCTTTGCACCAATGCCTTTCAGGCCATGGACAAAGAGAAAGGGGTTTTGCGGGTTGCCTTGCGTCGCCGGGAGTTGGAACAGCGTGAGGCGCCGGTCGCCTCCGGCGGGTTCGCGGGCTCTTTTGTGGTCCTGTCGGTCACCGACAACGGTTGCGGCATGGACGAGGCTACCCGGGAGAGGATTTTCGAACCCTATTTCACCACCAAGGAGCAGGGGCAGGGGACGGGGTTGGGTTTGGCGGTCGTGCACGGCATTGTCGAAAGTTATGGTGGGTTTATCGAGGTTACGAGCGAGCTCGGCCAAGGGACGAGCTTCGATGTTTATTTTCCGCTTTACGAGGCTCCAGTCACGGCCGAGACGCCGTCCACGGTGTTCAGGGAGAAATCCCTACCGCGGGGCGCGGAAAAAATTCTGCTGGTTGACGATGAAGAAACCATAGTTCTTCTGCAGGAGACGATTTTAAAGCGACTGGGCTATGAAGTCGTGGCGACGACCCAGGCCCGGAATGCCCTGGCCATGATTCAAGCCGATCCGGAAAGCTTTGCTTTATTGATCACGGATCAGAGCATGCCGTTTTTGACCGGTGAGGAGCTGGCTCGGGAAGTCGCGAAAATTCGTCCTTCGCTGCCGGTTATCCTATGTACCGGTTATAGTTCGGTGCTGTCGGAAAAAGAGGCTTTGGCGGGCGGCGTCATTCGAAAGATTTTTAAAAAACCATTGAGTTTGCATGAACTGGCCGTCGGTGTCAGGCAGGTGTTGGATAACCCGGAAGGTTCCCCCCCTGAACCGTTGATCGTTGAAAGGTGAGATAAAATTTATGGCGGTATCATTCTCCCGTAAAAATCGTTTGGAACAAGGCCTGCGGCGGCGGCTTACACAGCGTCTGCGGCGGCATGAGGCCAATCTGTCCTGGCTTCAGGCCAATATGAATCCTTATTTTTTCCTGACCATGAAGGATCATCCCGAGGTTATCGATCAGCTTGTCGCCGGTCTCGATACCCTGGGGCTGAACCGCCACTTGCTGCTTGCCGACCGCTCCGATCTTTTGATCCGGGCCGGCCTCAGCGCAGCCGGATCAATCTACAAAACCCTGGCCGAGCTCCAGGATAAACCGATCTATGCCGAAATCACTCATTCTTACGGCAGCCTGCCCGGAAGCGAGGCCGTGCTTGAAGTCCAGCGCTATGAATTTCGTCAGGTCAGCAGTCGTGAGGTGCGGGCCGCGCAGCCGGCGTCGATCTGCCGCGGGGGCTTTACCGACAGGTCGGCGGGGTATTCGCTGGATAATTCAGCTAGTGTCTTGGCCTCGGCCAAAGCGGCTATGGCCACTTTGGCCTTGAAATCGGCAATGTGACGGGTGCGGTGACCGTTCATGAACCTTTCCTCCTCTGAATGTGATCGGTTCATTGCTTATACACCTGTCTCAAAAATTGGTA
>JAFGAM010000121.1 GCA_016933675.1 Candidatus Anaeroferrophillacea bacterium
GAGCCCCATTGATTGGCTGCCACGTAATAATCAAGGAACGGTGTGTCCCTGCGCCGGGCCGCATTCGATGTCGTCCGCCACCATGGATGCGCCGGACTGACCGGCCCGAAGAGCTGCGAAACGAGGAATGCCTCCCGCGGCGCGCCGATATCGGGTGCGGCACAGAGGACATGGAACAGGTTGGGCTTGTCCGGCCTGTTGGCCGACTGCATGTCCCCCGGGACGCGGGTGGTTGCCGGAGAAATCAGGAGGCGGAATAATCATGGCCGACAGCCGATCAGCCGTGTTATTCTGGCCCATCGTGTGGACGTGCCGGGCATGTTCGCGTAAATACCCGCAGCATGATTCCGGGAGAGGCTGGGATGGGTTCGGGTCAGGTGTCGTTGGTCGGGATTATGGCGATGGTCATGTGCGGCCTGGTTGCGGTTGCCGGTTGCGGCGGCATTGGGCGAGTGTCCGGGAACCCGTCAGCCGGGTGTTCCGCGGCTTGTGCGGTGCCACCGGCGGCGGCCCGGGCGAAGGCTGCGGCCGCCGGTACCGATGCCGTGGCGGCATCCAGCCCGACCCTCCGGCCGGAGATGTGGGCTCTAGCGGCGGCAGGTTGCGCCCCGGTCAATACCGGGGATCAGGCGGCATCCGACCCGACCGCCCGGCCGCATATCCGGACGGGAGCGGCGCTTCAGTTACACCCAACCCCGCACCGCATCGTGCTCAACCTCACCGCGAACCCCGCTGTCAGTCAGGCGGTCACCTGGCGCACCGATATGCCGATCGACCGGCCCCTGGCCGAGATCATTCCGGCCACCGGGGCAGCCGGTTTCGACGCGGGCGCCCGGAGCATCCCGGCGGTCGTCGAACCGGTCAACCGCGACGATGGCCGGATGGTGTACCACCATTCCCTGGTCTTCGATGATTTGCAGCCTGACACCCTGTATGCCTACCGGGTGGGCGCCGACGAGGCGTGGAGCGAGTGGTGCCACTTCCGCACCGCCTGCCGCGAACCGGACCCGGTTCAGTTCGTGTTCTTCGGCGACCCGCAGGAGGAGGTGTTTTCCAAATGTACGCAGGTTTTCCGCGCCGCGTTCCAGGCGGCTCCGGAGGCGGATTTCTGGCATTTCATCGGCGATTTGGTGGACAACGGTGACCGTGACGCGGAATGATCCGGGGCATGCCCCCGTGAGCGCCTCACGCGAAGTCGAACGGCGTATCCCGGTCGAAGTCCGGCAGCAGGTTCTCCCGGCTGGACATTTCCTGAATAAAGGCGTTTTCCAGGCCCAGCTCCAGGGCGTGGCGAACCACCGCG
Source organism: Candidatus Anaeroferrophillacea bacterium (assembly GCA_016933675.1). Taxonomy (GTDB): domain Bacteria; phylum Desulfobacterota; class Anaeroferrophillalia; order Anaeroferrophillales; family Anaeroferrophillaceae; genus JAFGAM01. Next base: position 1,304 of record JAFGAM010000121.1, read on the forward strand.
TCATACTCCGTGCGGGTAAGCGGCCGGGCGATTTCGGGGTATTCGTGCGCCCGGTATTGCGGCGAATACTGCGACATGATGCTGACGTGGATCCGTGGTGATAAATCGGCCAGGAGGTCGAGGCATCTGCGGCTGTTGTCCACGCATCCGGGCAGTACCAGGTGACGGACCAGCACCCCGCGCACGGCAAGCCCTTCCTCGTCAATGACCAGATCGCCCACCTGATGATACATTTCCCGCAGCACCCCGGGGACGACGTCGGCATAGTCATCCGCCGCCGAGTAGCGCTGCCCGAGGCGGTGGTCCAGGTACTTGAGATCGGGCAGGTAGATGTCCACCAGGCCGCGGATGAGCCGCAGTGCCTCCACAGAATCGTAGCCCCCGGAATTGTAGACGATCGGGATGGTCAGTCCCGCCCGTCGGGCCGCGGTGACGGCGTCGGCCGCCGGGAAGATCACGTGCGACGGGGAAACAAGATTGATGTTGTGGGCGCCGCGCCGCTGCAGGTCGAGCATCTCGGCGGCAAGTTCGCCGGTGGACGGCGCCTGGTCGGCCTCCGGGCGGAATTTTTGACTGATCTGCCAGTTCTGGCAGTAAACGCAGCGCAGGTTGCAGCCGATAAAGAAGATCGTGCCGGAGCCGCGGCGGCCGGAGATGGGGGGCTCCTCACCGAAATGCAGCCCGGTGTGGGCAATGCGGGCCGTGGCGCCGATGCCGCAGAAGCCCGTTTCTCCGGCGTGCCGGTTAACGCCGCAGTGCCGCGGGCAGCAGGTGCAGGCGGCCAGCCGGCGAGAAAATCCCCCGGTGGTGCTTGTGCCTTCAGTCGCGGCCACGTCTGAATCCTTGTTCCGGTGACAAATCATGATTGCCTTTCGCAGAGACCTGCGACGAACCCGGAGCGGTTATGGTTCCGACTCTTTACGGCGCCTGTCGGCAGTGGTTGTGATAGCATCGGCCGATGGCGGTACAGGGATGTTGTCGCGGTGATGTTTTCCGCGGCCGGAGGCCGCTGGACCGGGATGCGGGTTTATCGCGGCAGGGTGTCGATGGTGCCCGCCAGCCAGGCGGTCAGCTCGTCCAGCGCCGTGCCGACGGCATCCGACAGGGCGGCGGCGGCGCCGGCGGCATCGTAGGTCGACACCGGCGCGGCGGTGCGGAAACGTCGGTGCGCGACGAGCCGCCCGGCGGCGGCATCCAGTAACCGGGCGTCGATTTCCAGCCGGGCGGTGCCCGGCGGCACGGCGCCGTCATGATAGAACTCGCGCAGTTCAACGGCCAGTTGCAGATCGGCGGGAATGCCGGTACCGCGGTGGCCGGAGGTGGTGCTGATGGCGGTGAACATGCCGCCGGCCGCCAGCCGATCGGTGAGCAGGGTGGTGAACCGCGCCGCTGCCGGCTCGGTCCAGGTGGCGTACTGGTATGCCTGACGGGTGTGGGGCGCACGGCTGAAGATCATCCGCCGGTTGCCGATGAGTGCCGGGGCGTCGGTTTCGCGGATCAGCAAAGCGTGTTCCGAGCCTTCGC
>JAFGAM010000016.1 GCA_016933675.1 Candidatus Anaeroferrophillacea bacterium
GCGGCCTCATCGAGGGGTTCCGCCGCGGCCACCCGCGCCATCTCCGGCGTCAAAACGCCGGCCTGGGCCGCCAGTCGCTGGGTCGAATATGCGGTAGTGATGGTGGTCATGTTCATCCTGTGGATCAGCAGTCAAGGATTCAGGCATCAGCTCCCCACGCTGCCCGCGGCAGCGATTCATCATCAGGCAACTTCGCGCTGAGCTCGGCCAACGGCATGTATCTGTAAAAGAATATACCCTTGTATTTCGGTCTCTTAGCGTTAATTTACGCGAACAGGCTCAGCGTCGGAACTCAGGGGGCGGGAGCCGGAAGCATTCATCTCCCGCCGGTCTCCGCCGCGTCGCCGCCACCCTGTCGACAGACGCCCAGCAGTTCAGCCACGGCCGAACCGGGATCACGGCGGGCAAGAATCGCCCGGATCACCGCTATCGCCGGCACCCCGGTGGCGGCCACTGCGCCGATGTTGCTTTCGTCGATGCCGCCGATGGCGACCACCGGGACGGTCACCGCACGCAACACCGCGGCCAGCCCGTCGATGCCGACCACCGGGTCGGGGTTCTCCTTGCCGGAGGTCGGAAAGATCGGCCCGAAACCGATGTAGTCGGCCCCCTCGGCCGCCGCCACGACGGCCTGTTCAAGCGTATGGGTGGAACGACCGATCACCATCCGGTCACCGACCACCCGCCGGGCGGCGGCAATGGGCAGGTCGTCCTGACCAAGGTGCAGCCCGTCGGCACCGTTCAGCAGGGCGATATCCGGCCGATCGTTGACAATGAAGGGTACCCTGCGCACCCGGCAGAGCTTCGCCAGGGCTTCGGCCCGAGCGAGGAAATCGCGGTCATTCCCCGACTTGCGACGGCACTGGACGATGCGCACCCCGGCGTCCACGGCGCGGCCGACATCGGCGGCAAGATCGCGGCCGACATGGAAACGCTCATCGGCCACCAGGTAGAGATGCGGACCGCCGGCAAACCAGGCCGCGGTCATGTCGTTGCGCCCCCCCAGGATCTCCCGCTCCAGGGTATAGAGTTCGAAGCGGATCCCCTTGGCGCCACGGGCAAGTTCCGGCAGTCCGGCCGCCTTGGCGTATTCCTCGATTGTCCGGGCGGCCTCCTGGGCCCGCTTGAAGCCGGCAACCGCCACCGCCCGAGCGTCTTCCCGATGAGCCTCCGCGGCGCCGAAGGTCGCCCGCCCCGGGTCCACATCCGCCCCCCGGGAGGACAGACAGCGGGCGGCAATATCGTCGGTCACCAGGGCGGCGAGCCGCCGGCGCAACGCCTTGAAACGGTCGAAACGCCGATCTTCATGCCCCAGGCGGCAAAAATCCTCAACCACCCGCAATCCTTCCCGCAGGCGGTTGAGGTTGGCATCGATGATGCGGTAGACGCCGATTGCGTCAGGCCGACTCACGGTCCAGGCGCTCGTTGATAATCTCGGCCACCCGCTCACCCGAGAGCAGCATGCCGCCGAAGACCGGCCCCATGCGGTTACAGCCGAAGGTGGCATTGGCCGCCATCCCGGCAACGAAGGCTCCGGGATAGATCTCGCGGGTATTATCAACCGTCGCTTTCTCGGCCACCTCGGCCCAGAGGGATTTTTCGCCCATGATCTTGCCGGTTTCGGTAAGCAGTTTTGAACCCGCCTTACGCTGAATAACGTCGATCACTTCAGCGTCGTGGCCGGTGGCGTCAATAACGTACTTGCAGCGCACCACCAGCGGATCAACATGCAGGCCGGCCATCTCCACCGGCGACCAGTTGACCACCAGGCCGCAGACGCGGTCGTCACGCACCATCACGTCCTCGATGGAAAACAGGTTGAAGATCTGCGTCCCCGCCTGGCAGGTTTTCGCCAGCAGCACCGCCACCGACTCCACCGAACCGGCAGTGTAGTACCCTGGCTCGTACTCCCGGTAGCGCACCCCGAACTCGTCGAGGATTTTCAGTCCTTCCGACTGCACGACGATCTCGTTGAACATCATGCCGCCGCCCCACATGCCGCCGCCGATACTCAGTTTGCGCTCGTAGAGCGCCACCTTGCGGCCGGCACGCGACAGGTAGTATGACGCCACCAGGCCCGCCGGCCCGCCGCCGACGACGGCAACATCGATATCGAGATAATCCCGCAGCTTCTCGTGGTAGCGATCGACAATCGCCCGTGAAATTACCACTTCATCCAGAGTCATCTTCAGGTATCCTTTCTTTCCGCCGGCCGTTCAGGCCGCCGGTTCAGGAGGCTTCCTCTTCCCGCTCCTCACGCATGTCGCCGAGCTCGGCGGCTATGGCCTCGTCGGTCACCAGCAGGCCGGCATCCTCGTCGGGCAGGGGCTCGAGACACTCCGGCCGGTCGGTACCCACATCCATCCGGTGGTATGCCCGCACGCCGGAACCGGCGGGAATAAGCCGGCCCATGATAACGTTCTCCTTGAGGCCCACCAGCTGGTCAGCCTTGCCTTCGATGCTGGCCTGGGTAAGAACCTTGGTGGTCTCCTGGAAGGAGGCCGCCGAGATGAAGCTCTCGGTACTCAACGAGGCCTTGGTGATCCCGAGGAACATCGGCTCACCCACCGCCGGCCGGAGATTCTCGGCCTGCAACTGGCGGTTGGTATCCTCGAAAATGGTCTTCTCGACGCTCTCGTCGACCAGAAAGCTCGAATCACCCGAATCGACGATCTTCACCCGCCGGAGCATCTGGCGGACGATGACCTCAATATGCTTGTCGTTGATCTTGACACCCTGGAGGCGATAGACCTCCTGGATCTCGTTCACCAGGTACTTGGCCAACTCCTTGATACCCATCACCCGCAGGATGTCGTGGGGATTGGAGGGTCCGTCCACCAGCGCCTCACCGCTCATTACCCGGTCACCCTCGTGAACGATGATGTACTTGCCCTTGGGCACCAGGTACTCCTTCGGATCGCCGATATCGGGGGTGACAATGATCTTGCGCTTGCCCTTGGTGAGCTTGCCGAAGGTGACCACGCCCTCGATCTCGCTGATGATGGCGAACTCCTTGGGCTTGCGGGCCTCGAAAAGTTCCGCCACCCGGGGCAGGCCGCCGGTGATGTCCTTGGCCTTGGTGGTTTCCCGGGGGATATTGGCGATCACATCGCCGGCACTGACCTCCTCGCCCTCCCGCTTCAGAATATGGACGCCGGTGGACATCGCGTAACGGGCAACACCCTTGCCACCCGACAGTTTGATGGTCCGGTTTTGCTCGTCCTTGATCGACATGCGCGGCCTAAGATTGGGATCCTTGTGTTCGATCACCACCTGGCGCGACATACCGGTCAGCGTATCGCTCTTCTCCTTGACCGTCACCCCCTCGATAATATCGCCGTATTTTACCGTACCGGAGACCTCGGAGATGATGGGAAAGGTGTACGGATCCCAGTCGGCCAGCAATGTCCCCTGTTTCACCACCTGACCATCATCGACATGGAGGCTTGCCCCGAGGATCACCTTGTGGCGTTCCTTTTTACGCCCCTCGGCATCAACGATGGCCAGCTCACCATTGCGGTTCAGCACCACCAGGAAACCATCACGGTTACTGACGGTTTCGACATTGATAAACTGGACCACCCCTTCGCTCTTCGCTTCCAGGGTGGACTGTTCGGCCTGCCGACTGGCGGCGCCACCGATGTGAAAGGTGCGCATGGTGAGCTGGGTGCCCGGCTCACCGATGGACTGGGCGGCAATGACGCCCACCGCCTCGCCCTTGTTCACCTTGCGCCCGCGCGACAGGTCACGGCCGTAGCACAGGGCACAGATCCCCTTGCGCGACTGGCAGGTGAGCACCGAACGGATCTTCACCCGGTCGATACCGGCTTCCTCGATCTTCACCGCCAGCTCCTCGGTGATCTCCTGGTTGGCCGCGACGATCAGATCGTCGGTATAGGGATGATAGATGTCGTCCAGCGCCACCCGCCCGAGGATACGTTCCTCCAGCGGGTCGATCACCTCGCCGGCCTCGATAAGAGCCTGGACTTCGATGCCGTCGAGGGTGCCGCAGTCGTCCTCGAAGATCACCGCATCCTGGGCAACGTCCACCAGCCGGCGGGTCAGGTAACCGGAGTTGGCGGTCTTGAGGGCGGTATCGGCAAGTCCTTTGCGGGCGCCGTGGGTGGAAATGAAGTACTGCAGGACGTTCAGCCCCTCACGGAAGTTGGCGATGATCGGGTTTTCAATGATATCGCCCGACGGTTTGGCCATCAGGCCGCGCATGCCGGCGAGCTGGCGGATCTGCTGCTGGCTGCCGCGGGCACCGGAGTCGGCCATCATGAAGATGGAATTGAACGACTTGATCTGGTGTTCCTCGCCAGTCTTCACATCAACCGCCGGCTCAAGGCTCAGACCAACCATCATCGCCTTGGCAATATCATCGGTGGTCTTCGACCAGAGGTCGACCACCTTGTTGTAGTGCTCACCCTGGGTGATCAGGCCGTTGGTGTACTGCTCCTGTATCTCACGGACCTGTTCAAAGGCCCGGTCCACCAGTTCCTGCTTGCTTTGCGGGATTTCGAGGTCGTCTACACAGATGGAAATGGCCGCCTGGGTGGCGGTCCTGTAGCCCAGATCCTTGGCCTGGTCGGCGAAGATGACCGTCAGCTTGTCGCCCACCGTCTGGTAGATATAGATGAACAGGTTGGACAGGGTCTTCTTGTCCAGGGTCCGGTTGTATTTCTCGAACGGCACCCCGTCGGGCACGATCTCACTGAACAGAATGCGGCCGACGGTGGTATCCACCAGCTCGTCGCCGAGCACAACCCTGATGGGCGCCTGCAGATGCACCCGGCCGGCATCGTAGGCCATGCGCACCTCGTCGACCCCGGAAAACTCCTTGCCGGCACCGGGGGCGTAAGGCCGCTCGCGGGTGAGCCAGTAGAGCCCCAGAACAATATCCTGGGTCGGCACGATAATGGGCTTGCCGTTGGCCGGCGAAAGGATGTTGTTGGTGGACATCATCAGCACCCGGGCCTCCACCTGGGCCTCCACCGACAGGGGCACATGGACCGCCATCTGGTCGCCGTCGAAGTCGGCGTTGAAGGCAGTGCAGACAAGGGGATGCAGGCGGATGGCCTTGCCTTCGGTGAGGATCGGCTCGAAGGCCTGGATCCCGAGGCGGTGCAGGGTCGGCGCCCGGTTGAGCATCACCGGATGTTCGGTGATCACCTCCTCGAGCAGATCCCAGACCTCGGATTTCTCCTGCTCCACCATCTTCTTGGCACTCTTGATGGTCGAGACGTAGCCCCGTTCCAGCAGCTTGCTGTAGATGAAGGGCTTGAACAGCTCGAGGGCCATCTTCTTGGGCAGGCCGCACTGGTGCAGCCGCAATTCGGGACCGACGACGATGACCGAACGACCGGAATAGTCCACCCGCTTGCCCAAGAGGTTCTGGCGGAAACGGCCCTGCTTGCCCTTGAGCATGTCACTCAGGGACTTGAGCGGCCGCTTGTTGGCACCGGTGATCGCCCGGCCGCGGCGGCCGTTGTCGAACAGGGCGTCAACCGCCTCCTGGAGCATGCGCTTCTCGTTACAGATGATGATCCACGGCGCCTTGAGCTCCATCAGCCGCTTGAGGCGGTTGTTGCGGTTGATCACCCGACGGTAGAGATCATTGAGATCGGAGGTGGCGAAGCGACCGCCGTCCAGGGGCACCAGCGGCCGCAGATCCGGCGGCAGCACCGGAATGACATCGAGGATCATCCACTCCGGCCGGTTCCCGGACTTGCGGAAGTCCTCCAACACCTTGAGACGCTTGGCAATCTTCTTCTTGCGCGCTTCGGAACCGGTCTCACCCATTTCAGCCCGCATCTTGACGCACTCCGCCCCGACGTCGACTCCGGCAAGCATGGTCTTGACCGCCTCGGCACCGATGCCGGCATTAAAACGACCGCTTAAATCCTCCTGGAGTTTGCGGTACTTGTCCTCCGACAGCAGTTCACCGTAGCTCAGCGGGGTATCGCCGGGATCCAGCACGACATAGTTCTCGAAGTAGAGGACCTTCTCCACGTCCCGCTGGGTCATGTCGAGACAGAGGCCGATACGGCTCGGCAGGCTCTTCAGAAACCAGATGTGGGCCACCGGGGATGCCAGTTCGATATGCCCCATGCGCACCCGGCGCACCTTGGACTGGATCACCTCGACACCGCACTTTTCACAAACGATGCCGCGGTGCTTCATGCGCTTGTACTTGCCGCAGTTGCACTCGTAGTCCTTCACCGGGCCGAAGATCTTGGCACAAAACAGCCCGTCGCGCTCCGGCTTGAAGGTCCGGTAGTTGACCGTCTCGGGCTTCTTGACCTCGCCGTAGGACCATTCACGGATCCGCTCCGGCGATGCCAGTTTGATTCTGATGGCGGAAAAGCTCAGTGAATCCTTGGGTTTTTCAAAAAAGCTCAGGATATCTCTCATTGATCCTCCAGCAGGAGAAGGTTTCCATCCCCGACGGCATGCACCGCCGCCCGCAGTAGCAGCGGCCCCTTGCAGCCGCCCTGATGTGGCGCGCCGCCGTCAGTCCTGATCCTCCTCGAGATCAACATCCAGGCACAACGCCTGCAGTTCCTTGACCAGCACGTTGAACGACTCCGGCAGGCCGGATTCCAGCACCGTACGTCCTTTGACCACCGCCTCGTACATCCGCGTCCGTCCGGCGACGTCATCCGACTTGACGGTGAGAAATTCCTGCAGCGAATAGGCGGCGCCGTAGGCCTCGAGGGCCCAGACCTCCATCTCGCCGAGCCGCTGGCCGCCAAACTGCGCCTTGCCTCCCAGCGGCTGCTGGGTCACGAGCGAGTAGGGACCAATGGAACGGGCATGCATCTTGTCATCCACCAGGTGGTGCAGCTTGAGCATGTACATGTAACCGACGGTGACCGGCCGCTCAAAGGGTTCACCGGTGCGGCCGTCGCAAAGCCCGATCTGCCCGCGGGCCGGCAACCCGGCCTCATCGAGGCAGGTCTTGATCTGCGCCTCGCTGGCACCATCGAACACCGGCGTCGCCATGGGAACGAAGGCTTCCAGCTTCTGCGCCATGCGTCGGACATCGTCATCATCCATCCCGGCCAGGCGGTCGAGAACAAACTGATCGTAACGGAAGATCCTCTCGAGCTTCTCCCGGATTTTGTCGGTGCCGTAGTTTTCCTCCAGCATGTCTTCCAGCTGGCGGCCCAGCCCGCGGGCGGCCCAGCCGAGATGGGTCTCGAGGATCTGACCGACATTCATGCGCGACGGCACCCCGAGAGGGTTCAGAACGATATCAACCGGGGTTCCGTCGGGCAGGTAGGGCATATCCTCGCCGGGCACGATGCGCGAGAGCACCCCCTTGTTGCCGTGGCGACCGGACATCTTGTCACCCACCGACAGCTTGCGTTTGATGGCGACATAGACCTTGACCATCTTGTTGACCCCGGGAGGCAGCTCGTCGCCGCGGCGGATATTCTCGACCTTCTCGGCCAGGGTCTCGTCGAGCTGCTGAAGCCGTTCCTCACAGAAATCGATCAGGTTGCCGATACGCTCCTCGACGGCGGCACCGTCCCTGATCACCAGGTTGCGGCAAAGGTCGAACCGCAGCGGCCGCAGCCGTTCCGCCGCCAGTTCGGTATTGCGGGGCACCAGTACCTCGCCCCGGGGACCGAGGATATCGGTCTCCAGAACCCGGCCGGTGAGCAGCTCACGGATCTTCATGTCAACGCTGGCCCGGATGATCCCGACCTCTTCGGCAATGTCCTGCCGCACCTGCTCGATTTCGCGCTCACGCTCCTCGGCACCTTCATCGTGCGGACCGAACCCCTTGCGGGAAAAGATCTTGGCGTTGAGCACCACCCCCTTGACGCCCGGCGGCACCCTGAGCGAGGTATCACGCACCTCCCCGGCCTTCTCGCCGAAGATCGCCCGGAGCAGCTTCTCTTCCGGTGACAGCTGCGTCTCCCCCTTGGGAGTAATCTTGCCCACGAGGATGTCTCCGGGCTTGACCAGGGCGCCGACATGGACAATACCGCTGTCATCGAGGCTGGACAGCGCCTCGTCACCGACATTGGGAATGTCGCAGGTGATCTCTTCGGGCCCCAGCTTGGTGTCCCGGGAAACGGCCTCGAACACCTCGATATGGATGGAGGTGAACTTGTCGTCCTGGATCATCTTCTCGTTGATGAGAATGGAGTCCTCGAAATTGTAACCGCCCCAGGGCATAAACGCGACCATGACGTTCTGGCCCAGAGCCAGTTCCCCCTGATCCATTGACGGCCCGTCGGCGATCACCTCGCCCTTTCGTACCAGCTGGCCGCAATTGACCAGCGGCACATGGTTGAAACAGGTGTTCTGGTTCGACCGCCAGAACTTGATCAGCGAGTAGATGTCGACCCCGACGTCCTGCAAGCCGTCACCTTCCTGCGCCTGGATGACGATCCGGGTGGCGTCGACATACTCCACCACGCCGTCGCGTTTGGCGACGATACAGATGCCTGAATCCCGCGCCACCCGCTGCTCCATACCGGTACCCACCATGGGCGCCTCGGTCCTGAGCAACGGCACCGCCTGGCGCTGCATGTTGGAACCCATGAGCGCCCGGTTGGCATCGTCATGTTCGAGGAAGGGGATGAGCGAGGCGGCAACACTGACCAGCTGTTTGGGCGACACGTCCATGTAGTCGATCTCGTCGCGGCCCAGCATGGTGTATTCACCCGAGATCCGTGCCTGCACCAGATCGTTGACAAAGGCACCGTCATCAGTCAACGGCGCGTTGGCCTGGGCGATGCGCTGGCCATCCTCATCCATGGCGTAGAGGTAGCGGATCTCGGCCGACACCCGGCCGCCGGCCACCGCCCGGTAGGGGGTTTCGATGAAGCCGAACTCATTCACCCGGGCGAAGGTGCTGAGTGACGAGATAAGGCCGATGTTGGGCCCTTCCGGGGTCTCGATGGGACAGATGCGGCCGTAGTGGGTGGCGTGAACGTCGCGCACTTCGAAGCCGGCACGCTCGCGCGTCAGGCCGCCGGGCCCCAGGGCGCTGAGACGGCGCTTGTGGGTGATCTCGGACAGCGGGTTGGTCTGGTCCATGAACTGCGACAACTGGCTGCTGCCGAAGAACTCCTTGATCGCCGCCGCCACCGGCTTGGAGTTGATCAGATCGTGGGGCATGGCGGTGTCGATCTCCTGAAGGCTCATGCGCTCGCGGATCGACTTCTCCATCCGCACCAGACCGATACGGTACTGGTTCTCCACCAGTTCACCCACCGTCCGTACCCGCCGGTTGCCCAGATGATCGATGTCATCCACCTTGCCTTTGTCGTTCCCGTTCCGGAGTAGAATGAGGTACCGAACAATCTCGATGATGTCCTCGCGGGTCAGGGTCTTACAATCCAGCGGCTGGTTGTTGCCCAGTTTGTGGTTGATCTTCAACCGGCCGACCCGCGACAGATCGTAGCGTTCGGGGTTGAAAAACATGTTGTTGAACAGCGACGAGGCGGTCTCGATGGTAGGCGGCTCGCCGGGACGCAGACGACGGTAGATCTCCAGCATCGCCTTTTCGATCTCGGCTTCCTTCTCGCTCTTGCCGGCTTTCTGCGCCTGCTCCCGTTCCTCGTCGGTAAGCACCATTTTGTCCATGTTCAGGGTATCACGGAGGAAGGAACCGGCATGGGTGTTGTCGATGTAGAGCACCTGAAAGGATTCGATCCCGGCGGCCTGGATGGCCGCCAGCTGCTCACCGCCGATCTCCTGGTTGCACTCCACCAGCACCTCGCCGGTGCGCTCATCGACGATATCCCGCGACGCGATGGTTCCCAGCACCTCCTCGGCGGAGATCGACAGCCGCCCGATGCCGGCGGCCTTCATCCGCTTGAAGGCGGCCTTGTTGACCTTGCGGCCTTTCTTCAGCAGCACCTCGTCGCTGTCGGGACCAACGATGTCCTCATGACATTTGAACCCGCCGATAAGATCGAAATTGTCATAATCGACCTGACGGTAGAAAGCCGCGCCGGCACAGACAATGGTCAGACTGTCGTAAAAAAGATTGAGCAGCTCCTCGCTGGAGTAGCCGAGGGCGCGCAGCAGAATGGTGGCCGGCAGCTTGCGGCGCCGGTCGATACGCACGTGAATGAGATCCTTGGTGTCAAATTCAAAATCGATCCATGAACCGCGGTAAGGGATTACCCGGGCACTGTATATGGGCATTCCGCTGGTGGAACTCTTGCCGCCTTCCTGGGAGAAGAACACCCCAGGCGAGCGGTGCAGCTGGCTGACGATAACCCGCTCGGTGCCGTTGATGATGAAGGTGCCGCGGGCGGTCATCAGCGGAATCTCGCCGAAGTAAACCTCCTGCTCCTTGATATCGCGAATCGACCGGGTTTCCACCTCATCGTCCACATCCCAGATAATCAGCCGGATGCGCACCCGGATGGGCACCGCGTAGGTCAAGCCCTTGAGCATGCAGTCCTGCTCGTCATAGCGCGGCCGCCCAAGACTGTAGCTGACGAACTCGATGGACGAGGTACCGTAGAAGTCCTTGATGGGGAAAACGCTCTTGAACACCCCTTGCAGGCCATGATCCTGCCGCTGGTCGTCGGCAACGTCCATCTGCAGAAACCGCTGGTAGGACACCAGCTGGATATCCAGCAGATAGGGCAGATCGACGACCTCGGCAATGGTGGCGAAACTGTTGCGATAGCGGGGGATATTGGCTCTCGGAGATACCATAGGAACGCTCTACCTCTTCTGGCTGGAAGGGACACCGGCCGCGGCGCCGGCAAAACGCCGCGGCATCCCGGCGGATAGCCCGGTCGCCGGATACCGGGACCGGAGGGCGGAACAGCACGGCTGCCGTCGATCAAGATCAAGGTGACGAAACCGCAACCACTGCCGCAATACGTCAAAACGAAACGGTGCGGCACCAGCCCCGGATTCGCGGCGCACAAAACCTGAAGGGCGCGAACCGTAGCCGGCCGGTACGTTGGACAATCTGGGCTGCTACCCCCGTCTGCGGGCGATCCGCACCCCGGCAACGAGGAAGACGGGTCTGTTACGAAGCCACCAGATGATAAAACAGCGTAAGGGATAAGGGTAAACCCCCTATCCCTTACCCCGTTTTCATCGTGTTGCGAAAAGCTTTACTTCACCTCGGCGGTGCCGCCGGCTTCTTCGATCTTCTTCTGCAAGGTTTCAGCCTCATCCTTGGCGATCGCCTCCTTCACCGGCTTCGGTACCCCTTCGACCAGTTCCTTGGCCTCCTTGAGTCCAAGCCCGGTGATCTCACGCACGACCTTGATAACCTGGATCTTCTTGTCGCCGAATCCGGTCAGCACAACATCGAATTCAGTCTGCTCCTCGACCGCTTCAGCGGCAGCGCCGCCGGCGGCCGGCATCGCCGCGAACGCCATCGGCGCCGCAGCCGACACGCCGAACTTCTCCTCGAGTTCCTTGACCATCTCGGAGAGTTCGAGCACGGTCATATTTTCGATGAACTGGATGACATCTTCTCTGGTAATCGCCATGTGTAACACTCCTTGTTCCGTCGTTCGATTCCGGGAGCCGACCCGGTATTCTTCGGTTGCCGGCGGACACCACGCACCGTGCCGGCACTTCTTTTCAGACAGTCTCCGCTGCCGCTAGGCTTCGCGCTCGTCGCGAATCGCCCCAAGTACCTGCACGAAGGACCGCAGGACACCGGCCAGAACGTTCACCATGCCGCCGGGAACGGCGTTCAGAGCACCAAGCAACTGCGCCCGCAGGACATCCTTGCCGGGCAGGGAAGCGAGCTGCTCGATATCGGCCGCCGTCAGCAGCGTGTCGCCAAGGGCACCGCCCTTGATCTCGAGCTGCTCCTTGCCTTTGGCAAAATCCTTGAGTACCTTGGCCGCCGCTGCGGGGTCTTCGTAAACCAGCGCCACGGCGTTGGGCCCGTTGAGCTGCTCGATGCAGACCTCGACAATGGTGTCCCGGGCAGCAATGCGCGCCAGGGTGTTCTTGACGACCCGGAATTCAGCTCCCTGCTCCTCCAGCTTGTCGCGCAGCGCCGAAAGTGCTTCGACGTCGAGCCCGCGGTAGTCGGTCAGGAAAGCCGCCTGCGCCTTGGCAAACCGGCTGGCCAGATATTCGACCATCGCCTGCTTTTCCGATCGGTCCACGCTTTTACCTCCTTCTCGGATTGTGGGTAGCCAAAGGAGTGATGTGTCCACACATGAGGGTCTTCCGGCCCAAGGGTCGGAAGACATCAGGATGGCCTCGGCAGGTTTTTTACACTGCGGCGCAGAACCTGCTGTCTTTGGCTAATGGTTGCGGTTCAGTCTTTTGATGACTTCGTAACAACTCCTTCTTCCTGGTGGAGCGGCAGCCGGAGCCATGGCGACATTCTCACATGTACGCCTTGCTCCCCGGGTTCTGCGCGCCGCCGATCTGAAGCCGCTAAGGGGTCATCTCCCATTGCCGTATCCCGACAATGGTTACGGTACATCATTCTTTCAGGCTGGCCAGGTCAATATCGATGCCCGGTCCCATGGTGCTGGAAACGGTCATGGAGCGCATGTAGACTCCCTTGCTCGATGACGGCTTGAGTCGATTGAGAACCTCGATCAGTGCCCGGGCGTTTTCTTCCAGCTGTTCGACCGCAAAGGAAGCCCGACCGACCGGGGCATGGATGATCCCGGCCTTTTCAACGCGAAACTCAACCTTGCCGGCCTTCAGCTCGGACACCGCCCGACCGATATCAAAGGTAACCGTACCGACCTTGGGATTAGGCATCAGACCGCGGGGACCGAGGATGCGTCCCAGCTTGCCCACCACCCCCATGAGGTCGGGGGTGGCAACCGCCTTATCGAAGTCAAGCCAGCCATCGGTGATGCGCTGGGCCAGGTCCTCGGCCCCAACCTCGTCGGCACCGGCATCACGGGCTTCCTTCTCCTTCTCACCCTTGGCAAAAGCAATCACCCGGGCGGTCTTGCCGGTGCCATGGGGCAACAGTACGGCACCACGCACCATCTGGTCGGCCTGACGCGGATCGACCCCCAGGCGGATGGCAACATCGACGGTTTCGTCGAACTTCGCAATCGCCAACTCCCGGGCGAGTGCAAAGCCCTCCGGCAAGGCATATTTTTTCAGCAGCTCGACCCGGCCGCGGATGTCCGTGTAGCGTTTCCCTCGCTTAGCCATGATCCCTCACCTTCCCTGCGGCCTCAGCCCGCAACATCGATACCCATACTGCGGGCGGAACCCTCGACGATCCGCATTGCCGCCTCGATGGTCTTGGCATTCAAATCGGGCATCTTGGTCCGGGCGATCTCCTCGATCTGGGCCGGAGTCACCGTGCCTACCTTGTTCTTGTTCGGTTCCCCGGAGCCCTTGGGCACCTTGGCGGCCTTCTTCAGCAGATCGGACGCCGGCGGCGTCTTGGTGATAAAACTGAAGGACCGGTCGGCATATACCGTGATCACCACCGGGATGATCATGCCCGTCTGCGGCTGGGTCTTGGCGTTGAACGCCTTGCAGAATTCCATGATATTGACCCCCGCCTGGCCAAGGGCCGGGCCGACCGGCGGCGACGGGTTCGCCTGGCCGGCGGGAATCTGCAACTTAACCAGCTTCATCACTTTTTTTGCCATCTTGCCTGCTCCTGCTAGATCTTCTCGATCTGCCCGAACTCGATTTCTATGGGGGTCGGTCGGCCAAAGATGCTCACCAGGACCCGCACCTTGCCCTTGTCGAGCAGCATTTCATCCACCATCCCGCTGAAATTGGCAAAGGGTCCCTCGGTGACGCGGACGTTCTCGCCGACCTCGAAGGAGACCTTCGGCCGCGGTCGGGTTTCACCCTCGGCGATCCGGCTCAGCAGCGACTGCGCTTCCTCCTCGGTTATCGACCGCGGCGTCTGGCCGCCGCCGACAAAACCGGTCACCTTGGGCGTATCCTTGACCACATGCCACGTCCGGTCGTTGAGTTCCATCTTGACCAGCACGTAACCGGGAAAAAACTTGCGCTGAGTGGTGCGTTTACGACCCTTGACCATCTCGAGGACCTGCTCTGTGGGCACCACCACCTCGTCGACATATTCCTCGACGTGATAGAGCCGGACACGCTCCTCAAGAGATTTCTTCACCCGGTTCTCATACCCCGAGTATGCGTGTATGACATACCACTTCTTCGCCATCGGTTTTTGTCAGCTTTCCCCGCCGGCCCCCGGGAACATCACGCCCCAATGATCAGCTTGATGATTTTTGCCAAGCCCAGATCGACAACCCCGAGAAACAGGGAAATCACTACCACCGTCACCAGCACGACCCAGGTCAGACCAACCGTCTCCTTGCGGCCCGGCCAGGTAACCTTCCGAACCTCGGACCTGGAATCACGCAGATATTGCACCAGCGTGGTAATCTGTTCGTTTAATGCCGCCAAGATCATCCCCTCTGAAAACCCGGCCCGGAACCATGTGGTTCCGGACCCCGGGCACATCGACAGATTGGCAGGCCAGGAGGGATTCGAACCCCCAACACCCGGATTTGGAGTCCGGTGCTCTAACCGTTAGAGCTACTGGCCTGCAAATACATCTACTTGGTTTCTTTGTGTACGGTATGGGTCCGACAGAAACGACAGTACTTCTTCAACTGCAGCTTGTCGGGCGTCGTCTTCTTGTTCTTGGTAGTCGTATAATTGCGGCGTTTACATTCGCTGCATGCCAACGTTATGAGATCACGCATAGGTATCGTCCATTCACCCGCAGGGCAGGGCCAGGTTACTCGATAATCTCACTGACCACGCCGGCACCGACGGTGCGGCCGCCTTCACGGATCGCGAAGCGCAGCCCTTCCTCCATGGCAA
>JAFGAM010000122.1 GCA_016933675.1 Candidatus Anaeroferrophillacea bacterium
CGTCCACACCCAGTTCAACCAGACCGTCACGGCCACCGGCCGCCTCTCCTCATCCAACCCCAACCTGCAGAACATCCCGGTCGGCGCCTTCTCTTTCGGCGGCTCGGGGCCGGGACTCAACCTACGCCGGGCCTTTATCGCCGCCCCCGGGCGGCGGCTGCTGTCAGCCGACTATTCCCAGATCGAGCTGCGGGTCATGGCCCATTTCTCCGGGGACGCCAACCTGCTGCGCGCCTTCGCCGACGGGGCGGACATCCACCAGCGCACCGCCGACCTGGTTTTCGGCGGCGATCTCTTCAGTGAGCGATCCGAGCTGCGCCGGCGGGCCAAGATCATCAATTTTTCCATCCTCTACGGCAGCGGCGCCTTTTCCCTGGCCAAGGAACTGGGGGTGAGCTTCGCCGAAGCCAAGGAGTTCATCGAGCGCTACTTCGAGACCTACAGCGGCGTCAAGCGCTTCATGGAGCAGGTCATCGCCGATGCCGAGAAGAATCCCGAGGTGCGTACCCTGGCGGGCCGCGTGCGCCCCATCCCCGAGGTGCAGAGCTCGAACCGCACCGTCAAGGAGAACGGCAACCGCATGGCGGTCAACACCGTCATCCAGGGCAGCGCCGCCGATATCATCAAGATCGCCATGATCCGCATCCACGAGGGGCTGCGCCCGATGAAGAGCCGCCTGGTGCTGCAGGTACACGACGAGCTTGTCTTTGAGTGCCCGCCCGGGGAGGAAAAGCGGCTCGCCGCTTTGGTGCGCGACGGCATGGAGAATGCCGTGAAGCTGAGTGTGCCGCTGACCGTGAGCGTGAAATCGGGCGTCAACTGGGCCGACATGGATGCCGACCGCGAGGCGGGATGAAAGAGATCGACGCGGCGAAATTCAAGCAGATCGTCCGCCACGGCATGGAGCACCTGTTTCGCGACCGGGAGACGCTCAACCGCATCAATGTCTTCCCCGTCGCCGACGGCGACACCGGCGACAATCTCGTCCATACCCTGAAGCCCGTTTACGACGGCATGGACGACTGGCAGGAAACACGCCTGGACGAGACGGCCGACCGCCTGGCCCGGGCAATGCTGCTTTCGGCCAAGGGCAATTCCGGTGTCATCTTCTCGCAGTTTTTTTTCGCCTTCGCCCAGGCCATGAGGGGCCAGGAAACAATCGGGCCGGCCGACTTCAGCCTGGCCATGGAAAAAGCGGTGTGCGAGACCTACGCCGCGGTGGCCGACCCCCGCGAGGGGACGATCCTGACCGTGCTGCGCCACACGGCCGAGGA
>JAFGAM010000123.1 GCA_016933675.1 Candidatus Anaeroferrophillacea bacterium
CATTAGCAGGGGGCGCAAATGGGTGTCAAGCAGACCATTTTTGATTTTGCCATCAGAAATTTTCTTACATCACCGGCCGCAGCGATCCGGAAGCCGACCGGGACGCTACATCTCGATGAGACGGTTCTGGATGGCAAAACGTGACAATTCGGCGTTATTGCGCAGGTTCAGTTTCTTCAGCAGGCGGAAACGGTAGGTGTCCACCGTCTTGACGCTGATGTGGTAGGCCTCGGCAATCTCGCGGTTGGTCTGGCCGAGGGCGAGCTGGCGCAGCACCTGCAGCTCCCGGGTGGAGAGCGAATCCAGCAGCGACTGTCCCTGGGCGCCGCGGGCGGTACGCAGCACCAGCATCTCCGTCGCCTCCTCGCTGAGGTAGCGGGAGCCGCCGTGTACCCGGCGGATGGCGGCCACAAGCTGCTCGGGCGCCGAGCGTTTGGTGACATAACCCCTGACCCCGGCCTCCACCGCCCGGACGACGTACTGTTCCTCCTCGTGCATGGTGAGAATGATCACCGGCAGATCCGGATCACGACGCAGCAGTTCATCGGCCACCGCGAGGCCGTCCATGCCCGGCATGGAGATGTCGATCACCGCCACGTCCGGACGGCTCGCCGCCGCCAGCCGCAGAGCCTCTTCGCCGTCGGCGGCCTCGGCGATCACCGTCAGGTCGCCGCTCTCGGCGATAATACGCGCCAATCCCGCCCGCACGATACTGTGGTCGTCAGCCAACAAGACGCTGATCATCGTCCGCTCCCTCCCGTTCCCCTTCCAGGGGGATGATTGCCGTTACCGTGGTACCGCGCCCGGGCGTGGTATCGATGGCGAAAGAGCCGCCCGCCAGGGCCGCCCGCTCTCGCATGCCGGGCACCCCCATGCCCTGGGAGTCACCCAGCTCACCGGGATCGAAACCGCCGCCGTCATCGGTCACCGCCAGGGTCAGCCGTCCGGCCGCCGGCCGCAGATCGAGGGTCACCTGGTCGGCCCCGGCATGGCGCATGACATTGGTCAGCGCCTCCTGGGCGATGCGGTAGGCGGCGGTGGCCGCCGGGCCGCCGATAGTCGGCATGTCGCCATGGATAAATGTGCAGGCAATGCCGGTGCGGCGCTCGAAATCGGTCGCCAGCCACTCGAGGGCATCCACCAGGCCGAGATCATCGAGGATTCCGGGACGCAGGCGCATGGCAATGCTGCGGACCTCGTCGATGGTGTGATCGATGAGCCGGCTCATCGCCAGCGCCCGTTCAGCCGCCGCCGGGTCGACCGAACGCAACCGTTCCTCGAGCCAGATGGCGTCGATCCGAAGCGCGGTGAGCACCTGCCCCAGCTCGTCATGCAGCCCCCGGGCGATGGCGGCGCGCTCGTGTTCCTGGCTCGCCATGATGCCGCCCGAAAGGCGGCGCAGGCGGTCCTGGGCCCGCTTCAGGGCGGTGGCGTCGGTGGCGATGCTGCACACCCCGCTGGGCGCGCCGGCATCATCGTAGATGGGAAATTTTACCGCCAGAAAAATGTGCGGGCCGTCGGGCCGGCCGATGCGCTCGACCACCTGCCGCGGCGCCCCCTGCGCCAGCACCTGGAGATCGTGTTCCCGCAGTTGGTCGGCCACTTCGCGGGGGAGGAATTCGTCGTCGGTACGGCCGCGGATATCCTCGTTCTTCACCCCGAACAACTCCTCGTAGCGGGAATTCACCAACTGGTAGCGGCCCGCGAGATCCTTCATGTAGACCACCGCCGGGGTGAACCGCAGGATGCTGTTGATCTCCCGGGTGCGCATCTTCACCTGGCGCTCCAGTTCCCGGCTGTAGTAATCGAGTTCCTCCTTGGCCCGGGTCAGAGCCTCCTCGGCGCGCTTGCGCGCGGAGATGTCGATGGACACCGCCAGGGAGCGAACGATGCGACCTTCGGCGTCGCGGTCACCGATGGCGGAAAGCAGCACATCCATCGGGGCACCGCCGCGGCGCCGCAGCTGATAGGGGATGTCCTTGCAGAAACCGGTGCGGAAGAATCGCGGCAGCACCTCCCGTTCGGCATACACCCGGGATTCCGGCGAGAGGAAATCGGTCAGCGGCCGGCCGACCACCTCGTCGCGTTCGTAGCCCAGCACCTCGAGCCAGTGGTCGCTGACGCTGACGATCCTACCCTCCGGGTTGATCGAGTGCAGCATCGCCGGCGTGCGGTGGTAGATGGAGCGGTAGCGCTCTTCACTGGCCCGCAGCGCCTCCTCGGCCTGACGGCGCTGGACGATCTCCAGACTCGCCTTGCGGTAGAGGAAGAAAACCGACAGGCCGATGAGGATGCAGAGGGAAAACACCGTCGGCGCGGTGATCCGGGCCAGCGGATCGGATACCACCCGGGTAATCTCAGCGAGACTGCGCAGGTGCACCACGTACCAGCCGGGATAGCTGTCGATCTCCCGACGGTGAAACTGATAGACGATCCCCTCCCGGTCAACGGTGGCATGTTCACCCCGATGCCGCAGACCGACCCGGGGCCACGGGCCGGAACCGAACTGACGCGAGCGGGTCAGGTCCTCGAGATCACCGGCGGCACGCTCCCAGAGCAGATGATAGAGCCAGTCCGGCCGGCTGGTGATGAACACCAGTCCGTGGGGATCGGTCACCAGAACGATATCGGCGCCGCCGGTACCGAGTTTTTTCTCGATCTGCTCCAGCGAGGCCTTGATGACCACCACGCCCAGCGGCAGCCCGCCCTCCTCGGCGCAGACCGGATGACTGCAATAGACCCCGCGCCGGCCCGAGGTGGTCCCCAGCGCCAGATAGGTCGCCGGCCGACCGCGGACGGCCTCGCGGAAATAGGGACGGAACGAAAAGTCCTTGCCGACGAAACTGTCTTCCGCCAGGCGGTTGCTGGAGGCGATGGTGACACCGCGGCGATCCATCAGGTAGCAGACGTCGGCTCCGAGGCTGTGGTTGAAATGATCCAGCACCTCTTCGGCAGCGGCGCGGACGGCGGCGGCGCCGGGAACGGCGAGCCGGCGTACCAGGGCGTCCATACCGGCCAGGGTCCTTGCCGGCCGGACGTTTTCGGAGAGGAAGGTATCGAGGTTGTTCTGGACGACCGCGACCCGGTTGACCGCCTGGCGCTCGGCCTCGCGAAAGGCGGACTCCCGCAGCGAACGGTAGTAGAAATAGCCGCCGCTGGCCGCCGAGAGGAAGGCCAAAAGGGAGAGAACCAGAAAGATGACGCGGAGCTTCACGTGATTGCCCCCTGCGGGTCAGGGCCGGGCGGCGGGTGCCACCAGCATCTCGTCATCCGATACCACGGCCATCCGCAGTTGTCAATGCATACCGGGTTAACATCTTTATATCATTGATTTTTCTTATATCAACAAGGCCGCGGAGGAGATGATACGATTTTGTCCGGGAATTTCCACCCAGCGGAGACCGCGGCAGAGTCCGGAAGCGCTTTACAAATACGCAGTCTGCGGCTATCATTGGCGGCAGCATGCGGCGCCGATCACCGGCCCGCGGAGCCGGCGCGGTCAGGGCACCAACCCGTCCGCGCCTGTCGGCAGCGGTTACGCTTTTATCGTCATGACCAACGCGCCGGCGGCGGCACCACCCGCCGGCTTCGGGAAGGCAACGATGACCACCGGATCTCCACCGCCGGCAATCTGCTTCGTCGGCACCAGTGACAGCGGTAAAACCACCCTCGTTACCCGGTTGATCACCGAGCTCAAGCGGCGGGGTTACCGGGTGGGCGCGGTAAAGCACCACCATCATGGCTGCGGCGTCGACCACGAAGGCAAGGACAGCTGGCGCATGTCCGCCGCCGGCGCCGACGCCACCGTTCTGACCGCGCCGACATGCACCGCCGTGAACCGGAAAACCGCCGCCCAAATGCCGCCGGATGAGATCGTCGCCGGCTTCCTCGCCGACATGGATCTGGTACTCATCGAAGGCTTCAAGGAAAGTGCGCTGCCCAAGATCGAGGTCCACCGACAGGCCCAGCGCGAGGAATTGCTCTGCCGGCGGCCGGAAAACCACGACCCGAAGCTGTTGGCGGTGGCCAGCGACCGGGAATGGGAACTGGACGTGCCGGTCTTTACCCTCGACGCCATCGAGGCGCTGGCCGACTTCATCCTGAACCATTTCGGCCTGGAGCGGCCGGCTGCGGCCGCACCGTCAAGGTTGTATCGCAACCATTATGAAACGACCAACTGACGTGGAACCCGACCGTCTCACCGGCATCATCCTCGCCGGCGGCCGCGCCCGGCGGCTGGACGGCAGCATCAAGCCGTTGCTTACGGTGGGCTTCCGACCGATCATCGAACACCTGCTGGAGGAACTGGGCGCCGTCTGCGCCGAAATCCTCATCAGCGCCAATGATTCCGTCCCCTTCGCCCGCTACGGCCTGCCGATAATCGCCGACCGCCGCCCCGGCACCGGGGCGCTGGGCGGTCTCTACAGCGCCCTGTTCCAGGCCGCACATTCATATGCCGTCGTCATCGCCGGCGACATGCCCTTCGTCGACCGCCGGGCGCTTCAGGCCCTTGCCGGGCTGCATCCCGGTTACGACGTCGTCGTCCCCCGCACCCCCGAGGGCCGGCAGCCACTGCATGCGCTCTACGCCCGCGCCTGCCTGCCGGCCATCCATACGCAACTGGAACGCGGCCGGCTGAAGATCGACGCCTTCTTCCCCCAGGTCCGGGTGCGGGAGGTGACCGTAACGGAGAATCCCGAGTGTTTCTCCCCGCGGCAGTTCTTCAATATCAACACCGCGGCCGATGTCCGCGCGGCGCGGGATATCGCCGCCGGCCGGATCGGCGATACCGTCGTAACCACCGACAGCGGCGCCGACAGTACCCACAACAGCGCCCGTACCGGGCAGGCCGGACCGCACCGCACCGACCCCAAGAGGGGGGGAAGCGAAGCGGCAACGGTCATGCCGGACATCGTAGTATGAAACCACGCAGAATGAAACCACCGCAATGGGGAAGAATATATCCATGACCGTCCGCCCGGGCATCGAGGCACTGCTTGCCCGTCCCCCGGCCTGGCTTCGCGGGAGGCGTTTCGCGGTCCTGACCCATGCCGCGGCAACCACCCGCGCCGGCCGCTCCACCCTCGCCTGCCTGCGCGCTGCCTTCCCGGAACGGGTGGCGGCGGCATGGAGCCCGCAGCACGGTTTTTACGGCGTCGAGCAGGCGAACATGGTCCCCTCGGCGGATTGCCGCGAGCCCGTAACCGGCATTCCGGTCACCAGCCTCTACGGCGACCGGCGCCGGCCGACGCCGGAGATGTTTCGCGATATCGACCTGGTGCTGGCCGACCTGGTGGACGTCGGCTGCCGGGTTTACACCTACATCTGGACCCTCACCCTGGTGATGGAGGCGGCGGCGGAAGCCGGGGTCCCGGTGGCGGTGCTGGACCGCCCCAACCCCCTGGGCGGCAGGGAAATCGAGGGCGGCCTGATCGATCCCGGTCTGACCTCCTTCGTCGGCCGCTATCCGGTACCCCTGCGCCACGGCCTGACCATCGGCGAGCTGGCCCAATACCTCAACGTGACCCACGGCATCGACTGCAACCTGTACGTCGTCCCCGCCACCGGCTGGCACCGGGCGCAGTACGGCGACGAAACCGGCATCCCGTGGTGTGCGCCGTCACCCAACATGCCGACCCTGGACACCGCCCTGGTATATCCCGGCCAGGTGCTGTTCGAAGGCACCACCGCCTCCGAGGGCCGGGGCACGACGCTGCCGTTCCAGCTCTGCGGCGCGCCGGGGGTCGATCCCGGAGCGCTCATGGCGGCACTTGATCCGCTGATGATGGCCGGCGCCCTGGTACGCCCGGCGTTGTTCAAACCGATGTTCGATAAATGGGTGGGCGAGGTCTGCGGCGGCATCAAGTTGCAGGTGACGGACCGGAACCGCTTCCGCCCCTGCCGGGCGGGACTGGAACTGCTGCGGGGATTGCGGCGGCTGGCGGGCGAACGGTGCGCCTGGCTGCCGCCGCCCTATGAATATGAATACTTCGAGCGGCCCATCGACATCCTGCTGGGCCGCCGGGAACTGCGGGCAGGACTGGAGCGGGGCCTGCCCACCGCCGAACTGACGGCCGGCTGGGCGGCAGAGGAAGAACTCTTCGCCGCGACGATACGACCTTTTCTGCTGTATGATTGACGGGTTAACGGTATCGGATTCACGGTGTGCGATGGCTGGGGCCGGCCTCCTGCCGCCCGGGCTCTGCCGCCTTGTTCCCGTCTCCTGACGCCTGCCTCCGGGCACGCCGGCTTAACGCTAAACAATTGATTTTACGTGGTTAAAGTTTTTGGTTCTTGACCCGAGACAGCAATAAGAACGAATTTACTAAATGACAAACCACTGCCGAAAGCAGTGTGGGGCACTGACTCCTGAATTCTGAATTCTGAATTCTACCCATTCAACACCTCGCGCAGCTTGTCCAGCAAGGTCTCAAGGCGGAATGGTTTCTGGATAAAACCGGCAAGGCTCTTGCCGGCGAAGCGATGGACCACCTCCTGCTCGTTGAAGCCGCTGGCGATGATCACCGGCACCTCCGGCCGCAGGCGGCGCAGTTCACGAAAAACCTCCTCCCCGCTCATCTTCGGCATCGTCAGATCGAGCAGCACCAGCCTGACATCGTTCATCCGCCGGCGGAAGATGTCGATTCCCTCGCTGCCGGAAGCGGCCACCAGCACATCGTAACCGCTGTGGGTCAGCATCAGTGAAACGGTCTCCCGCACCGCCTCCTCGTCGTCGATCACCAGCAGGGTACCCGTGGCCTGAACAAAGTCATCTTTCCACGCATCCGCCGGGACGGCAAGGTCCGCCGTCGCCGCCAGGGCCGGAAACAGCAGCTTGAAGGTCGACCCCCGGCCCGGTTCGCTGTAAACCCGCAACGCCCCGCAATGGCCGCGGACAATGCCGAGTACCACCGCCAGCCCCAGCCCGCGGCCGGTGAACTTGGTGGTGAAGAAGGGATCGAAGATGCGCTCCCGGGTCTCCTCGTCCATCCCGCAGCCCGAATCGCTCACCTCGAGAAACACGTAACGGCCCGCCTGCAGATCGTCATGCAGATAGGTGGTTTCCAGATACTGCTTATCGGCATCGATGACCCCGGTAGTCACCGAGATACTGCCGGGACCATCGCCGCAGGCCTCGGCGGCGTTGGTCAACAGATTCATGATCACCTGGCGGATCTGGGTGGCATCCCCCTCGAAGGGCGGCAGGTTGTCGGCCAGATAATATTTTATCGTCATGCGCTTGGGGATGGAAACCGCCAGCAGATGGCTCATCTCCTCCACCAACCGACTGAGGCTGAGCGGTTCGATGATGAACTTGCCCTTGCCGGAATAAGCAAGCATCTGCTGGGACAAATCCGCCAGTCGTTCGGCGGTGGCCTTCACCCGCCGCAGGAAAGGCTGAGCCGGGGATTCGGCACTCAGGTTGAGCATGGCGAGATCGGCATTGCCGATCACCCCGGTGAGCAGGTTGTTGAAATCGTGCGCAATCCCCCCGGCCAGCAATCCGAGGCTTTCGAGCTTCTGGGTTTCCTGCATCTTGCGTTCGAGCTCCCAGCGCCGGGTCTCGACCCGGGCACGCTCCAGGAGGAAGTGCACCCGTTGCCGCAACACCCCCCAATGGATAGGCTTGGTAATGTACTCCTCGGCCCCGGCGGCAAAGGCCCGGTCCACCAAGCCGTCATCCTCAAGGGCGGTAACCATGATCACCGGCAGCCGCTGCCCGCCGGGCAGCTCCTTGATCCGGCGGGTGGCCTCAAACCCGTCCATCACCGGCATGGCGGCGTCCATGAGCACCAGATCCACCGGGCGGGCGGCGACCAGGTCCACCGCCTCGCGGCCGTCGACCGCACGCAGAACCTCATAGCCCTGCCGATCGAGAAAGCTGGCAAAGGTTTCGAGGGTAAAGACATCGTCATCAACCGCCAGAATGGTCGACAACGGCCGGTCATCGGGTACGTCATGCATGGGATTTATCCTCGTGCGGTTTTACCGTTATCCGGGCTCTGAGTTCCTGTTCCACCGCGGGCCAGCCGGCCCGCAGATCGGCAAGTGCCGCCGCCGTTTCGTCCGCCGCCCCCGCCCGGCCGGCCTGTTCGGCCCGGCGGGCGATACCGGAGAAGCGGATGGCCCCGACCATGGCGGCCGAGCCCTTGAGCTTGTGGGCCTCGTTGGCCGCCGCAGCCGGATCGTCACCGGCCAGGGCCGCGTCCATGGCGGTGAAGCGGCGCGGCACATCGGCCAGAAACGCATCGATCAGGCGCGTTCCGGCCGCCCCCATCTCGACAAGAAACACCTCCAGCCGACGATGGTCCAGCGCTGCGGACGCCGGCACCGCCGGCCCGCCGGATGCCGGCGCCGGTTTGTCGTCCGGCCGCCGGTCCGCCGCTGCTTTCCGGTGCGCCGCCGCGTTCACCGCCGCCGGCGATCCGCGACGCTCGGCGAACCCCGGATACCACTCGTTCACCACCCGCAGCACATCGACGGTGCGCACCGGCTTGCTCAGGAAGCCGTTCATCCCCGCCGCCCGACAGGTCACCAGGTCATCATCGGCATCGGCGGCGGTGACCGCAACAACGGGCAGCGGCACCCCGGACAGCCGGCGGCGCAGTTCACGGGTGGTATCGAACCCGTCCATATCGGGCATATAGCAGTCCATGAAAACCAGGTCAAAATTCCGCCGCGACAGGAGTGACAGGGCCTCCCGGCCACCGCCGGCGACGCTGGCCTCGATACCGAGATGGTGCAGGATATCACTCATAACGCGACAGTTCAAGTCATGGTCGTCGACCACCAGCACCCGCAGCGGGCGCTCGGGCAGCGGCAGGGGTGCCGACACGGTAAAGGTCAGCGCACCGTCGTCAATTTCAACGGCACCTTCCGCGGCCGCCGCTCCCGCCACCGGTTCCGGCGGCGCCAGCGGCAGGGTGATGCCAACAATGACGGCGGTGCCGGCGCCCGGGGTGCTTTCCAGCGCCAGGGTACCGCCCATCATTTTGACCAACCGCCGGACAATACTCAGCCCCAGACCGCTGCCCCCCTGAAGCCGTGAAGGCCCGCCATCGACCTGGACAAAGGGGTCGAAAATCCGCTCCCGGTAGGCGGCGGGAATACCGATGCCGCTGTCACGGACAACGAAACGGCAGGCAACGTTTCCTTCCGGTTCCGCCGGCGCGAGCTGAATCTCAAGATTAACCATACCCCGCGGGGTAAATTTAATCGCGTTATCCACCAGGTTGACCAGCACCTGGCGCAGCCGCACCGGGTCGACCACCACCTGGGAGCCGGTAGCGGCAAAAGCGCAGTCAATGGTAAAATCGAGTCCTTTCTCCCGGGCCTTGGGACCGAACATGATCTTGAGATCGTCGCTGATGGTGGCAAGATCGTGGGGCTGGGGATGCAGTTCCAGCCGGCCGGCTTCGATGCGCGACAGGTCGAGAATATCATTGAGAATCGCCAGCAGCATCTCCGCCGAACGGCCGATGGAGCGGGCATACTCCCGCTGCCGGACATCAAGGTCCGTACCTGCCAGCAGTTCGGCGGCGCCGATAATACCGTTCATCGGCGTCCGGATCTCGTGGCTGACGGTGGCGAGGAAAGCGCTTTTCGCCTGATTCGCCTCCTCGGCCAGCCGCATGGCGTCGGCAAGTGACGATTCGGCCGCCGCCCGCACCGCCATCATCTCGTTGAAGGTGTCGACCAGGGTGGTCAGTTCCCGTCCGGCACGCACCGCCACCGGCTCGCCGAGGTTGCCATCCTTGACCCGGCGGGCACCGGCAATCAGGTGGCGCACCGGGGTGGCAACCTCCCGGATCAGTGACGCAGCGGTAAGCAGGGCGAGGACGGCCGTAAGGACGATGGCGGCGGACAGCAGGAGCCGGGTCCGGGCGACAATCGCCGCCAGCGACCGGGGGACGATGTCGATCTGCACCAGGCCGAGCACCTGCCGGGCACCCCCCGGCGATTCGACGATCCCGAGGTCCTCGATCACCACCGGCCGGTAAAAGCTGTGGCCCCGCAACGAAGCGACGTTAAAGGTGCACGGCTCGGCATCGAGGTCAGCATTCATCAGCTGACGGCTGCGGTCCGGGGTCAGCACCGTTTCCGGGGGCGTGCCGCTACCGGGATCCGACCGGCGGACAAGGGGCCGGCCGTCGACACCGTAGACCACCACCTGCAAGACGTTGGCGTCGCGCAGCAGAAAATCGAGCGGCGCCTCCAGCAGGTCGACACTATGGGCGAACAACGGCATCTGGGCGGCCTCCGCCAGGTAGCCGGTGCGGCTCCGTCCCTCGTTGAGGACGAAGGTTCGCAACATGGAACGGGAGAAATAGAAGTGGATCCCCAGGGTGAGCAGGCTGAAAAAAACGGTCACCAGCAGGAAGGCGGCCATGAGCTGGCGATTGAAACTCCTGACAACGCGCAGCATCGCCTACTCCACCCATTTCTGGACAACACCGGGCAGCTGGCCGGGCACGATGTTCAACAGTCGGGCGACCCGCC
Organism: Candidatus Anaeroferrophillacea bacterium; assembly: GCA_016933675.1. Lineage (GTDB taxonomy): Bacteria > Desulfobacterota > Anaeroferrophillalia > Anaeroferrophillales > Anaeroferrophillaceae > JAFGAM01. The sequence goes on from JAFGAM010000123.1 coordinate 10,501, forward strand.
GGTTGACGTATACCGCCAGGGCAGGCACAACCTCCGGCAGGTCGGTTCCCGCCGCCGCCGCCCGAACACGGGCGGCGATTCCCTGTTCCAGGCTCCCGGAATCATGGGTCACGGCGCAGAAGGCCCCCCAGGACACGAACTGCGGGGCAAAACCGACCATGGGTTTGCGCAGCCGCGTCTGGTACTGCAGCATCTGCCGCAGGGTGATGCGGTTGATGAGACCGGGAGACGGGAACATGAACAGGGCATCGCTCTCACGAAACAACTGTTCGATGGCTGGCAGCACCCGCCGCTGATCCGCCACCGCCAGGGACTGCAGGTCGATGCCGTGCCGCGCCGCCGCACGGCGGCAGTCGGCCACCCGCACGGCATCCTCGGGCAGGTGCATGAGGCCGAAACGGCGGCGGCCGGGCAGCGTCGACCGCAGGACGGAGAACTGTTCCGCGGCGGTCGGGGTGAAACCGAACACCTGCCAGCCCCCGGCAGTCGCGGCCGCATCCCGCAATTGCTGATCGGAGATGAATACCGCCGTTCCCCCGCCCGACAGCTTTGCCTGCAGGGCGACGTTGAGCGCCAGGTTGCCCGCCGCCACCAGGTGACATGGTCCGGCGGCACGGATCTCATCGACGACCGTCGCGGTGCCACCCTCCGCCAGCGGCCGGCGGACAATCGCGGCAACCCCGTCCAGCGAGCGTTCGAGAATGGCAACCAGCTCTTCATGGGGCTCGGCCCCGGCGAGATAAAGAACCACGGCCACCGGCGGTGCCGCCGCCGGCGCCGGGGGCACCAGGGCAACGAACCCGCACGCCAGTACCGCCGGCAGCAACGGAACGAAGGAAAAAAGGCGGCGGCAACGCATCAGAACTCCACGGCAAAACCGGCTTCGACCGTGATCCCCGGCCGCTGATAGCAGTCGGGCAGGTCCCCGGACAGGCAGGGATAGGAGTAGTTGACGTCGAACAGGTTGTGAATATTGCCGAAGAGGTCGAGACCGGGAAAGTGGGCGAACGGCCGTTTCACGGTCACCGCCGCCGTGGTGAGCAAAAAATCGTCGAAATGGTCGCCGCGGGTGTCCCCGGGCAGGGTCGGTGCCGGCCCGTTGTAGTGCCAGGTAAGGTTCAGCAGCAGCCGGTCATCGCGCCAGGAACCGTTGATGCCGCCGGTGACGAGCCACTTCGGCAGCCCGGCCCAGCCGTTGCCGGTCTCGTCCTCGCTGTCGCTGCAGGACACGGCGGCAAACAATTCGGTACCGGTGAGCCAGGCCGGTCGATAGCGCAGCATCAGCTCGGTGCCCAGCACCCGGACACGGTCACCGTTGGTGAAGGTGGTATCCGGCTCCCCCCCGTACGTATACGCCGCATGGCGGATAATGTCCTTGTAAAGCTGCCGGTAGACGGTCCACGACAGATCCACCGTGGGCCAGAACTCCACTTCCAGGGTGGCCTCGAGATTCTGCGACGTCTCCGGATCGAGCTCGGGGTTGCCTGCCAGCGGCGACCCCTGGGGTTTTTTGTAGAGTTCACGCAGCGCCGGAGCACGGAATGATTCGCTGTAGCCGCCCTTGAGCCGCAACCGCTCGGACAGATGGAAAACCGCGCCGACGTGGGGGGTGAAACGGCCGCCGAAATCGTCGTAATGATCATAGCGGGCGCCGAGAAACAGGGTCAGTCGGTCGGTCAGCCGCCATTGATCCTGGAGGTAGGGAGAATAGAAAAACCGTTCACCGGCATAAAGCCAATTATAGGTGTCACTGACATCGGTAAACCTCGGCAATGGCAGCGGATCGTAATTGGCATGGAACTCGATGTCACCGGTGCGGGCATAGGAGAGTTCGATGCCGGCGGTGATGATGTGTCCCGCGATTCCGTACCAGTCCCCCTTCAGTTCGGCCCCGTAATCATGCACCGCCACCCGCTGTTCACCGAGCATGCCGTCGGGATAGACGATCCCCGCGGCGTTGGTGAACCCCGGCGGCCGGCTTTCAATGAGGCTCCATACTCCGTGACGGTTGTAACGGAGCCGCAGACTGAGATCCAGGTTGTCGTCAAGCAGTGGTTTCCGCCAGCCGAGATCGGCCCAGAAGAAGTCGCGTTTGAGGCTGGTGCGGTCGGCCAGGGAACGGGAGGGATTGAAGAAACCGCCGTCCTGGTGATGGATATACTGGCCGGCCAGCGACCAGTCACCCCAGCCGGCGGCGAACAGCAGGTCGCTGCGCTCGACATCCTCAGCGGTATGTCCCGGCGCCAGGGAGATGTCGGCATTGCGCGGGGAGCGCGACAGGATGTCTTCATCCACCATCACGTCGGCGCCCTTGGTACGGTAGTAATGGGCATCACCCCAGAGGTGAATCTCCCCGAAGGTGCGGCTGACCTCGAGATTGTAGCGCTGACTATCGAAGACACCGCCACGGGCGGTGACGGTGACCCGCTCCCGCTGATCGGCCTTGCGGGTGATGATATTGACCACCGCGCTCATGGCGCTTGAACCATGCAGCGCCGAACCGGGCCCGCGGAGCACCTCCAGCTTCTCGATGTAATCAACCGGCATATCGGCAAAAAAATGGGTCGCGCCGCCGATGAGCTGGGAGTTCACCGGGTGACCGTCGACATAGAACTTGATCTTTTCGGAGCCGTTGTTGCGGGTGCCGCGGCCGCCAACCACCGGGTAGCCGTTGTACTCGAAGGTGACGTGGAAGCCGGGCACCAGACGAAGCACATCCCGCAGGTCACGGGCGCCCATCTGGATCATCTCCCGCCGGGTGATCACGGTGACGGGCGTCGGCGACTCGCGCAGCGGCAGCGCGGTCTTGGTTGCCAGGTCGGTGCTGCCGTAGAACAGGCCCAGCATTTCCCGATCCTCGGCCAGCAGCTCGGCGGCGGTATCAACGGCGTGTGCCGGCGGCAGATCGAGCAGCAACGCCAGCAATATCAGCAGCAGAATCGGCAACCGGGCATTCCGCCGGCGAAAACCAGTCATGGCATTGTTTCTCCCGCTATCCGGCCACGGTTCAAGCATTGTCATGTAATCGACCAATCAATGTGTAAAGTTTAACCCGAAGGTCGGAAAACGGTTCATGGCAGCATCACCAGCCGCCCCCGTTAGCGGGGCGACGACGACGGCCCTATAAGCCTCGATGGCGACCACGGCAATTGACCACAAGCCGGAAAAGTGCCCTCGGCACCCCCCCGTCTGCCGCACTTCCCGGGCTTGACAAAGAACCAGTAAAAAGGCATACATGGAAACCTTCGCCCCCATAGCTCAGGAGGATAGAGCGACGGATTCCTAATCCGCAGGCCGCGTGTTCGAGTCGCGCTGGGGGCACCATATGATTACAGGCACTTAGCGGCCATTTTGCCGTTAAGTGCCTGTTTGTCTTTTGCCTTGGATGCCAAGATGGGTGCCAAGATTTTTATTCTTAACAGGCTGTTGAAAAAGCCCTTCTTTAGCGACTTTGCTATTGAGTGGCAAATGTTATTGTGATATATTCTAACAACCTGATATTATAAGAGAAAGGCGGTTTACAGATGCGCGGAATGGATGATCAGCAACCGGAAATATTCAGCTACGTTCTTTTGGCAGACCGGATTCCCCAAGATCATCCCCTGAAAAATTAAATCGTCATCCCGCTTGACAACAGAAATTGCGCAGGCCATTATCATCCAGGAAGAAAAGGAGATTATTGCTATAGAAAAATAGTCGGCAATAAGGAAGGCGATGGAGGTAGAATGGTGCAAACGGATCTCATCCCCCGGGCGATACTGGACATCGGCGAGGTCAATGATCTCGATATCCTGCTCGAAAGAATCCTCACCCATGTACGCCGCTTTTTCAATGCCGACGCCGGTTCCATCTATCTGGTGGAAAACAATGTCCTGAACATCCGCTACACCCAGAACGAGACCCTCCGGAACCGTCTGGGACCGGACAGGAAACTGGTATATACTACCTTTTCCCTGCCCATCGATGATCGCTCCATCGCCGGATATGTGGCCGCCAACGGTCGGAGCCTGAATATCCCCGATGTCCACCAACTGGATGACTCACTTCCTTATCACTTCAACGGCGAACCCGACCGGATATCAGCCTACAAGACCTCGTCGATGCTGACGGTAGCGATAACCAACCAGCAGGCAAAGGTTATCGGCGTCATGCAGATTATCAATGCCCGCGCCGGAACCGGCGAAATCATTCCCTTCACCACCGCCGATGAATCTCAGATGAATCTCTTCGCGGTTTCGGCCGCCCTTGCCGTAGAAAGAGCTCAACTGACGCGAAACGTGATCATGCGCCTGGTCAGCATGGCCGAAATGCGTGACCCCAATGAAACCGGGCCCCATATCAACCGCGTGGCGGCTTACGCGGTTGAAATTTACGAACAGTATTCGTGGAACCGCTCACGGCCCCGGGAGGAAATCGAAAAGCAGAAAGACCTGCTCCGCATCGCGGCCATGCTCCATGATGTGGGCAAAATCGGCATCAGTGATCTGATCCTGAAAAAACCGGCCCGGCTGACGGCGGACGAATACGAAATCATGAAGATGCACGCCATTCTGGGGGCAAGGATATTTCACCAGCCGCAATCCGAATTCGAGACAATGGCCGCCGAAGTAGCCCTGACCCATCATGAAAAATGGGATGGGTCCGGGTACCCCGGAGATATCGTCCGACAGCCCGGATTCTTCTCCATGAAGGCCGCCAACCGTGGCTTGAAAGGAGAACAGATTCCCCTCTCGGGGCGGATTGTCGCCCTGGCCGATGTTTATGATGCCCTGACATCACCGCGCTGCTACAAGGAGATCTGGAAGGAAGACCGGGTGTTGACGGAAATCAAGAACAATTCCGGCACCCATTTCGACCCCGAAGTCACGAAAGCATTCTTCACCCGTCTCGATGTTATCAAATCCCTGGCGGAGCGCTTTCCCGACACCGCGAACGGCCCACCCCTGCTCATCGATCCGTGAAAATCCCCGGAACAAGTACCGGAACCATGCGGCAAAAACTTTCTCGGACATTCCCAGTTTAGCATTCAAGAAATCCACGCCTTATCCGAATATTCCTCAATAACCAGGTGGTATTGAACGCGCAGTACGATTATGGCCGTCGCCGATCCTGTCGCAACCATGGTCGCATGTCGCCACCACGTGCCCATAGCGCGTTCGTCCTGACAGAGGATCATTCATGGCCGATCCCTTCACCACCCTCTATCTGCATCTCAAAAAATTGTTTGTCAGCGATATCTACCGGAATGCCGACCACGAGGTGGTACGCAAGGTCATGCTGATGCACGGCATGGCCCTGGTGGGCATGGTCTACCTGTCCGTATACGGGTTCATCACCCTGCGTCAGGGCCGGCTGCTGATAACCGCGTTCGACTTCGGCACCTTCCTGGCTCTCGGCGTCACCCTGCTGATGCTCCGGAGAACCGGAAACTACATCCTCTGCGGTTATCTCGGCGTCTCGGCGATGTACATCCTCTTTACCTTCTTCTTCGTCACCGGCGGCGTCAACGGCACCGGCTTCATGTGGCTTTATTCCTTCCCGCTGTTCACCATGTTTCTGCTCGGCAGTCATGACGGTGCGGTGGCATCGCTCCTGCTCCTGACCGCCGCGACAACTTTCATGGTTCACGATC
>JAFGAM010000124.1 GCA_016933675.1 Candidatus Anaeroferrophillacea bacterium
CGGGGCGGGACGTGGGCAACCGCCAGTTGCTCCAGGCGCTTCTCGGGCGCCCACCAGGCGGTACGGCAGTTACCGCAGGAGAGAACCAGTGAACTGCGGTCGCCCTCCAGATCCCAGCCGCAGTGGGGACACAGGGTCGCCAGGAAGGTCAGCGGCCAGTCCGGTTTTTCGTGTCGGTTGAGTACCGGTTCCAGGGCTTCCGGATCGCCGGCGGCCAGCGGGGTGTTGAGGATGGCATCGTGCATTTTGCCGTCGAGATAGAACGGGGCGTAAATCTGGCTCACGGTTTCGCCGATGTATGCCTGGTGCAGAATCGGCCGGCGCAGTCCGCCGCTGAACCGTTCGGTGACCAGATTCAGGAAGTGTGACCGGCCGGTTTCCCCCTTGAGAAAGACGCCGTCGGTCCGGGTTACGGCAAAGTGCAGCTTCTGGGTCTGGCAGCGGAAGCCGACGGACATCGGCAGGCTTGATGTTGGTACCGCCTGGATGCTGGTATCGATGAAGCGTCCGGCGACGGTTTGTTCCAGGCAGGAAAAGAGCATGCCTTTCAAACGCCAGTACGGGACGTAGATCAACTCCTTGCCGGACGGGGCGTGATGGGGCAGGACGTAGCGGAAGTGGTCCGCCACCGTGAGCAGCGATGCCACCCGGCAATACTCGCAGCGGAAGAAGCGGTCGGTCTCGTCCAGTGCCGCCGGGGCGCCGCATTGGGGGCACTGGTGATCGATGACGAAACGGGTCACAACTGCTCCCCGCAACGGTTGCAGAAACGGGCATCACACAGGTTTTCCGCGCCGCAGTGGCCGCAGACGATCGGCCGGGGCTTATCGGCGACGGGGTGGCCGCAGCGCGGGCAGAACCGGGCGCCGGGGGTCAGGTTTTTACCGCAGTTGGCGCACTGATTGAAAACCAGTTGCTGGTGACCGCATGCCGGGCAGAACCTGGCATCGCGGGGAATGGGCTGGTGGCATTCCTGACAAAGGACCAGCGGCATTTCCCCGGCCGGTGCGGGTGATGTTGTTGCCGGTGCCGCCGTTCCTCCCGCCGCGGTTGCCGTACCTCCGCTTGGGGTAACCGTCCCTCCTGCCGCGGCGCCGGTAAAGTACTGGGCCAGCATGGCCGGCATCATCAGTCCCATGCCGGCGCCCATGCCGGCGCCGCTGGTTTCTCCTTTGGCTGCCTGTTCCATCGCCATGGCGGCCTTCATCTGCATGAGCTTGTTCATATCATCGAAGACATGCAGGCGGCTTTTGTCATCGATGGCCTGCTGTACCTCGGGGGGCGGCGTGATCGAATTCAGGTACAGGTGGTTCAGCCCCAGGCCGAAGCGGGCGAAGTCCTTCTGCAGGCGGCCGGACAACCCGGCGGCGAGTTCGTCGTACCGTGCCGGCAGGTTGAGGATGGAGTCGATGGTTTCCCCCATGAAATCGTTGAAGCGCGAGACGATGACCCGGTTGAGATACTCTTCGACCTCCGTGGTGGTGAAGATTCCCTGGGTGCCCACCAGGCGATTGATAAACAGCACCGGCTGCACCACCTGCAGGTTGAAAACCCCGAACGCCCGCAGTCGGATCAGGCCCAGTTCATTGTCCTTGAAGGCCACCGGGTCGCGGGTGCCCCATTTAAGATTGGCGAAGACCTTCATGTTGACGAAATACATCTCCGCCCGCAACGGGCTGTTCAGCGCCCAGGGGAGACTGGCGATTTTGGTCAGGATGGGGATGTTGCCAGTTTTCAGGGTGTGGCGCCCGGGGCCGAAGGCTTCGACCGCCTTGCCCTGATAGAAAAACACCCCGACCTGGCTGTCGCGTACGGTCAGTTGGGCGCCCCACTTGATTTCCCCGGAACCCTGCTCCGGCAGCCGGTGTACCAGCTCCTTGCCGGTATCGTCGAACCATTCCAGATTTTCCAGGAAGACCAGGTTGTTGTGGCCCATGAGGTATGCTCCTGCAGCTGGTTTGCGTTGCCGAATATTTCCTTGCTATCGGCCGACGCGGTGTTTTTCTTGAGCATTTGCCACGGTCACGGCCAAGGTACAGACGGGACCGCCGGTTCCTGCACTTTTTAGGCCTTGACAAGAAGCATCTGTATGTATATGGTTTTATTCATATTCGAGCTCAAGGGTGACGATGAGAAAAAAACCGGTTGTGTTGTGCCTGATTGTTCTGCTGGTCGGCTTGGTTTCCGGCTTGTTTCCATCGCCGGCGCCGGCGATGGAACTCATGCTGCCGCAGGTCTACTCCCGGCAGGTCGATGTCAGTGGGTGGTGGATGAGTGAAAAGCTGGACGGGGTCAGGGGCTACTGGGATGGCGAACGGCTTCGGTCGAGGCAGGGCCGCGCGTTTTCTCCCCCGGCGGCGTTCACTCGCGACCTGCCGCCTTTTCCGCTGGAAGGGGAACTGTGGGCCGGGCGCGGCGGCTTCGAGCAGGTGCAGAGCGTCGTCATGAAGGAACCGGGGGATGAGCGCTGGTTGACGCTGAAATTCGGCATCTTCGATGTGCCTGCTGCCTCCGGTCCGTTTCGTGAGCGCATCGCTCTGGCACAGCGCTGGTTTGCCGACCATCCGAGTTCCTGTGCGTTCGTCATCGAACAGAAACCGGTCGCCGACCACGCCGCTCTGGCGGCGGAGCTGCACCGGATCGAAGCGCTTGGCGGTGAAGGACTCATTGTCCGCCAACCGGATGCCCTGTATGTCGCCGGCCGCCGCCCCGACATCCTCAAGGTGAAAAGCTTTTTCGATGATGAAGCACGGGTGGTGGCCCATCTGCCGGGTGAGGGACGCAACCGGGACCGGCTGGGTGCCCTGCTGGTCGAGCGTACCGATGGTGTCCGCTTCAAAATCGGCACCGGCTTCAGCGATGATGAACGGGAGAACCCGCCGCCCGTCGGGGCGACCATTACCTACAAGTATTACGGGACCTACGAATCCGGCCTGCCCCGGTTCCCGGTGTTTCTGCGCCTTCGCCGGGAGTTGAATTTTTGAGCCGATAATTTTTCCTTGTAGCTGCGCCTGTCGCACGATGAAGGACGTGGTTGCGGCCATGTCTTCGTATCAGTAATGACGCCCCCTCAGCCGTCCCCATTCCCGGCACGGTGCTGGTGTTGCCGGTTCAGGTCCGGCCGGGGCTGGCGGCGTCCATCGGCGGCAACAGGCGGCCAGTCGCAAACCCAAACGGGCACGGCGCGCTGTGCCCCGGTCAAGCGGCGCCAAATTCAGGTAAAGGTGCGGCGAATGTACTGGCAGTACAGCGCTCCGGCGGGATTGTGGGCCAGTACCCGGTCCTTGGCGATGAGGGTGGTGACCGGCGCCGCCGAATGGCGGGTGAAGATGGCGTCGTGACCGACGCACAGACCACAGATGACGTTCAATTCGGTGCCGGCGCGGTTTAGCATTGCTGCCTGGATCGCCGGGTTGCACATGTACTCGGTGCGGGCGGGGTCGATCTGCTCGAGTTCGAGCAGGCGCTTGTCCACCGCGCCGCACTTGCAGCATATCGAGGCGACCTCGAATTCCTGCCGCAGGATGGCGTCAATGGTGCCGGCTTCCTCGGCGAGGCCGATGCAGAAAGCGATGCCGATGGTTTTTACCTCCATCTCCCGGGCGAAGAGGATCAGCTCCCGCAGCCGCGGTTCCTTGCAGTAGTGGCGTCCCTCGATGGCCGTTGCCGCCCGGTGCAGCTTCCGGTCGGTCTCGTCGTAGGCCGGCAGGGTTTCATCGCTGACCCCGAAGCAGTCGATGCCTTCACGGCAGCGGTGCACGGTGCACCGGGCGCACCGCGGCAACTTCGATTTCGCGCCGTTTTTTTCCTCCTGTTGAGGTTCATTGGGGTGCCGCTCACCTTCGCGTGGTGTCGTCATACTTTTTTCCTCTCCCCCATCCCGTACTTCTGTATCATCTTCGTTCTTTCGGGCCGACCGAGCACGCCGCGTTCCTGCATGAGTCCTGCCACTTCATAGGTAAACATCGCGGCGGTTCCCCGATGCAAGCGGGCCGCTTTCCGCATCGTGGCGTGAAAGCGGCCCGGTCTGCATAAATGATCGGTTGGCAGGTTGCAGAATACGTGTTTGCGGGTTACGCCGACTTGATGTACGTCGACGGGCTTACTCCGACTGCCCTTCCAGTTCCGCGAGCCGACGCTCGATATCGCTCAGGGCCTGGCGGAGATTCTGTGCCTCGGCGCTAAGCGCCTGGCGTTCCTGATCCGGCGTGGGTGCCGCGGGCGGGTAATATCCCGGGCCGCCCCAGGCGCCGCCGGGAGCATAGCCGCGGCCGTAGCCCCGGCCGCGACCCCAGCCGCCGCCGTAGCCCATACCGCGTCCATATCCCATGCCGTAGCCATACCCATACCCCCGGCCTTGGCCGCAGTAGCCGCGGCCGCCGCCGGTCATCGGGCCGCCGCCCGCCGGTCCGGTTCCATCGAATCCTGGCATGATCGTATCTCCTTGTCTAAGATTGTGAAGGTGAGGTAAATTTGCCGGCTTCGTAACAACTCCATCTTTTTCGTTGCCTGCCGGTACGTGCCGCACGCAGACAGGCGCTGCAACCTGAATCGTTCAACGTGCGGCTGCGTACGACTCAGCCATCAGGTTTTGCGCGTCTCACATCTGGAGCTTGTTACTGCGCCATCCCTTTTTGCCGCATTTTTGCCATGGTTACGGGACGAGCAAATTCATCCGGCGGTTTACCAGCGGCTCCAGCCGCCGCGTCCGCCGGCTCCCCGGCCGCGCCCGAAGCCGCTGAAACCGGAGCCCCCAGACCGGCCAAAACCGAATCTGCCGAAGTTGAACCGCCCGAAACCGAAGCGGCTGTAACCGCCGGGCGCGTTGCCGTATCCCGGCTGCTGGCGGCCGAAGCCGAAATTCCAGCCGCCGAGGAACGATCTGCCGGCGGGCCGGCAATTGCCCATTCCCCGTCCAGTCATCGGGCCGGCGCCCATGGGGCCGCTGCCATCGAATCGAGGCATACCTGTCACCTCCTTTCACTGCCATGCCGGCCGCGTCCACCGCCGCCGCATCCGCCCGGTCCGCCGCGGTGCCGCCGGCCGCGAGGGCCGACGACGTAGTTTCCGCCGCTGATTTCCAGCTCCCGGCCGGTGACCAGCGCCTCGGCGACAACGCCCCGGGCGGCGGTGAGAATTCGCCCGTAGGTAGGTCGTGAGACGCCCATCTCCCGCGCCGCGGTTTCCTGGTCGAGGCCGAGCAAATCGCTCAGCCGCAGGGCCTCGCAGCCCTCGAGACTCAGAGCGAGCGGCACGCCGCCGCCCGGCGGCGACGGCACCGGCTGAAAGCGCCGGCAGCGGGGCGGTTCCTGAATGGTTCGCGGTATCGGTGGTCTGGGCATGGTCTTGTCCGTTGGTTATGATCTTATGTTCAAAACAATAATGCTTTATTCCCTTGTTGTCAAGGGGGTATTGTCGACAAACTTTTTCGGCGTATCGGGATGCTGGGTTCAGGCGTCGCCGGATTTACCAGCCGACGGCAGTTCCGCCAGGCCGAGGCGCAGCCGCGGGTCGGGCCGCATCACCTCTACCGGTGGCAGGATCAGCACCGCCTCATGATTGCTCTGTCGTCAGGGCGCGGGCGAAGGCCCGCGCGGCGCCGGGAGCCGAGGCGAAATGGACGTGGAGGTAGGAGGCCCAGACGTTTTTTATCCGCATGCCGGCGCAGCCGGCGGGGGAACCGTCGGCGCGGCGGAGGTCGTAGAAGGCGGTGCTGCCGGTATCTCCGGCAATGCTCGACCAGTGGAATTCGTGCCCGCGGACGACGGTGCCGACGGGACCGAAGAGCCCGTCGGCAAGCAGCGTCGCCTCACGGTAGCCGAGGCGGTGCAGACGGTTCTCCATCACCGTTTCCGCCGGCAGGATGGCGGCCATGGGGTGGCGCCGGCCGTCCCGGTCGATGAGGGCGCGGCAGAGGTACATCAGGCCGCCGCATTCGGCGTAGATCATTCGGCCGGATGCGGCGAAGCGGTGCAGTGCTTTGATCAGCGCCGTATTGGCCGCCAGCCGGGCGGCGAACATCTCGGGAAAGCCGCCGCCGAAATAGATGCCGTCGAGATTCTCCGGCAGGCGTTGGTCGGCCAGGGGTGAGAAGGAGACGGTTTCCACCCCCGCTTCGGCCAGGCGGTCGAGGTTGTCGCGGTAATAAAAATGGAAGGCATCATCGCGGGCGAGCCCGAGCCGCAGGGGGGCAGCGGGGCGATGTACCGTCGGTCCCGCGGTATTGTCTGCATCGGCGGCTGATGGCACCGGTCGCCGGCCGCGGGCGGCGGCAAGCAGGCGGTCGAGATCGATGTGTTTCTCGACGGCGGCGGCAAGGGGTGAAAGCCATTCCTCGTCCACCGTTGATTCGGTATCGGAAATCAGCCCCAGGTGCCGCTCCGGCAGGGTCCATGCGGGGTCGGGGGGCAAACAGCCCAGCAGCGGCGGCAGCCCGGCGTTTTCCAGCGCCGCGGCCAGCAGCTCCCGGTGATGTCTGCCGGAAACCCGGTTGGCGATCACGCCGATAACCTCCAGATCCGGCCAGAAGCGGGCGTAGCCGTAGACTAAAGCGGCGATGGAGCCGGCCATTGCCTTGGCGTTCACCACCAGAACGACGGGGAGATCAAGCACCCGAGCCAGGTGGGCGGTACTGCCGGAACCGTCAGCCCCGCTGCCGTCGAAGAGTCCCATCACTCCCTCGACCACCGCTGCGTCGGCCGCCGCCGCGGCGTGTTCGTAGCAGCGGCGCACCGCCGCTTCCCCCATCATCCACAGATCGAGATTGTGCGGCTCCCGCGCCGCCGCCCGCCGGTGGAAGCCGGCATCGATGTAGTCGGGTCCAGTCTTGAACGGCTGTACCGTGAGGCCGCGGCGCCGCAGGGCGGCGACGATGCCGATGGTGAGGGTGGTCTTGCCGGCGCCGGAATGGGTGCCGGCGAGGCAGAGGCGGTGGAAGGCGGTGCTCATCGGCCGGTCTCCGGCGACGACTTTGTCAGCGTTTCCGTCAGGGTTTCCGTCAGGGTTTCCGTCAATGGTTTTATCGGCGTGGGTGCCGATGCATGCGGCGAACTCTCCGGTGTCGACGCATCCGTGTTTTCGGTGCCGAAACGAGCGAATGCCGCCTTCTTCTGGTAGCCGCGGCGGCAGATCATGACGCCATGCTCGATGACCGTTTCCGGGCTGCCGATGATCACCACGGTGAACATGTCCACCCACTCCTCGGGCAGCTCGGAAAGCGGCCCGACCCAGCGGGATTCATCCGCCCGGCCGGCATGGCGCACCAGCGCCGCCGGGACGTCCGGGCCGCGGTGCCGCAGAAAGATCTCGCCGGCGCGGGTGAACAGTTCCTGCCGGGAGCGGCTGCGGGGGTTGTAAAGAACGCAGGCGAACCCCGCCCGTGCCGCCTGTTCGATCCGGTCGAGGATAATTTCCCGCGACGTCAGTAGGTCGGAGAGGCTGATGACGCTGAAATCGTTCATCAGCGGGGCGCCTACCGCCGCCGCCGCCAGGGTCGCGGCGGTGATGCCCGGAACCACCTCCACTTTCAGGCCGCCGGCGTCGGGAACGCGGCCGAGGCGTTCATAAACCAGGCCGGCCATGCCGTAAATGCCGGCGTCGCCGGAGGAGATCAGGGCGACATGGCGGCCGGACCGGGCCGCATCGATGGCCTCGTCGCAGCGCTCGATCTCCCGGCGCATGCCAGAGGCCCGTACCTCGCGGGAGCCGGGAAGCCATGCGAGCTGGTCGCAGTAGGCGCGATAGCCGATGATGAGATCGGCGTCGAGCAGGGTTTGCCGGGCGTGTTCGGTAAGATTCTGCGCCGTGCCGGGGCCGATGCCCACCACCGCCAGGGAGCCGGCGGCGGGGTGGCCGGCGGGATCCGGGGAGGCGTGACTGGATGCCGGCTCACGCTCGCCGCTACGTTTTGCCGCTTCGTCGTCCAGGGCCGGGTAATCTTCTCCGTGTCGCGGTGCATGCGCCGCCGACGCGGTCGTGGCCGGAACATTACCTTTCTGCCGGTGTGCCGATGGCGCCGCGGTTTCAATCGGAGCATCACCGGTGCGCCGATGTCCGGCCGCCGGGGCGGCGATGGCGACGGTGACCGCGCCGTGCCGGGTTTTAACCGCCAGCAGCCGACTGCCGGGGCCGGCTGCCTTCAGCGCCGCCGCTTCGGCTACCGACGGTGTACCGGTGACTTCGCGCACCCGCGCCGAGGGATTGGGAACGGGGATGGCGGCCAGTTCTGCGGCGGTGAAAAATATCGTTTCCCGCCCGCTCACGGCGGCGGTTTCCCGCAGCCCCGGCTCGTCCGCCTTGAGGTCGACGGAAGCCAGGTGCGTGATACGGGCGGGATCGAGGTGCAGACGTGCAGCCGTTTCGCGGATGGCGGTATCGATCTCCGCCGCCGGGGTGCCGCGGCGGCAGCCGATTCCTGCCGTCAGCGGCAGGGCGGTACAGCGCAGTACCGGGATGCCGGGCGGCACAAGGAAAGGCATCGGATCTGCCGTATCCGCGCCGGCAAAATCACCGGAGTTGCCGGGCGCGAATTTCACCGTGGCTGGTGTATTCATGGCGGACGTGCTGCCGTGGCCGTCCGTATCGGGAGAAATGTGTTCGATCGTCAATGCGTCGGCCGCGGGAGTTGTGACGACCACCAGCCCGGCGATATCCCCCACGTTTTCTTCACCGGAAGCGATGCACCGCACCGCCGGAGCGAAATCCTGATTGCGGTCCGCAGCACCGCCGGCATGAGCGGCATAATAATGATCGTAGACGTCCCGCGGGCCGTGAAAGCCGATGCGTTTGCGTTCCAGCAGCAGGCTGTTGAGGGTTTTGATCGCCTCGCGGTTGTCGATGCGCCACCCCTGGCGCGCGGCCAGATCGTCGAAGGCGAAAAGATTCTCCACGTCGGTGGCGGCGGTAATGACCGGCCTGCCGCCGGCGATTGCCGCCGCCCGCCGGGTGAGGCGGTTGGCGCCGGCGATATGCCCGCCGGTGAGGCTGATGAAATTTCCGCCCCGTTCGTCACCGACCACCACCGCCGGATCGCGGGTCTTGTCCTCCAGCAGGGGAGCTATGTGACGCACGACGATGCCGGCGGCCATGATGAACAGGTGGCCGTCGTAGTGTGTCCAGTTGTGTCGCACCAGGTCGCCGAAGGTCCCGGCGGGGAAGAAGGCGGGGCCGGCCGCCGCCAGCGCCTGTCGCTGCCGGGCGGCAATGAAGACGTCGGCACCGAGTTGGCGCCCCAGTTCCAGCGCCAGCCGCCCGCCGGGAGCGGTGAGGGCGTAAACCGCGACCCGGCCGGCAAAGAAAGCGGCGGGATCGATGGGGAACGTCTCGATGTCGTCGCCATCATGATTCCGGACGTCGGCATCGGCCGCGGCATGACCGCCGGCCGCCGGGGGAGTGGTCGATGCGTTGGCGAGCCGGTTATGGGATGCCCCGGAACCGGATACCGGGCCGGGATGTTCCATGCCGTTGTCATGTTCGCCGGATGTCCCGGCGCCTTCCCCTGCCGCCCCCCGGTAGCCGTGGGCGAAGGACGGATCGTAGAGCAGCGAATCGTCGCCCTCGCCGGCGAGGCTGTCGCCGACAAGGATCAGTGCCTGGCGGGTAATGCCCGCCGCCTGCACCCGGTCGGCGATATCCGCCAGGGTGCCGCGGACGATCTTTTCGTCCGGCCACGAAGCGCGGTAGACCACCGCCGCCGAGGTTTCCGGCCGGTAGCGGGGGGTTGCCAGCAGCCGTTGCACCACCGTTCCGATCTGGGCGACGCTGAGATAGAGCGCCAGGGTAGCGCCGAGGCGGGCGAGCTCTTCCAGCTCCTGACCGTCGGGTACCGGCGTACGTCCGGCGGCGCGGGTGACGACGAGCGTCTGGGAATGCCCCGGCACCGTGAGCTCGGCACCCAGGGCCGCCGCCGCCGCGAAGGCCGCGGTCACTCCGGGGATGACCTCGTAATCGATGCCTTCACGCCGCAGACGCACCATCTGCTCGGCGATGGCGCCGTAGAGCGCCGGATCGCCGGTGTGCAGCCGCAGAACGCGCCGCCCCTGCCGCGCCCCGTCGACGAGGCGGGCGACGATATCGTCCAGCACCATGCCGGCGCTGTCGAGAATCTCACCGTCCGGGCGGGCGAATGCGAGCACTGCCGGGTTTACCAGGGAGCCGGCGTAGATGATGAGATCCGCCGCGGCGATGGCGTCGCGGCAGCGGAGAGTGAGCAGATCGACGGCGCCGGGACCGGCGCCGGCAAAGGTTACCCGGCCGGGTGTGATGGGCATGGGTGTGTCTCCGATGGTTGCGGTTCCGTAATTAATAATTCTTTTTCCCACACGCCGATCAGCACCGGGTTGTCGGGCTTGAACATCGTCCTGCCGGCGACGGGGGCGGCGCGACGCACGGAAATCTCCACCAGCTCGCGGCGGTTTGCAGGCAGCAGTTCCAGCAGTCGCGCCCGGGTTTCCAGCAGCACCGCGACGATCACCATGACGCCGCCGGGACGCAGCTTCGCGAAGGCCCGGCGGGCAATGTCGGCGATGCGGTCGCCGCCGCCGCCGATGAAGATCGACCGGGGCGCGGGCAGGGTGTCAAGATTTTCGATGATGTCGCCGGTGATCACGGTGAGCCGGGATGAAACCCCGGCGGCGTCGGCGTTGGCGCGGATCTGCGCCGTTCGCTCCGGTTCCCGTTCCACCGCGTAGGCGGCGATATGGGGATCGAGGCCGCAGACCTCAACCGCCACCGAGCCGCTGCCGGCGCCGAGATCCCACATGATTCCGGGTCCCGGCCGCAGCTTGGCGAGTACCGCGGCGCGGATCTCCGGGTTGGTGATGAGCCCGCGCTGGTGGGCGTAGACATCCGTTTCCCGGCCGAGGGCGAGGGGCGGACTGTCCACCGGGCCGTTGTTGGCCGGCGGGCGGACAAGGAGCAGGGAGAGCCCGCCGCATTCCAGTTGTCCCAGCTCCGCCAGGGTGCCGGTGCGGATCGTTTCGTCCGGACCGCCGAGATTTTCCATGACCGCCGCCCGTCGTCCGGCCGCCTGGGGATACGCGGCGGCAAGCTTCGGCGCAATGGCTGCTGCCGGGTGCCGGGGATCGCCGAAGATCACCGCCGGGCCGGCGCGCAGGATCTCGCCCCACGGCAGGGAATGGTTGTCGCGGCCGTGGAGGCTGAAGAAGCGGCCTGCTTCCCACGGGAGGCCGAGCCGGGCGCAGGCCGCCTGGGCGGCGCTGACGTTGGGCAGAATGGTTATCGACTCCGGCGGCAACGCGGCGGTAAAGCGCCGGGCGATGCCGAAGAAGAGGCCGTCGCCGGAAGCCGGCACGGCGACCCGGCGGCCGTTTTCCACTGCGGCAACGAGTTCCGCCACCAGTTCTTCGATGTGCCGGTCGATGACCATGCGGGTGCCGTTGCAGGCCGGAAACCATGCCAGCAGCCGCCGGCCGCCGGCGATGATGTCGGCTTCAGCCGCTGCCGCCCGGTGGCGCGGGGTAAGGTCGTCCGGACCGAGGCCGCAGCCGATGACGGTGAGGTGTCCGGCGGCGGGCGCAAAAGCGTGGTCGTGAGCGTATGGTGAGGGTGTACTCATGGGGATTGCCCGGGTCTTTTTCACGTCAGAATGCTGAAAAATCTGTTTGTGGAAAAATGCAGAAAATCAGAAAATGGGGTCAGAGTAAAATAAATTTCGCTAATTTAACCGGAATCCCAATTTTTTTAATTTTACTCTGACCCCATTTTTCCCGCTGCACGGTTCAAACATGGTTGAACCGTAATCAGGGTTGCCGGTGCCGCGCGACAACAGCCGGCAGAAAATGACGGGCGATGGCGTCGACGACCGCGGCCGGGTCGGTCGTGCTGTCAAACGCGAAAGCCGGTTCGACGCCGGCGGCGGCGAGCCCGGCGGCAACTTCCCGGCCGATGGCAGCAACGCTGCGATCCGCCAGCAGCCCGGCGGACCACCGCCGGACCGCCGCTTCCACATCGGCGGGATCGTCGAAGATCACCAGGTCGAATTCCGGCGGTTCGCGCCGGGGTATTTCCTCCCGTTGCCGGTTGGCCGTCAGCATGGTGCTTGCCGGTGCCTTTGCCGGTTCCGTTGTCACTTCCGGCATCGTTTCCGTCGGTGCCTCAGTCGGTGCCTCAGTCGGTGCCACCGTCGTTACTCCCGCTGCTGCATCCGCCGTGGTTTCCGCTGCTGCTTTAGTTGCCGCCGCCGCTTTCATGACCCCCCGGGTGTCTCTTCCGCATCCTGCCGGCACGAGGCGGGCGAGGGGCTTTTCCAGTGCCCGGCCGCCGAAGTCGGTGACGCGGTCGGCGAATATCCCGCGGCGCGCATGATCGGCCCCGGGCAGCCAGATGCGTTGACCTCCCAGCAGGCCCCAGGCGCCGACATGGCGCCGGACGGCATCGAGGCCGACGAGCACCAGCCCGGCATGGGTGTGTTTGGGTACATTCTCCTCCCGCCGGAAGCTTTCCAGGGTGCCGGAGACGATTCGTTCCCGGTCGGAGCCGGCATGGTAGACGATGGCCCCAGGGGTTTCCGTCGGCCAGCCGTCGGCCAGCAGTTCCTCCGCCAGTTGCCCCACCAGCCGCGCGGCCATGAAGAAGGCCACCGGCTGGCGGCCGCGTTCGTCGGCGCCGACGGCGCCGGTGCCGCCGCCGCGGCGCCGCGGCGTCATGACGCAGAAACCGCGGTTCGTGCCCCGGCGGGTGAGCAGGATGCCGGTGCCGGTGGTGGCGGCATTGAGACTGCTGACGCCGGGGATGATGCGGTAGGACAGGCGCAGCTCTTCCAAGCCTTCGACCTCCTCCGCCAGGCGCCCGAAGATGCCCGGATCGCCGCCCTTGAGGCGGACTACGCGAACGCTGCGGCGGGCCTCGTCGACGATGAGCCGGGTGATAATCTCCTGGGAGTAGCTGTGCTTGCCGCACAGTTTGCCGACATCCACCAGCCGGGCGCCGGGGCGCACGAAACTGAGGATATCGGGATCGATGAGGGCGTCGTGGAGACAGACGTCGCAGTGTTCGAGCCGACGGACACCGGCGATGGTGCAGGCGTCGTCGCCGGTGCCGGCACCGACAAAAAAGACCGGCTTGGCATAGAGCCCGCGCAGGGCGGTGAAAACCGGGTGCCTGCGGCGGAAGAGGATCGTGGCCGCGGCGGCCGCGTTTTCGTCCGCGGCCCGCGGCAGGATGAACCAGTCCAGCACCGGATCGTCCGGCGGCGTTGCATCGGGCGGGAGAATGACGCCGTCGACCATGCCGGCGCGAATTGTCCCGGCGGGATCGGCGAACATGCCGGAAACGGTCTCGCCGGCCGCCATCGTTCCCGATGTCTTTGCCGCTGATGCTGCCTCCGACATCGTCAGCCGGCTGCTGCCGGGCAGCAGTTCCCCGACGGCCGCCAGGAAGCCGCTGATTGCCGCCGGGAGCGTACCGGGGCCGCCGTCGGGCGCGGTTTCCAGCGCCGGATCGACGGCGATGACCGGCGGAGACGGAGCGGAGGTGCTGGGGATGCAATCGGACATTCCGGTTTCCTGTTCTTCGATATTATCGCTTGGTGCCGGTTTCATCTTCTTCATGCTTCAGTGCCGCTGCCCGGAGTACCTGCGCCAGGCGGTTTTTGAGATCGCGGGCCTGCTCGCATGAGCGGCCGCCGGTGGCGACCGCGATGATCACACCATCTTCCAGGCGGCTCACCGCCGGACTGATGAAATCGCCCGCGGACCAGTTGTCGTCCACCGCTCCCCAAAGAATGCCGCGTTCCCGGCAGGCACCGCCCACGGCGCGGTTTACCGCCGGATTGTCGGTGGCGGCCCAGACAAGATGCTGCCCGTCGACATCATCCGGCCGGAAGGGGCGACGCCGCCAGGTGATCGTTCCCGCTGCCGCCGGGGATTCCAGCGCGGCGCCGATCTCCGGGCTCACCACCGTGACCCGGGCGCCGGCGGCCAGCAGGCTGTCCACCTTGCGGGCCGCCACCGCACCGCCACCGACGACGAGGCATGCGCGGCCGTCGACCAGCAGCATCAGCGGCAGGGTTTTGGCCGGTTCCTGTTCCATGGTCATGCGAGCTGTTCTCCTCCGGGGCTGAATACCAGCAGTTCGAAATCGATTTCCGGCGCCCAGGCGGCGAAGGTTTTCATCGCTTCCCGGTGCAGTTCCCGGATCACCGCGCCGCGGTCGGCGGCATCCAGGGTGCCGAGATATTCACGCACCGAGCGGCAGTGGGCGGCCGGCGCGGTGACCGCCGGCGGCAGGCCGGATTCATCCAGCAGAGCGGCGAGGTCGGCGAGCGAAAGCGCCGTCCGGTGGGCGTGGGTGTAACGGATGCCGAGCGCGTATTTCGCCAGTTTGCCCGCCATGCAGCCCACCGTCACCCGGCGGAAACCATGTTCCCGGCAGCCGGCGACGGCCTCGTGGATGAAGTCGCCGATGCGGATGATGGCCGCCTCGGGCAGATCGCCGTGCTGCGCCTTCGTCCACCGGTGGGTGCGGCCGCCGGTGACCAGTGCCACCCGGTCGAGGTCCATCGCCGCGGCGCCGCGCAGCAGCACGGTAATAGTTGCCAGGTAGGCGGCGTTGGAGCAGGGGATCACCAGCCCCGAGGTGCCGAGAATGGATATGCCGCCCTCGATGCCGAGGACCGGGTTGAGGGTTTTTTGCGCCAGTCGCTCGCCCCGGTCAACGCTGATGATCAGCCGCCGGCAGCCAGGTTCGCGGCCGAAGCCGACGCAGGCGAGATTGTCGATAATCATCCGTCGGGGTTCCGGGTTGACGGCCCACTTCCCCGGCGGTACGTCGAGGCCCGCACGGGTGACGCGGCCGACACCGTCACCGCCGCGGATGATGAGCCGGGCTTTGCCGCACGGTTCGATGAAATCGGCGTCATCGGTTTTCGCGGCGATTTCCGTGTCTTCCGGCGCGACGGGGGCGAGATGGACCCGGATCATCGCGCCGTCGGTGATGTCGATGTCGTCGCCGCCGTCCTTGATGATGCGTGCTGTCGCCGTCTCGCCGTCGGTCTCCACCCCGTCCAGCGGTACCGGGCGCTCGGTGCCGTCGGGAAAGCGCAGGGTCACCGCATCCTTCGGCGGCCGGCCGTAGAGCGCGAGCCAGGCGGCCACCGCCCCGGCGGCGGCGCAGGCGCCGGTGCTGAAGCCGGTGCGCAGCCGTTTTTCACCTCTGTCCGTCATTCTTTGTTATTGTCCCAGGCACGAGGATTCGTTGCCATTCCGTAAGGCCCATGCCGTGGAAATTATCCGTAAGCTGTCTACGAAGCCGTCGTCAGGCGCACTCCGGGGCGCTTTCCATCAGTCCGTGCAGCGCCGCCACCGCCAGCGGGCTGCCGCCGCGGCGGCCGGTGACGACGATCTGCGGAATGTCGAGCCGGCGCAGCAGTTCCTTGGATTCGACGACATTGACGAATCCCACCGGCATGCCGATGATCAGCCGCGGCCGCAGCTCACGTGCCGCCGTCAGCCGGCAGATGCCGGCCAGCGCCAGGGGGGCGTTGCCGATGAGGACGATGCCGCCGTCGATCACCTTCCGGCCTTTCTCCACCGCCGCCAGCGCCCGGGTGGTGCCGTTTTCCGCCGCCCTTCGGGCGATATCTTCATCGGCGATGTAACAATGGATATCGTCCCGGCTCCAGTCCGGATTGAAGCGCCGGAGCCGCGGCACCGAGATGCCGCTCCTGATCATGTTGGCGTCGCAGTAGATCGGCGCCCGCTCCCGCAGCGCCTCGTGCCCGGCGGCGATGGGGTCATGGGCGAAGGCCAGACTCTCCGCGAGGCCGAAATCGGCACTGGCGTGAATCAGTCGCCGGGCCACTCGCCACTCGGCGGGAGAAAAATCGTGCTTCGGCATCTCTGTTTCGATGCACCGGAAACTCTCCGCTTCGATCTCGGCGCCGCTCAGGTGCCATGCTATTCTCATCGGTATTTTCCTGTTATCCGCAGTTGTCAGATGGTTTTGCCGAGCCGCCGGCGAAGGTAGCTGATGAAGCGTTTCCAGTCCTGGACGCACAGCGCCAGGAAGGCCCCCATCGTGCCTGCCGACGCGATGCCGACCGGACACCCCTGCCGGCCACAGAACGGGCATGTCGTGAAAGCGGCATACAGGCCGGTCAGGCCGAACCATGCGGCGAAGAAGCGGAACAAATGCCCGAGAGGTGAAAGTCCCGCTGCAGGCAGAGTTTCCGCTGTAGGGTCGGGGTGCTTATTGACCGATGCCGGTGGTTTCATTGGGATGTCCTCCCGAAAGCCTTTACAGAATGCCCCGGGGCTTGCCCGTGGAGTCTCAATCTCTGGTGAGCATGTTTTGGTTGCCAATGACGTACATGATCGCTACCGCCGCCACCGGCGGCGCGCCACCAGCAGCGAAAGGTATTCCGGCGGCAGCCGGTCAATGGTTTCCCGGTCGTCGGCGACGGTTTCCCCTGGCAGGCCGAGGCGGGCGGCGTAGAGCAGCCTGGCTTCCGGCATGTGGCGGTCTAACGCCTTCAGTGCCGCTTCCCGCGAACGGTAGGTCTTCAGCAGCACCGCGGTGTCGGCGTGCTCCAGCACCTGGTGGTCATTCGCCTCCCGATCCCAGGCCGGGATGACGGTCAAAACCTCACGGTCCTCCACCAGGGCGGTGCCGCGGGTGGCGGCGGCCGCCTGGAAGGAGGTGATGCCGGGGACGATCTCGACCCGGACGCCGGGCAGCAGCTCGAGCACCGCCCGTCGCAGGTAGCCGAAGGTGCTGTAGATCAGCGGGTCGCCGATGGTGGCCACGGCGGCGGTCAACCCCTGCCGCAGCACCTCCGCCACGCGCAGTGCCGCCTTTTCCACGTATTCGGCCCGTACCGCCGGGTCGGTGGACATGGAGAAGAGCAGGTTTTCGCGCCGGCCGCGCCGGTTATCGACCGTGTCCACCACCCGGGCGGAGACGCTGAGGGTCGACTGCGGCCCGACGATATCGAAGATGATGTCCGCTGCCCGCAGTATCGCCGCCGCCTTCAGGGTCAGGAGTCCGGGATCGCCGGGACCGACGCCGACGCCGTAGAGGATGCCGGACGTGGTTTTGCCTGCGCCGATCGAATTCCGGGCGGCATCGGAAGCGGCCGGCTTCGGGGCAGTATTCGTTGCCGTCAAAGCCGGGCTGTCATCGCCGGTCACGGTGCTGATCGGATTCGCTTCATTCATGAAATACGCTCCCGTGCGGCCTGCAGGTGATCGAGCCAGATGTCCACCAGGCGGTCATTTTCGGCGGTACCCCGGAGCATGGGGATGGATTCGATGCCGTGACGGGCGAGTACCGACTTCCACGAATCATCATCGTCGCCGGCCAGATCGTTTCTGGCGTGATCGCCGGCTACCGACATGAAGGGCAGCAGCCAGGCTTTTCGTATCTGCCGTTCGCGGCAGCGAGCGAGAATCTCGTCAAGGTCGGGATGGCCTTCCACCGAACCCAGCAGGACGAGGGGGTCGCGCTCGGCAAACGCCGCCGCGGCGGCGCGGTAGAGCAGGTCGGCGGCGTGTCTTTCACTGCCGTGACCCATGAGAACCACCGCTTCGTCCACCCGCCGCTCCGGCGGAATGGCGGCGATGACGCCGTCCACCGCCCGCTCCAGGTCGGCATGTGAGGCGAGCAACGGGGGCCCTAGGGAAATATGCCCGAAGGCGTGGTGCCCGCGGCGGAAGATGTCGACGGTTTCCCGAAGCTGGTGAAATTCGACCCCGGGGATGGTGTGCAGTGACTGTACCGCCACCCGGGTGAAACCTTCTTCCTTCATCTTCGCCAGGGCGATGAGCGGCGAATCGATAACCTCCCCCCGGCGGGCGAGTTTCCGGCGGATCATCGACGAGGTCCAGGCCCAGCGGATGTCGGTTTCCGGAAACCGCTCACGGGCGCGGCGCTCGATATTGTCCAGTGCCGCCCGGGCTTGCGGGATGCTGGTGCCGAAGGCCACCAGCAGGATGCCGTCGCGATCCGGTGGTGCGCCGCGACCGTGTCCGTGGCCGTGCCCGTGGGCATGATGGTCTCCGTCACCGCGCCCGTGAGCGCGGCATGCGGCCGGACGCAGCAGGATGGCACCGGCGATGATCGTTATCGCAAGGATGAGAAGGGTACCCGCAAGGGGGAACATGATGCATCTCCTGAAGCCAGTTGCTTGGTTGCATAAAACGCATGAAGCGTGCCTGTCATGCCGCGCGCTGAACCGGCTGGGCGGCTTCGAAGCGGGCATAAAAAAACCCCGATCCGCCGTGTTCTCCGGCAGGTCGGGGATACCGTTTTTTATCCGCCAACGTCGGTTTCCGCTGCCGGTACCGCGCGGCCGGTAAACCAGAAAAATGCGTATGCTTCGAGCAGGTCTTCCGACTTCCGGATCGTTCTACGCGCCGCGCCTTCCCGTCCGTGCATGGACAGTGGTTTGTATTGCGGCGTTCGTCCCCGGTTACGGCGGCGGGCCCGTGACGGATTCGCACCGTCTTCCCTATTGCGGCGCTGGGCGCCACTCGAAGGTGTCTTTTGCGCGCACATATCCCGAATGGCGGGAGGAAGTCAAGGGGTTTTGTGGATGGAAGCCATCAGTTCCGGCGCCGTTGCCGGCATGTCGGGCCGTAATCGACGTGAAATGCATTGCCGGTGATGGAATACCGGCGTGGCTAAACAGGTGTATATCCCCCTGCCGGAAGGCCGCGGACAGGGAGAATGCCGTCATCCTCCTCCCAGCGCCACGAATCCGCCGGCTTGGCGAAGGAGCGGTTGATCCGCGGCAGGGAAAATTCGCTGCCGTAGAAGCGTCGGTAAAACTTCCGTGCTTCGGTCATGATGTCCACCGCGCAGTGCTCGGGATGGAAGATCCGTGCCAGATGCATGAGGCCGAGAATCCAGCGCGGGCTGCCGAAATCCCAGCCGGGGGCGGGATAGGTGTGGATGCGGTGGAAGCGCACGGCGTTGACCTCCCCCAGGCCGAGGCGCAGACAATCGGCATGAAAATCCTCCACCCGGTTGGTGAGGAAAGCGGAAATGACGATGATGTCGGGGTTCAGTTCCGCCAGTCGGGCGGCGGTCAGATTATGCCCGGGGCGACCGCCCGGAGGCAGTTCGCGATTCACGCTGATACCGCCGGCATACTCCGCCAGCCGGTTTTCCAGCCGCCCGCCGCTGAGGTGAAAGAGCGGTGTGCCCATGGCGTAGTAAACCCGCGGTCGTCGGGTCACCGGGGCCAGGGCGGTTTCCAGCCGGTCCAGCCGTTCGACGAGGAAATCGGCGAGTTCCCCGGCGCGGTCGGTGACCCCGGCCCGGCCGCCGATGCGCCGCAGGGCTTCGATGTGGCGCCGTGGTCCCTGGGTCGCGTGGTGCAGTCGTTGCAGGCCGTTTTCCTCTCCCAGCAGATCCTCCCAGGCGCGGGCCACCGTTGTCCGCCGGGTCACTCCCATGGCGATGAGCATGGCGGCGACGATATCCAGCGCCCGGGTAAGGGGATAACCGCCATGGAAATCCGCTTCGATGAAGGTTGCCGTTGCCACCGGGCCGACGACGGCCAGGGGGCGGGTGCAGGTCGGGCAGCGGTTGACGGAAGGAGGGGCGGCCGGTCGGAACGTTTTTCCGCCCCCCGTGGCTTCCGCTTCCGGCGGTAGATACTTGGCCCCCATGGGGCCGAAGAACTCGTGCCGCAGAACGATTTCGCCGCAGCCGGGGCAGCGGGTGTGCAGCCGTTCGCTGCCGGGAGAATTGAACAGATAGACGTGGTTGAGGATGCCGTCGATGGAGCGGCAGAAGATCTCCGCCTCGCGGATGGTGGGTTCACGGTCGATGGGCGCGTCCTCGAAGGGCAGGAACCGCATCACCTACAACGGGATGTCCGCTGATCGGGCGGCGAGGTGGCGGGCCAGATCGCGCAGTTCATCGGCGTTGTCGCGGGTCAGGATGCAGGAAACCTCCACGTGGACCCCGGCAGCATGGAGGTCGTCGAGGTTGCGCAGCACCGGCGCGATTTCCGGCGCGCCGCAGGCGCGATAGGCGGCGTCGGTAAAGCCTTTCATGCCGATGTTGATGAAGTCCAGGCAGGGGATGAGCCGGGCCAGGGCGGTGGGGGTGAAATAGGCATTGCTGGAGCACCCCACCAGTAGGCCCCGAGCGCGTGCCTCGGCGGCAAGCCGCAAAAATCGGGGCATGGCCGCCAGCGGGTCGTTCATCAGGAAGACGATGGCCGCGCAGCCCTGTTCCTCCGCCATGTCCGCCACCTGGCTGACGGAAATGGTTTTCAGCGCCCCGCCGTCGGGATCCAGCTCATGCACCAGGATGGTGGAGATGCAGCCGGGACAGTTGAAATTGCAGCCCGTGGTGGTGACCTGGAGACATTTCATGCCGGGCCGGAAATGGAGGATCGGCATGGTCTCGACGGCGATGGGGCAGGTGACCAGGTAGCGGTCCGGAAACCGCTCGACGATATTCCCGTTTCGCCGTTCGTAGAGCCCGCAGGCGCCGGTACGGCCTTCCTCCAGCCGGCAGCGCCGCTCGCAGATGTCGCAGTACGGTGTATGATTCATGTTCGCAGTACCACTCAGAGGCCGATGTCGTCGTCGTGGATCATGAAGAAATCCTCGATGCCCGCCGCTTCCAGGGCGCGGGCGAATCACTCGCGGGTTTCCGGCGCCAGGTTGCGGTGTACGTGGCCCCTGAAGTCGCCGCCTTCCCGGGCGGACCGGGCCCGCATCTTCCGTTCGATTTCCGCCTTGATCTTTGCGGAGCCGAAGCCGCCGCCGATGTAGCCCCAGCCGCCGGAGGCCAGTACCCGGCGGATTTCGGCAAAGGCCCGGGGCAGATCCTCCCAGAAGAACACCGAGCCGCGGCTGACGGCGAGATCGACGGAATCGTCGGGCAACGGAATGTGCGCCACGTCGCCGTGCAGGGTCGCGGCCCGGTCTTCGAGGCCGCATTCGGCGATGGTACTTGCGGCGATGGCGAGCATATCCTCCGACTGGTCGAAGAAGTGCATGTAGAGTTCGGTGATGTTGGCCAGGGCGGCGCCCAGGAGGCCGCCGCCGCAACCGAGTCGATGCAGCGGCCGCGGATGACCCCGGTGCGCGCGACGATCTGGGCGGCGATCACCGGGTAGGCCGGAGCGAAGATCTCGCGCGCGGTGCGGTGGAATCTTTCGACGTTGATTTCCATGTGTTTATCCTGTGTCAGAACATCATCCTGGCGCCGGCGCCGACGATCCGGCCCATGCTCGGGAAACCGTAGACCGATTCGTAGTCGTCGTCGGTGAGGTTGCGGACATAGAAGGTGAGGGTGGTGGCCAGGCCGTGGATGGAGAAATCCCGGCTAATGGCGGCATCGATGTTGGTGTAGCCTTCCGCATCACCGGTGCCCGCCTTGTTGACGGCCTCGAAGCTGTCGATGCAGTAGACGCCGAACGTTGCCAGCCAGGGTCCCTGGCGGTAGCGCACCACGCCGTTGAAGGTGAATTCCGGGATGCGGTTGTCGAGGGTGTTGTCGTTTTTGTTGTTCCAGCTTCCGGAGAGCTGGTACGACCAGGCGTTCCAGCTTCCCGCCAGCGCCAGTTCGGCGCCGTATTCGTGCCAGTCGAGGCTGTTGTAGAGATTTATGATGTCAGTGGGGTCGTCCTTGTTCACGCTCTGGCCGGCGATAAAGGGCGCGTCCCGGACGTCGAGATAGTATACGCACAGCCGTGGCCGGAACCATGAGGTGAATGTCGTGTCGATGCCGGTTTCGAAGCCCATGCGGGTGCTGGATGACAGGGAGCCGCCGGGCACGGTCTCCACCGTCGGAGCGTTCTGGGTACTCAGTCGCGTACGGCCGAAGATGCCGACGGCAGGGCTGAAATCCCAGCGGGCGCCCAGCGCGACGGCGTAGACCGGATACATCTCCTCGTTCTCGATGCGCACCCGCCGGGTGCCGATCTGCTCGTAGCCGATGTCGATCCAGGTCTTGTCGACCCGGACGCCGGCATCGAGGCTCAGCCGGCCCCGGCGCCATTCGTCCTGCACGAACACGCCGCCGGTATACTCCTTTTTCTCCCAGCCGGGGTAGAAATATTCGCCCGTGGGAGTGTGCCACCAGATGCCAGAGATGGTATCAAAATTTCGGACAGTGCGTTAAGGTGTTGTCAGTTTTATCACGGATTACCCGGTCATTCGCAAGATAATCAAACATCTCGACCTGTGGGAGCGGCCGTCGCCGGTTGCACCGGTTCTTCCAGATGCGTCTTCGGCACCGTCGTCGGCCCGACCATTTGCCGGCGAAAAGTTGGTATAAGAGCCGTGTGACGATGGCTGGCCAGGGTATGAAGAGCCGTTGCGCCGTGTAAGCGACCGGTGAAAGAGACCGGCCAGGTCACGAGGGCAAGTCAGTGGTGCGTGTGGTAACGTGCCTGAAATCAGGCAATCCGCCATTCTCCCGTACAATTTTTGTTGTCATGGAGGTAAAACTGCGGTATAGGCGTCAAAAATGCACCTCGAGATAATAATAGCGTGACCGGATATGGTGACAGGGTGCGCCCGTGGAGTTCAGTACCTTGGTGATGATGCCGTTTCGTGGTAACACCCGCAAAGCAATTTCCTATCATCTTTCCTATCATCTCATCTCATCTCATCTCATCTC
>JAFGAM010000125.1 GCA_016933675.1 Candidatus Anaeroferrophillacea bacterium
CCGCTGGCCTGCTGATTACGAATCAGCTGCTCTACCAACTGAGCTACATCGGCACGTTGTCCGGAAACTATCAATTCTTTCGAACGAAACCATTTACCACCGCCTCGAATTGATGTCAAGTCTGGAAAATCGGTTGAAGTTGCAGAGCAACACGCACCGAAAAAGGTTGACATTTCCGCTCATGTTCCCTACCTTTGGCTTCACATCCATCTATTGGAATATGCTAAGAAAATTCTCATGAGGAGGAATTCATGAACCAGGCAAAAACCGCCATGCTGATGGTCGGAATGACGGTCCTATTCGTTCTCGTCGGGCGCATGTTCGGCGGCAACCAGGGGATGGTATTCGCTTTCATCCTCGTCTCGGTGATGAACTTCGCCACCTACTGGTTCAGCGACAAGATGGTGCTGAAGATGTACCGCGCCCGGGAGGTAACCCAGGCGGAATACCCCGAACTCCACGGGATGGTACGCGAGCTGGCGCAGCAGGCTGAATTGCCGATGCCCAGGGTTTATACCATCCCCCAAGAGACCCCCAACGCCTTCGCCACCGGCCGCAACCCGGAACACGCCGCGGTGGCGGTCACCGAAGGGATCATGCGGCTGCTGGATCGTGACGAACTGGCCGGTGTTCTGGCCCACGAGCTGGGCCACGTGAAAAACCGCGACATCCTCATCGGCACCATTGCCGCCACCATCGCCGGCGCTATCTCAATGATCGGCAGCATGGCCCGCTGGGGGGCGATCTTCGGCGGCTTCGGCGGCGATGACGAGGACCGCGGCGGCAATTTCATTGTGGTCATGATCGTCTCCGCGGTGGCCTCGCTGGCGGCGATGCTCATCCAGATGGCCATCTCCCGCTCCCGCGAGTTTCTCGCCGACCAGCGCGGCGCCGAGATCAGCGGCCGCCCGCAGGCCCTGGCCAGCGCTCTGGCCAAGCTCGACGCCTACAGCAAGCGCATGCCCATGGGGCACGCCAGCCCGGCGACGGCACATATGTTCACCGTCAACCCGCTTTCCGGCGGCAACCAGATCAGCAAACTGTTTTCCACCCACCCGCCGATCCCTGAGCGCATCGAACGGTTGCGGCGCCTGGCAACGACGCGATGAGCGCCATTGACCCCGCGCCGGGGGTCGGCGACCGCGCCCTCCGGCAGGAGGTATGGAATACCATCATCGCCTGGGAAAAATCACCCCGGGCCATCGACGAACTGATTAACCAGCGATTTACCCGACCGCCGTTGGCGGCCGCCGACGCCCGCGTGAGGGCCCGGTTCACCGGCATGGTGTCCGGGATCGTCCGCTACCGCCGGCGGCTGGACCATTATATCGACCGCCTGCAGCGGCAGCCGCGAAAGCTGCCGCTGCAGGTTTTGACTTCTCTCCGCCTCGCCCTCTTCGAACTGGAGTTTCTTCAGGGTCGGCCGGACTACGCCGTGGTCTCCGAGGCCGTACGGCTGGCAAAAAAGCTCATCCCCGGCCGTGAGGGATTCGTCAACGCCTTGCTGCGTAATTTTCTCCGCCAGCCGTCCCCCGATGCCCTGCTGCCCCCGGCCGAGAGCTTGAAACCGGCGGATTTTGCCGTGCGCCACTCCCTGCCCGACTGGATCGCCGCCCGCTGGCTCACCGACTATGGTTACCAAACCGCTGCGCTTCTGGCGGAACGTGCCAACGATTTCAGCGGCACCACCCTGCGGGTCAACCCCCTGCGAGGCACCCGGGACGAACTACTTGGCGGTAGCCCGCCGCCCGGCATCGATCCGGCGGACCTTGCCGCGACCGAGTACGCCCCCGCAGGCATCCGCTGCCGCCAGACTGCGGCCATCATCGACTCATCCTGGTTCACCGACGGGCTGGTATCAATCCAGGACGAGGCGGCGCAGCTTGTCGGCCACCTCGTCGACTCGCGGCCCGGCGGACTTATCCTCGATGCCTGTGCCGCCCCCGGCGGCAAATCCGCCCACTTGGCCGAACTGGCCGCCAACGAGGCTACCATCATCGCCGTCGACCGCGACGACAAACGTCGGCGGCTTATCGACGAAACCGCCCGGCGCCTGGGCCTGAGCAACATCATCAGCCGCACCGCCGACCTCACCACTCCCCTGCCCGCCGATCTGCCCCGGGCCTTCGATGCCGTTCTCGTCGACGCTCCCTGTTCCGGTCTCGGGGTGCTGCGCCGCCGCGCCGACCTGCGCTGGCGCCGGCGGCCGGAGGACGTCGACAGCCTGGCGACATTGCAATTGCAAATCCTCACAAATTGCTCTACATATGTGCGACCGGGTGGGCGACTGGTTTATGCCACCTGCACCGCCTGCCGGCGGGAGAATCAGGGAGTAATCGCGGACTTCCTGACCCGGCAGCGAAACTTTTCGCTCCTGCCGCCGGAGCGGCTGACACCCGCGTGGCCGGCACCCCTGCTGAACCCCGCCGGCGAACTCGAAACCTTCCGCTTTCCGGAGGCTGGAATGGACGGCTTCTTTGCCGTCGTCCTGCACCGCCATGACCACTGACAACCAATACAGCTTCCCTTGCGGCCCTGGGAATCCTCATGGTGTCCGGCCCCTGCGCATGATCGCGCCATCGATTCTCTCCGCCGATTTCAGCCGCCTGGGCGAGGAAATCCGGGCGCTTGACGACGCCGGCGCCGATCTTATCCACATCGACGTCATGGACGGCCACTTCGTCCCCAATCTCACCATCGGCCCCGCGGTGGTCAAGGCAATCAGGCCGCACACGAAGCTGTTGTTCGACGTCCACCTGATGATCGAGCGACCCGAACGGCTCATCGACGCCTTCGCCGGCGCCGGTGCCGACATCCTCACCGTCCACGTCGAGGCCACTGCCCACCTGCACCGGCTGATCCAGCAGATCAAGGACCACGGCATCAAGGCCGGCGTCTCCCTCAACCCCGCCACCCCGGCGGGACTCGTCGAACCGGTGCTGGAAGATCTCGATCTGGTGCTGGTGATGTCGGTAAACCCGGGTTTCGGCGGCCAGCAGTTCATCCCCGGCGTGCTGCCGAAGATCCGCGAACTCCGGGAAATAATTGAAAAACGCGGACTACCCCTGCTGATCGAGGTGGATGGCGGCGTCAACGCGAAAACCGTCGGCCGCATCGCCGCCGCCGGTGCCCATATCCTCGTCGCCGGCTCGGCGGTTTTCAACCCCCCGGAAGGTGACTATGCCGCGGCTATTGCCGCACTGAAAGAGGCCGACTGACAAAATCCGCACGGCTGATCCCGACAGCCGGCAGCCCGGAAGGGTAAGTCCTGCGGCAAGAGGCGGTTTTTCGGTGAAATGTTTCTCATCCGGGGTTCAGAAAAATCTCGCTGCCGCCGATGAGAGCGACAAGCAAAGGTGAAAACGATACATTTAAACCATCAGTTCAAAAGGGGGAAATCGTGAAAACCATCAAAGGCTGCATGACCTTCATTCTCGTGGTTCTTTTCGTATTACCCTCCCTCGCCGGCTGCGTATCCACCCCGGCGCCCAAGGCAACGGTCACCAGCGGCCAGGACAGCCCGTCCATCGCCGAGGCGCAGGCCGAAGCCTACAACGGTCCCAAGGCCCGCATTGCCGTCGCCCGCTTCACCGACAAAACCGGCAAGGGATGGTGGACCGGATCCATCGGTGACGGCATGGCCGACCAGATGGTCACCGCCCTGGTCAACAGCAATCGCTATATCGTCCTCGAACGCCAGACCCTCTCCGATGTCATGCAGGAGCAGGACCTCGGCGCCTCCGGCCGCATTCGCCAGGACACCGCGGCACCCGTCGGTCAGATCGAAGGCGCCGAATTGTTGATCGTCGGTGCGGTCACCGAATTCGAGGGTAACGCCTCCGGTGGCGGCGGCGGCATCGGCGGTATCGGCGGGGGGGTTTTCGGCGCCATCGCCGGGGGCTTCAAGAAGGCCCACATGGCCATCGATGTTCGTATTATCGATAGCCGCACCTCACGCATCCTTGCCGCCACCACCGTCGAGGGTGAATCCACCGACGTTAAACTCGGCGGCGCGCTGGGCGGCTACTTCGGTGGCGGGGCGCTGGGGGGCGCGCTGGGCGGCTGGAAGAACACCCCGACCGAAAAAGCGCTGCGGATATGCATCAACGAAGCGGTGAACTTCATCATCTCCAAGACCCCGGCAAAATATTACCATTTCGGCGCCCAACCGGCGGCCACCGCCGCACCGGCTCCGGTGGCGCCGGCCGTTGCCGCGGGCGGCACCGTGGTCGTGACCTCGGCGAAGCTTAATATTCGCAGCGGCGCCGGCACCCAGTTCTCTATTGTCGATGCGGTCCGGAGCGGCGACGTACTGACGGTACTTGAAAGTGCCGGCGCCTGGTACCGGGTGCGCACCCCGTCCGGTGCCGAAGGCTGGGCGTATGCCACCTATACCGCACCGCAATAAAAATCAGAGGTCAGGAGGCAGCATTCAGCATTCAGAAAACTGGCGTCTGGCGTCCGGGGTCTGGGGTCTGGAGACATAATTCAGGAGTGCTGATTCCGCTAGGCGGTACCATTACAGAAGGCCGGGCGATGATACCAATGATCATCGCCCGGCCTTTATATTTCGCTCGCTCCGCCTCACGGAGAACGGGTGGCACCACACACATCTAGGGGCGGTTTACCATTCCAGGAACCCCTTGAGCTTGCGGCTCCGGCTCGGATGCCGCAGTTTGCGAAGTGCCTTGGCCTCAATCTGGCGGATGCGCTCGCGGGTCACATCGAAATCCTGCCCCACTTCTTCGAGGGTGTGGTCGCAGCGCTCACCGATACCAAAGCGCAGCCGCAGTACCTTCTCCTCCCGCGGCGTCAGGCTGGAAAGCACCTGGGTGGTACGGTCGGCAAGATCCGACTTGACCACCGAATCCAGCGGGTTGACCGCCTTCTTGTCCTCGATGAAGTCACCGAGATGGCTGTCCTCCTCCTCGCCGATGGGGGTTTCCAGCGAGATGGGCTCCTTGGCGATCTTCAGCACCTTCTTGACCTTGTCCAGCGGGATATCCATGCGCTCGGAGATCTCCTCCGGGGTGGGCTCGCGGCCCAGCTCCTGGAGCAGGTAGCGCGAGGTACGGATCAGCTTGTTGATGGTCTCGATCATGTGTACCGGGATGCGGATGGTCCGAGCTTGGTCGGCAATGGCCCGGGTGATGGCCTGACGGATCCACCAGGTGGCGTAGGTACTGAACTTGTAGCCCCGCTGGTACTCGAACTTGTCCACCGCCTTCATCAGACCGATGTTCCCCTCCTGAATCAAGTCGAGGAACTGGAGGCCGCGGTTGGTATACTTCTTGGCGATGCTCACCACCAGCCTGAGATTGGCACGGATCAGCTCGTTCTTGGCATTTTCCGCCTTCCGTTCGCCGGCGGTGATCTGATTGTCGACCCGCCCTAGATCGTCCAGGCTGAGACCGGTCTCGCCGCGGATACGGCGCAGCTTGTCGGCAATATTTTCGACCCGGTACAGCAAATCCTCGCAGTCATCGTCACTGAGGCCGAATTCGGTGATAAGCTGGTCTCTTTCGGCCTTCCGACGCTCGCTCTGGCGGCAACGGCGCTCAAGCTTGCGGAACCGCATCCCATAACGACTTTCAAGGCGCTCGATCACCTTGTTCATGCCGTTGGCCATATCGACGAAATCCTTCAAGCCGGCGATCATCCGGTCGATATGCCGCTGCTTCAGATTGATGCTTTCAAAGAGGGTGATAATCTCGTGCTCATTGGCGCGGATGGCGCCGCGGACCGCTTGCCGCTGCCCCGGAGTGCGCAGCTCTTCATCGGGATGCTTGAGCCGGTTGCGCATGCCGCGGTTATCTTCGAACAGCACGCCCACCCGGTCAATCTGGTCAAGGAGACGTACCCGGGCGTTCTCCTCCTCGCTGTTCGCCGCCGCATCGTCATCCACCGTCGCCACGGAGGCGACCGTCGTCGCGGTAACGGCGGCCGTCGTCACCTCGACGCCGTCACCATCATCGTCGCTCTCGTCCTGATCTTCGGCAACGATGTCCATCAACTCCTCATCTTCCTCCACATCCCGGGTAATGTCCCGAACCCGCAGTTCCCCCGCCGCCAGCGCCTCACCCAGCCGCTGCAGTTCACGAACCGGCGACCAGGATCTGAGCAGCGCCCGGACTACCTCGTGCTCACCCTCGTCGATCTTCTTGGCAATCTCAACCTCGCCTTCACGGGTCAGCAGGGGCACCGACCCCATCTCCCACAGATACATCCGCACCGGATCATGATGCCGCTCCGTCACCGCCTCGAAGCTTTCCTTCTCCTCCTCGAACTCCTCCTCGCCCTCGGCCGTCTGCTGGTCACTGTTCTCCTGCAGTTTGAGCGCCTTCTGGGCATCGACAACCTCGATATCCATCTCGGAGAACATCATGATCATTTCATCGATCTTGTCGGCCGAAATCGCCTCGGCCGGCAACACCTCGTTGATCTCGCTGTAGGACAGGAAGCCCTTCTCCTTGCCACGCTTGACCAGCTTGTTCATCTCCTTGAGGTCAAACGTGGCAATGTCATCTTCAGACAGATTGCGAATCGAGTTTGTCGTGGCAGTGTTCTTCACGTCGCTCATAGCCCCTCCGGGGTTACCGGTTATCGTTAGCGCCTGTGTCGCTGAACCATCTCCATTTTGCGACGCAGCAGCCCGGTCAGATCATCTTCATCGGCACAGGACCGAATCCGCCGATTGATTTCCTCCACCTCACGCCGCAGGTGCCGCCGCTCCAGCAGCAGGCGGCAATCGGCCAGTTCGCGGTCGATCGCGGCACCGCTTTCGGGCGCGGGAAAGAGCTCCAGACGGGTATACAACGCCTGAAGTTCGGCACCATGATCATGATCTTCCGCCGCCAGCCGCGGTAGCAGGGCTTCACGATCTCCGTCCACTTCGGCGTACAGCTCCAGCAGACGCCGCGGCAATTTCTGGCCCAGCAGCGACCTCAGCTCCTCGTCCACCACCGGCATCCCGGGATGGCGCAGAACCAGCATGACGTAATATTCCTCGGGATCGAGTTCCGTCAGTGATGTCCAGTCGTTCCCGGCTTCCGTGGTCGGCACCTCAGGTTGACGGCCGGCGGCACTCCGCGGCCTGCGGCGGGCACGACGAAACAGGCCGGTCACCATCTCTTCGGAAACCCCGAAACGCTCGGCAACACCACGCAGAGCCAGTCCGGCAAGCACCTGATCGGGAATACGGGCCACCACGTCCACCACTTCGCGCAGCAGTTCCCGGCGCCGACCGACAGAGGCACCGCGGTTTTCTGCTTCACGGACGGCAACGTAGCGATCAAGCAGTGAAATCCGCTGCCGCAGACAGGAAGAGAGTGCCTCGATACCCCGCTCACGCACCAGTTGGTCGGGATCCTTGACACCCTCGGGAAGACTGATTACCTCAGGCATGACGCCGGCCTCCAGAAAGGTCGGCAGCGACCGGAAAGCCGCCCGCAGCCCGGCTTCATCGTTGTCGAAAAAAACCGCCGCTTGCCGCCCGTACCGCCCGAGCACCCGCAGATGATCGCCGGTCAGGGCGGTACCAAGGGTGGCAACCACATTGTCTATGCCGTGGGCGTACAAGGTCAGGGCATCCATGTAACCTTCCACGACGATCGCCAGTTGCTCACGGGCAATCGCGTGCTTGGCATGGGCGAGATCATACAGCAGGCGGCGCTTCTGAAACAGTGGTGAATCGGATGAATTCAGGTACTTCGGTTCACCGTCGCCGATGATTCGACCGCCGAACCCCACCACCGTACCGGCGGCATCGCGGATGGGAAACAGCAGGCGGTCACGAAAACGGTCGTAAAGCCTGCCGCTGTCCTTCTGTACAAGTAATCCCGCGGCAACGGCATTGTCAAGGTCGCGGGCGCTTTTTATTGCCCGCCGCAGGGTATCCCAGCCCGGCGGTGCATAGCCAAGGCCGAACTTCCGCGCCACCTCATGACTGATACCGCGCCGGTCGAGGTACTCCCCCACCCGACCGTCAAGCTCCCGTTCAAGTTGCCGGCAATAGAATTGATTGGCCCGGGCGACCACCGCCGACAACTCCTGGCGGCGGGACACATGCCGGTCACCGGAGTCAACGGCACCCCCCCCGCGTTCGTAGGGCGAAAGATCCATACCGCAACGCCGGGCCAACCGCTCGACGGCTTCGGGGTAGCTCAGTTGCTCGACCTTCATCAGGAAGGTGATCACGTCACCGCCGACGCCGCAACCGAAACAGTGGAAGATGCGTTTCTCGCGATGCACCATGAACGACGGCGTTTTCTCGCGGTGAAACGGGCAACATCCCTTGTGGTTGGCACCGCTCTTGACCAGCGCGACATAATCGCCCACCACCTCGACGATATCGGCGCAGTCACGAAGCTCGGCAACGAATTCGGAGGGGAAGTGGTAGGC
Organism: Candidatus Anaeroferrophillacea bacterium; assembly: GCA_016933675.1. Classification (GTDB taxonomy): domain Bacteria; phylum Desulfobacterota; class Anaeroferrophillalia; order Anaeroferrophillales; family Anaeroferrophillaceae; genus JAFGAM01. Next base: position 8,401 of record JAFGAM010000125.1, read on the forward strand.
CGTCATGCCGTCGCAAACACGCAAACGGCCGTAAAGCGGCGCTTTACAGCCGTGCGGTTATGACCGGTTGAGTCACCCATAGAACAGAGCCTTATACAGAACCTGGCCGGCCATGTCAACCGGTTTCCACACCGGATTACCGCCTGGTTTAAAACCCCTTATCTCCGGCCGGCCGCACGAATCCCTCGCCGGCCGTGAGCGCCCCTTCTCGTTCGTGTTCACCGCCCCCCGCAGCCGTCCCCAGCGCCGGAAAATCCGCCAGGGACACCCCGCTTTTCAGTTGCGCCAGCTCCACGTTCAGGCGCGCCAGCTCCCGATACAGTGACCGCCGCCCCGGCAGCTTCACCGCCAGCGCCCCCAGGTGAGCCGCCACCGTGGCGTCGTCGCCGCGGACGATGGGACCGGTCAGGGCGTCCACCGGCCCGTTGCGGGCGAGATTCTCCAGGCTGCCGCGCACAAGAGGCAAAAGCATCTCGCGGGCCCGGTCCGGCTCGATGCCGGCGGCCTCCAGCATACCGAAGGCCATGTATTCAAGGGCAATGAAAAAGTTTGACGCCACCACCGCCGCCCCGTGATAAAGCGCCTTGTCGGCCGCCACCAGCGGCACCAGGGTACCGCGGAGAACCGTGGCCAGCCCCAAGGCCAGATCCGCAGCCTGTTCATCACCCTCGAAAGCGAAAAACGATCCCGGCAGGACGTCGAGGGCCATGTCGATGGAAGCGATGCTCTGCAGGGGGTGGAAGGAAAAGACCAATGCCCCGCTTCGCGCCAGGGGAGCCAGCAGTGAGGCGGGGTGCAGACCGCTCAGGTGGGCCGCGGCACGATCCTGCCAATCGATGGCCGCCGCGGCCAGTTCCGCCGCGGCGGCGGCAATGTTGCGGTCCTGAGTGGCAATGAGCACCAACCGGGCGCCAGCAACCGCCACCTCCGGGCGAGCGGCACAAACCGGCCCCCCCACCAGCCGCCGGGCAACATCGTCACGCCGCCCGGCATGACGGTCACACAGCCCGGTCACGGAAAATCCGGCACGCTCGAGCAGCACCGCCAGCGCCCCCCCGACCCGGCCGCAACCGATCACCGCCAGCGGCCAGTCGACCGGGTCGAACCCGCTTTCGTTTTCCGGATTTACCGTCATCGCATTGGTACTCCCTGCCGGTCGTGAGGCAATAAGCCGGTACGTCCCCCCCGCCGGCGTTTCGAGGTTATCGGTCCCAGGAAAGATAATGCCGTAACAACCGCCGCAAAACAGCACATTGTAATGACACCGTAACCGCACCGGATTCATGGCGTTGAAATTGCCAAGCTCGACCATGTCGGGGCTCGGACGGCATCAGTTTCCGCGCTTTGCGCGGGGAAAATCCGCTACTATAATGCGCTACCGATGGCCGAAATCGTTTCCGCGCTCCGTGCGCGGGGAAACCTCGCCCAGCGTTCCTGGGTAGCGCCATTATTGGGTTTCCGCGCTCCGCGCGCGGGGAAATCCGGTGTGGATCGAGGCGGGACAAACCCTTACCAGTTTCCGCGCTCCGTGCGCGGAGAAATCCATTGCCGAAATGCGGCATGAATCGCACCGCAACCACCCCGCCGCACGGAACGTCACGCAGCAACAATCATTCCGGACATTATTGGCAACAATCAGCGTGCACACGGGAACAAGGTGTAGCACACCCGGCGGGGTGAAGCAACCCGGTCAGCCATGACCAGGACCAGGGTTTAAGGACGTGGGATTGTGGCGAAGTCATTATCAAAAAAGGGGGAGCACCCGTACCCGGTGCTCCCCCGTAAAAACTGCCAGCCTATTCGCCGCCTCAGAACTTGTAGGTCAGGCCGCCGTTGACGAACAACGCATCGCCGTCGGTATCGTAGAGATACGCTTCGTCGTCGCTGTAATCGAAGTAGCTCGCGTTGAGGTTGAAACTCAGATTGTCGGTATACTGGTAGACCGCGCCAAGAGCGTACTCGATCTGGTCAATATCCAGATCGGAATAACCTTCCCAGAGTTCCAGGCTGGCATAGTGGTTCATGCCGGCGAAACCGGTGGGATCGGCGCCGGAATTGGCACTGTCCGGAGCCCCGGCATCAATATCTCTCATCTCCGAGTCACCGTTGTTCCAGGTGATGCTCGCGGTCATGTCCAACTTCTCGGTGGGCTTGAAGGCCGCACTCAGCATAAGGGTGTGAACGTTGGTTTCGTACTCGATCTGGTCCAGTGTGTACCCAAAACTTGGGTGCAGGAAGGAGCCAGCTCAGCCACCGTACGCCGGTATGGAGAGAAAGGCTTCATCCTCCATGGTATCGTACTGGTAGGCCAGGGTGAAGGTAAGTTTGTCACTGGGAGCGAACCACAGGTCGACGCCGGGAGAGTGGGATTCCTTGTCGAAACCGCTGCTCACCCCGGGGATGTGCATCGAGCTGTCTTCCTGGACGTACTTGTAATGAAAGTTGGCCGACATCTTCGGGCTGATGGCGTACGTCAGGTTCAGCGTCACCTCGTGGGTTTCATCCGGCTCCGAGGTCAGCGTCGCCTGGCGGCTGTTGTACATGACGAAATATTCGTTGGCATAGCCGAACCACGGCATCCCAAGTCCGGCCGATGAATACTGCCCGGCCAGGTCGGGACAGGTGCCGGGATTGGCCGCTACCTGGTCCGCCAGCCAGCGGCCAATGGCGTCGCCGTCGGCGAAGGCCGCGCCCTCGTGGGCGAAGGGATTGTCGATATCCTCGTACTGGTACTTGAGCCGGAAACTCAGCTTGTCGAAGTAGCGGCTGTTGAGGGCCACCTTGAAGGTATTCGTTTCGGTTTCGCCCAGAGCCTCATACTCGCGGTCATCCTCCTCGTACTCGTAGCCCAGAAGCAGGCTGGTACGGGCGAAGAGGCGGTACTTGAAATCGGCTCCATAGGTATCGGTCTCGCGGGACAGTGAAGAAACCCGTTCCCAGGGAAACCCATCATGATGTTCGTTGTAGTCGTGCAGGCCGTAGAGCGTAGGGTCGAGATATGTACCCCCGGTAACGTGGGAATCCACGAAAGCACCATCTTCGTAAAGGATCTCCACCTCGTCGCTGTCCAGATCTTCATAGGTATAACGCAGCGACAGGGTGAGGTTCTTGATCGGCGCACTGGTCAGGCGAAAGGCGATCCGGTCGTAATCGTACTCGGGATCGTCGCTGACCCCGTAGGCGCCGTTGTCGTAGGTGGTATTGTAATTCGTCGCCGTATCGTTTTCCACCGTGGAGTTGACGTAGGTCCCGAACAGGGTGGTGTTGAACGGCATCACGAACTGCGCCTTGACAATGTGGGAATCCTTCTTGGAGTCAGGCGTCGCATCGTAGGGAATGGCCCCGTCGGCGCTGTCCCAGAGCATCTTCTGGTCCGCCAGGCCGCCGTTGTTGGATGCGGTATCAAAAACGTTGGTGGGCGTCGCGGCGTCTTCCTCGAACTCGCGATGGAAGAAGGTGTAATCCACCGTCAGCATACCGAGATGGGCGGTGGCACCGATCTTGAAGTCCTCGGTGCGCTCGTCGAGACGCCGGTCCTCGGCAAAGAAGTGGCAGCCGGAACACTTGTTCATCGTCCGACCCTGCTCGTAACCGTGGCGCTTTTCGAGCCGGTAGTCGGCGTGGATCTTGATAAACTCCGCCCCCGGAATCAGGAACTCGTTGTGGGATTTGTACTCCTCACGCTTGATGTAAAGGTCGTCGCCCCACGAATCGTGCTGATAGACCGCGACATTGGCACCGACCGCGGTGGGCGCGCACATGATCGCCTTGCTGCCCAGAGCGGTGTAATAGGGATCGGCGGGCCCCATGGTCGCGGGGAAAGCGAAGTCCGGATCGGTATTCCAGTTCACCAGGTCGTCGTTCTCCAGCCAGTGCATGAACCGCTGGTAGGAGTTCTCGGTGCGAAAGTAGCGCCGGAAGTCGAGGTCCAGGGCACCGCGGTACTCATCCTGGTCGGTAATATCGATTTCGGCATCATACTTGATGCCCTTCTGCCAGCCGTCAACCTGGGCGCCGAACTCGACGTTTGCTCCTTGATCGAGGGTACGGTATTCACCCGCACCCTCGCGGGAATCGTCCATGTCCACCACCCCGAGCCCCAGGCTCACGCTGCCGGTGGTCTCGTCCGCGGCAGCCATGAGGGGAACCAGGCACAGGCAGAGCGCCAAGGCGATATAGATAGTAATCCGTTTCATGATTCCTCCACTATCCTCTCATTACCTGGTTAACGCACGGCCCTGGCCAGGCACCGACTGCGACGGCAGATCGCTGCCGTGAATCTGCACGTGGCACTGGGTGCACTTGGTGGCATAGGCCTGTCCCCACGACATCAGCACGGCGTCGGGATGCGCCGCCATCTGCTCGGGGCTGAGGTTCGCCGAGGTGCCGACAGCCGTCGCACCGCCGGAGCGACCGGCATGGAAATGGGGTTCATGGCACTGGAGGCAGAGGTAGGGTTCGTTCTGCTTCTTCAGGTTATTGGCCACCGTTCCGTGGGGATCGTGGCAGATGGTACAGTCGTCACTCACCGGAGCGTGTTCAAACACGAACGGGCCCTGGTAGCGGGAGTGGCAGTTGAGACACAAATCGTTCAGCCGCTCGTCGGTGGCCAGATTGTTGACCAGTGAACCATGGTTGGCATGGCAGTCGCTGCAGACCATCTGGCCTTCCCGCACCGGGTGGTGTGAAGGATAATGCATCTTTGCCTGTTCCAGCTGGTGGCACTGGTAGCACAGCCCGGGCTCGGCCTGTTTGAGCGCTTTCGCCGCCGCGGGCTCGTGGATCTCGTGGCAGGTAGTACAGGCGACATCGTTGAACGGATGCGCGGTGCCGGCCCAGTCCATCTGCGAACCGTCGCTGTGACAACGCAGGCATACCGACGAAGCCTCGTCGGCGTCCAGGGTGCTGAACGAGATGATCTCCGCCGGGTCCTCGCTCTCGACATGCTTGCTGGCCGGACCGTGACAGGTTTCACAGCCCTGCATGCCGATGGCCGTCTCCTTCGCCAGGATCCGGTCATGGATGCTCCCGGCATGCTTCATGGTCAGCACATCGTGGCAGTCGGCACAGGACTCACTGCCGACATACTGGGCCCCGGCAACCGGCACCGGCAACTTCATGACGCAGGCCCGGTGGCTGGACAGGGTCGTACAAGCGGCCGCGGACATCAATACCGCGACGAGCAGTCCCGTACCCAGCAACAACCAATTTTTTCTCACCTTCATAACCACTCTCCTGTAAAATTCCCCGTTAAGACAAACACGTATACCCCATACATGTCGGGGCTCTCGGTCTCCGCGCACCTCCTTTCTCCATGTTTTCCGTCAAAGGTTACATTATTCACAAAGCCAAAAAGCCCATAGTTATCGCCAATCAAGACGCCTTTTGCTATCATCAGGTTATTAATCAATCGGGTTGGCGTTGTCAACGGAAAACATAAAAAACTTTTAATGTTTTTGTGAATTTATGCCAATAATCACATACTGGATCACTCAGGATTAAAGCTGTCCGAACCCTTGCGGAGCGACCGCCCCGCCCCGTGGGCAGGCAGATATGCCGCCGGGTGAAACAACCTTTTTTATCGCCGCCCGGAGGCCGCGGCACCGACCGCCCGTCACCCTGTGGGCCACGTGTTTTTCCTTGACATCACGACAGGATTTCACTAGAAGTTCCCACTTGCGTCACCATCGTCAGTATCCCACCGGGACCGTTTCGCGGTCCGGGGGTTGGCGCGCCGCCGACACCCGGCCGGATGCCGACAAACGGGGTACGGCGACAAACGGGGTACGGCAACAAACCGCAGCCCGTGGCTGGCGGCGTTGCGGGACCGCGGCTTCGGGACCGGTGATATTGCCATCCTGCAATCCGCACCCGGCAGCGCTGAGGACTTCAGACCCGGCGGAGTTTCACCACCGACATCAACATCATACTTTCTGATGAAACCGTAACGACAGCCAAAATCCACCGAAGTGTGGTGGCACACCAACGACTCCGGATTCGCGCCGCTGCCCTGCGGAGGAAGGCGTATGTTTGATGTGCGTCGAATGATTCAGCATGCAGCCCGGCGAATGAAGATGGCGTTGTTACGGAGCCATCGCATTTCATCCGGACCTCGGCAGCATACAGCAACCACAAACCCGGCCGGTTAGCGCCGGGAAGATTCAGGAGCGCAGTCATGGCCGTACCGAAGCGAAGAACATCCAAGACCCGCAAGCGTCAGCGTCGCGCCCACGACGCCATCACTCCGCCGGCAACCGGCATCTGCCCCACGTGTCAGTCGCCGACTTACCCGCATCGGCTGTGCGCCAACTGCGGCAGCTATCGCGGCGAGACCTTCGTCAAGATGGAAAAAGACTGATTTTCCGGAGGCCGCTACGGCGGCCCACTCCCGGCACAACGGTGATGTGCCGGCACGAACGTCACCGATGCCGCGTATCCTGAGACCATGAAGATTGCCGTTGATGCCATGGGCGGGGATCACGCCCCCGAAGAGATCGTCGCCGGCGCCGTCGACGCCGCGCGGGAATACAATCTCAAGGTCATCCTCGTGGGCTATCGGGAACGCATTGAGCACGAGTTGAGCCGGCACAATGTCCGTGACCTGCCGATCTACATTCAGCACGCCTCGGAAGTCGTCAACATGGACGAATCTCCCTCCAAGGCACTGCGGCGGAAAAAGGACTCTTCACTGCGGGTCAGCGTCGATTTGGTCCGTGACGGCCGCGCCCAGGGGGCGGTATCCGCTGGCAATTCCGGCGCCGCCATGGCGGTGGCAATGTTTTCGATGAAGAAGCTGGAGCACATCGACCGGCCGGCGATCGTCGCCCACATCCCGACCCTCACCGGCACCACGGCGCTGCTCGATGTCGGCGGCAACGTCGACTGCAAGCCCCTCCATCTGGCCCAGTTCGCCGTCATGGGAAGCGTCTACGCCACCTACCTGCTGCACAAAACCACACCACGCGTCGGCCTCCTGAGCAACGGCGAGGAAGAATCCAAGGGTACCGATACGACCCGCGAAACCGACCGGCTGTTGCGTACCAGTTCCCTGAACTACATCGGTTACGTCGAGGGCCGGGATATCTTTCCCGGCGAGGTCGATGTGGTGGTTTGTGATGGCTTCGTCGGCAATATCGTCCTCAAGGCCAGTGAAGGGCTGGCGGCGGCCATGACCGGCCGGCTGAAGCAGGAGCTCGCCGCCACCCCGATCCGCAGACTCGGCGCCGTCCTGAGCCGCGGCGCGTTCAGAAACCTGGCCAAAGCCGTGGATTATGCCGAATACGGCGGGGCCCCTTTACTCGGGGTTAACGGCAACTGTTTTATCGCCCACGGCTCCTCCTGCCGCCGAGCAATCAAAAACGCCATCCGCGCCAGCGCCGAATTCGCCTCCCGCAAGGTCAACGACCACCTGGTCGACGAGTTGGACCGCAATCAGGAAATCCAGAAGCTGCTGCCGCGCAGGAAGATCTGGAACCAAATCAAGGAGCGCATCATCCTCAAGGAACGTGAAGAGGAAGCGGAAGAATAACCGACCCATGGACATCCCTCTCCAGGCGGTCATCCGGGGCACCGGCGCATACGTGCCGGCGCGGGTGCTGACCAATCACGACCTCGAACGGCTGGTGGACACCTCGGACGAATGGATCCTCGCCCGCAGCGGCATTCGTGAACGACGGCTGGCGGCCGACGACGAGCAGACCTCCGACCTGGCCTGCCGGGCTGCCCGTCGCGCCCTGGAGATGGCGGAACTGAAGCCCGCCGACATCGACCTGGTCATTGTCGGCACCGCCACCCCCGACATGCCCTTCCCCTCCACCGCCTGTCTGCTGCTGGACAAGCTTGGCCACGCCGGCGCCGCAGCTTTCGACCTCGCGGCCGGCTGCAGCGGTTTTCTTTACGGTCTCGGCGCCGCCACCGACATGATCCGCGCCGGCAGCGCCCGCACGGCGCTGGTGGTGGGCGCCGAAATTCTCTCACGCATCATCGACTGGCAGGACCGCGGCACCTGTGTGCTCTTCGGTGACGGTGCCGGCGCGGTGGTCCTGCAGGGGGAACGGAACAACACCGGCAGGGGAATTTTGTCGAACCACCTGCACGGCGACGGCGGCTTCGGTTCCCTGCTTGCCCTGCGCGGCGGCGGCAGCCGGTATCCCGCCTCCCATGCAACCGTCGACCGGCGCCTCCACTATGTCGCCATGCAGGGCAACGAACTTTTCAAAGTGGCGGTCCGCTGCCTGACCGAAACCGCCCGCGAGGCCATGAGCCACAACAACATTACCGCCGACGACATCGATCTCTTCATACCCCACCAGGCGAACATGCGAATCATCCGGGCGGTAGCCGGCCGCTGCGGCATCCCCATGGAACGGGTCTTCACCAATCTCGAACACTACGGCAACACCTCCGCCGCCTCCATTCCCATCGCCCTCGACGAAGCCCTCCGGGGCGACCGCATCCGCTCCGGCGACCTGATCCTGCTGGATGCTTTCGGCGCCGGCCTGACCTGGGGTTCGAGCCTCATCAGGTGGTAGCGGACGCCCCCTCCCGGCAGGGGGCAGGGCAATTAAAATGTTTTAATTTATTACGCTTTTCATTGACTTTTGACGGAGAAATAACTAGATGAAGCCGTTATTTAACAACCGTTCAGCGGTACATGACAGGGGGTGAGCGAACGATTATGGATGGTGAAAGAATCGCTTTTCTGTTTCCTGGTCAAGGCTCGCAATATGTCGGCATGTCCCGGGAGCTCCATGACGGCTGGCCGGCAGCCCGTGAAGTGTTCGAAGAAGCCGGTGATTCCCTTGGCCAGGACATGGCCCGCACCTGTTTTTCCGCTACCAGAGAAGAGCTTAACCAAACCGCCAACACCCAGCCGGCGATTCTTACCGCCAGCATCGCCGCCCTGCGGGTACTGCAACGTGAGATCGGCATCCGACCGGTGATGATGGCAGGACACAGCCTGGGCGAATATTCGGCCCTGGTGGCCGCCGGCGTGCTGCGTTTCCGTGACGCCGTCCGGATCGTCCGCGCCCGCGGGGAGTTCATGCAGACCGCCGTTCCCCTGGGCCAGGGAACCATGGCCGCGGTTCTGGGGATGAAGACCCCCGAACTGGAGGATGTCTGCCGTCAGGCCACCGATCCGGATGCCAACCGCATCGTTGAACCGGCAAACTACAACTGTCCCGGGCAGGTGGTCATCTCCGGTCACGTGCCGGCCATCGAGGACGCCGCGTCGCTGGCCCGTAAGCGGGGCGCCAGCAGGGTGCTGAAGCTGCCGGTCAGCGCACCGTTCCACTGTTCGCTGATGGAGCCGGCGGCCCAGCGGCTAGCGGACCAGTTCGCCAGCGTGCCAGTAACGGAACCGGAAATCCCGGTAATCTCCAATGTCGATGCCCAGCCGAACTACGCACCCGACAAAACCCGCGACCTGCTGGTGCGCCAGGTCAGCAACGCGGTGCGCTGGGAGGAATCCATGGCCCTGATTATCCGTGAGGGAATAACCCGGATCGTTGAAATCGGTCCGGGACGGGTGCTTGCGGGCTTGATGAAACGCATCAACCGACGCACCAGCACGGCCAACATCGAGACCCCCGCCGATCTCTCGGCATTGGCCCAGGCGCTCCAATGACCGCTCACTACCCGACGGCATTCGATTTCAGCGGTCGCACCGCCCTGGTGACCGGCGGCACCCGCGGCATCGGCCAGCAGATCGTCGCCGACCTCGCCGCCCAGGGAGCCGCGGTGTATTTCTGCGGCACCGGCGCGGAGCGCGGCCGCGAGGTTGCCGCTGCATTGGCCGACACTCCGGGAACCGTGCGCTTCATCCCCGCCGACGTCGCCGATTTCGACGCCGCCCGCCGGCTGCTTGAAGAGATCACCCGGGAAGCGGGACGACTGGACTTTCTGGTCAGCAACGCCGGCATCACCCGCGACAACCTGCTGTTGCGGATGAAGGAAAGTGACTGGGACGAGGTACTGGCGGTCAATCTCAAGGGTTCGTTCAATCTGATCAAGCATGCCGCCCGGACAATGCTCAAGCAGCGCTTCGGGCGCATCGTCTGCATCTCGTCGGTCATCGGCACCATGGGCAACGCCGGCCAGGCGAACTACGCCGCCGCCAAAGCCGGCATCACCGGCCTCGCCAAGAGCGTCGCGCGCGAGCTCGCCTCCCGGGACATCACCTGCAACGTCGTTTCCCCGGGCTATATCCAGACCGACATGACCGCCGACCTCACCGACCAGGCGCGGGCGGCAATCCAGGCACAAATCCCCGCGGAACGGCTCGGGACACCGGCCGACGTGGCGCAGGCGGTACTCTTTCTGTTATCCCCCCTGGCCAGCTACATCACCGGACAGGTAGTACAGGTCAATGGCGGCATGCTGATGCCGTGAGCCGTTGCCGGTGAGCTCATATATGTTCTGCAGATCTATCATCACATGAAGCACGACACCCGAGAATGACCACCGAAGAGGAGGAAGATCGATCATGTCTATCGAACAGAAAGTCAAGGAAATCATCGCCGAGCAGCTGGGTATAAAGGACGTTGAAGAAATCGGGATCGATTCATCGTTTATCGACGATCTCGGCGCCGACTCGCTGGATACCGTGGAACTGGTGATGGCCTTCGAAGAGGAGTACAATATCGAAATTTCCGAAGAAGCCGCGGAAAAGATCCGCACGGTGAAGGATGCCATCTCCTACATCGAGGAACACGCGGCCTGACCCGCAGTCACAACCGCTGTTCTACCCGGACGTCCACCAACGGTGGACGTCTTTTTGCTTTACAATTGGCGCAAAGAATACTAGAAAAATCGTTCATCGTTCGTCACGGCTTCGCGGCAGCTCCCTCTTGTCCGCCGCACTGCAACCCAAGGGGGCACTGGGCAGTGTATTCCCGTACCCCGCACCCCCGCGGTTTGTGCGCGTCGGGAGCCCCGGGCAGGGAGGGTATCTTCGCGGTTTATCTTTTTTAGCAGGGGTTACGGTTTCAGCACCACGCACCGGCCGATTTACTTGAGGAGGACATGACGCGGTGAAAAGACGCGTAGCAGTAACCGGGGTCGGCCTGATCACACCACTGGGCACCGGAGTGGAAAAAAACTGGGAGGCGCTGATTGCCGGACGTTCGGGCATCGGCCCCATAACCCGTTTTGACGCCGGCGCCCTGGCGACCCGCATCGCCGGAGAAGTATCAGATTTCGACCCGGTGGACTACATGCCCGCCAAAGAGGCGAAACGGGTCGACCGGTTCATCCAGTACGCCATGGGGGCGGCGGAAATGGCCATGGAGATGGCCGCCCTGGAGGTGGATGATCGCCTGAGCCCGCGCATCGGCGTCTCGGTAGGCGCCGGCCTCGGCGGCCTGCCGACCCTGGAACACTACCATGAGGTGCTGCTGAAAAGCGGCCCGCGGCGCGTCTCCCCTTTCTTCATCCCCGGCATGATCGCCAACCTGGCCCCGGGGAACATCTCCATCCGCTACCGTGCGAAGGGGCCGAACCTCTCGGTAGTCACCGCCTGCGCCACCGGCACTCACTCCATCGGCGAGGCGTTCAAGATCATCCAGCGTCACGATGCCGACGTGATGATCGCCGGCGGCACCGAGTCGGCGATCACGCCGTTGTGCGTCGCCGGCTTCAGTGCCATGAAGGCCATTTCCACCCGCAATGACGAGCCGGAAAAGGCCAGCCGCCCGTTCGACAAGGATCGCGACGGTTTCATCGTCGCCGAAGGCTCCGGCATCCTGATTCTCGAGGCGTGGGAGCACGCCATGGACCGCGGTGCGACGATACTCGCCGAACTGGTCGGCTACGGCTCCTCGGCCGACGCCTACCACGTCGCCGCCCCGGCTCCCGGCGGCGAGGGTGCCGCCACCGCGATGCGACTGGCCATCGAGGACTCCGGACTGCCGCTCGATATGTATGACTACGTCAACGCCCACGGCACCTCCACCTATTTCAACGACCTGTACGAAACCCAGGCGCTGAAAACCGTGTTCGGCGACCATGCCGCAAGGCTGCAGATCAGCTCCAGCAAGTCGATGACCGGGCACATGCTCGGCGGCACCGGCGCCGTCGAGGCGGCCTACACCGTCCTGGCAATCCAACGGGAAATCATCCCGCCCACCATCAACCTCGACGAACCGGACGAAGGCTGCGACCTCGACTACGTCCCCCACACCGCCCGCCCGGCGGCAATCCGGACGGCGATCACCAACTCCTTCGGCTTCGGCGGCACCAACGCCTGCCTGGCCCTGGCACGTTTCACGGACAAACCATGACTACTCCAGACCCGTCCCGCCCCGTCCTGGCCATTGCCAGCGACCATGGCGGTTACCCCCTCAAGGAAGCCCTGAAAAGCGCCCTCGGCGGCCGCTGCCGATTCATCGATCTCGGCCCGATCTCCGACGAATCGGTGGACTACCCCGCCTTCGCCCACCGGCTGGCAGCGGAACTGGCGACCGACGACACACTGCGGGGCATCCTCGTCTGCGGCACCGGTATCGGCATGTCCATCGTCGCCAACCGCCACCCGCACATCCGCGCCGCCCTGGTCACCAGCCCGTTCATGGCCCGCATGGCCGGTGAACACAACGACGCCAACGTCCTCGTTTTCGGTGGCCGCACCACCAAACCGGCGGCGGCGGTGGAGATGGTGGAAGCCTGGCTTGCGGCGGTATTCGCCGGCGGCCGCCACGCCCGCCGGCTGGCACAGATAAATCCCGGAAAGCCGGCGCCCGCGGCCGGTGCCCCGACCGCGGCGAAGAGCGGCCGCCGCAACGAAAGCATCGCCCGGGTGGACCCGGAAATCTACCGGCTTATCCGCGATGAGACCCGCCGGGAAGAGGAAAAGCTGGTGATGATCGCCTCGGAGAACTACGTCAGCCGGGCGGTACTGGAGGCCCAGGGGAGCATCCTCACCAACAAATACGCCGAGGGCTACCCGTTCAAACGCTATTACGGCGGTTGCCAGTATGTCGACCGCATCGAGCAGTTGGCCATCGACCGGGCAAAGGAGCTCTTCGGCGCCGACCATGTCAACGTCCAGCCGCTCTCCGGCTCGGCCGCCAACATGGCGGTGTTCCACAGCATGCTGAACCCCGGCGATACCATTCTCGGCATGAGCCTGGCCCACGGCGGCCACCTGACCCACGGCGCCCCGGTGAGCTTCTCGGGCCAGCTCTACCGCTCGGTCTCCTACGGCGTCAACCGGTCCTCCCACCTGCTGGACTACGACGAAATCTCCGCCATCGCCCACCGCGAACGGCCGAAAATCATCATCGCCGGCGCCAGTTCCTATTCCCGCACCATCGATTTCGCCCGCTTTCGCGAAATCGCCGATGAGGTCGACGCCCTGCTGATGGTGGACATGGCCCACATCGCCGGCCTGGTGGCCGCCGGCGCCCATCCATCGCCGGTCCCCCACGCCGATTTCGTCACCACCACCACTCACAAAACCCTGCGTGGTCCCCGCGGCGGCATGATCATCTGCCGCGGCGAATTCGCCGCCCGCGTCGACAAGGCGATTTTCCCCGGCCTGCAGGGAGGGCCACTGATGCACGTCATCGCCGCCAAGGCGGTAGCCTTCCGCGAGGCCATGGGCGATGATTTCCGCCGCGTCCAGCACCAGACGGTGGCCAACGCCCGCCGCCTGGCCGGGGCGTTGTCGGACCACGGCTTCAATATCATTTCCGGCGGTACCGACAACCACCTGCTGCTGCTCAATCTCGCCGATCTGGGGGTCTCCGGCCGCGAGGCCGAATCGGTGCTCGACGACGCCGGCATCACCATCAACAAGAACGGCATCCCCTTCGACACCCGGCCGCCGGCGGATCCCGGCGGTATCCGCATCGGCACCCCCATCGTCTCCACCCGGGGAATGGGAGAAACGGAGATGGAATGGATCGCCGATTTCTTCACCACCATCCTGCGCCGACCCCGCGACGCCGACAAACGCCGGGAGGTACGGGAACAGGTAGCCGAGCTCTGCCGCCGCTTTCCGGTCTACCGGGACCTGCTGTCCGGCTGATGCACCTGACATCATGAATACACCGCACCGCCCGCGGCCAGACTGGCACAACTATTTCATGGACATCGCCCGCCTGGTGGCCACCCGATCGACCTGCATCCGCCGCCGGGTGGGGGCGGTGATCGTCAAGGACAACCGCATCCTCTCCACCGGCTACAACGGTACCCCGTCAGGCATCGTCCACTGCGTTGACCGCGGCTGCCTGCGGGATGAGCTGGGCATTCCCTCGGGGGAGCGGCACGAACTCTGCCGCGGCCTGCACGCCGAACAGAACGCCATCATCCAGGCGGCATATCACGGCGTCTGCATCAACGGCGGCAGCATGTACTGTACCAATCAGCCATGCATCATCTGCGCCAAGATGATCATCAACGCCGGGCTGAAGGCCATCTACATCACCGAGTCCTATGCCGACCCCCTGGCCCGGGAGATCCTCGCCGAGGCCGGCATCCCGCTGAAGACCCTATGAAGTGTCCCTACTGTGGTTTCCTCGAAGACAAGGTGATCGACTCAAGGGTGGCGAAGGATCACTCCAGTATCCGCCGACGGCGCGAGTGCCTCGCCTGCGGCCGCCGTTTCACCACCTTCGAGCGGCTGGAGATCCCGCTGCCCATGGTGGTCAAACGCGGCGACGGCCGGCGTGAAACGTTCATGCGGGAAAAGGTGGAGGAAGGGCTGAAAAAGGCCTGCGAGAAGCGTCCGGTAGGCATCGACGAGATCGAAAAAATCATCAATACGGTGGAACAGGAACTGAGTGAAAGCGGCGAAAAGGAAATCGCCAGCTCGGTGATCGGCGAGAAGGTGATGGCGCTGCTGAAGCAGCTCGATGAGGTGGCCTACATCCGCTTCGCCTCGGTCTACCGCCAGTTCCGCGATGTGAAGGAGTTCATGGCCGAGCTGGAAGACCTGGTCAGCCGTGACCCCTACGCCGGCACCGGCAGGACGGCCCGCCATCCCGACACCGGCACGGGGATGACGAAGGATGCCGGTACCGCGGACATGAACGCCGATGACCGTACCGGTGTTGACGTCGATAGCGATGCCAAACCGAACTGATGCCGGAGAATGACGGCACGGGAACAGCTGATGAACCACAACGTCGATGAACGCTTTATGGACGAGGCCCTGGCCCTGGCCGAACGGGGCCGCGGCCGCACATCGCCCAACCCGATGGTCGGCGCGGTTGTCGTGCGCGACAATGAGATCGTCGGTCGCGGCTGGCACCCGGCCGCGGGCGAACCCCACGCCGAGGCCTTCGCCCTGCGGGAGGCGGGGGATCGCACCCGGGGCGCGACCATCTACGTCACCCTGGAGCCGTGCAGCCACCACGGCCGCACGCCGCCCTGCAGTGATGCCGTCATCGCCGCCGGCGTCACCCGGGTGGTGGCCGGCATGGAGGATCCCCACCCGAAGGTCGCCGGCAGCGGCTTTGCCCGTCTGCGGGAGGCCGGCATCGCGGTTGATATCGGGGTGCGGGAGGCCGCCTGCCGGCGGCTGAACGAGGTCTACATCACCCGGATTGTCACCGGCATGCCCTTTGTCACCCTGAAGATCGCCGCCAGCCTCGACGGCCGCATTGCCACCAGCTCCGGCCATTCGCACTGGATCACCGGCCCGGCGGCGCGGGAACAGGTCCACCGGATGCGCGACGAGCACGACGCCGTCCTCATCGGCATCGGCACCCTGCTGAAGGACAACCCGCTGCTCACCACCCGACTGCCCGGCGGCGGCGGCCGCAACGCCTACCGCATCGTCGTCGATTCCCGGCTGCGCACCCCTTTACATGCCAACATCTTCGGCGAAGACGGCCGCGAACGGCTGATCGTCTTCACCGCGGTAACAGACCGGAAGCAGATCGCGCCCTACCAGGAGCGCAGTCTGGCGGTACTGCACGCCCCGGATACCGGCAACGGCATTCTCGACCTGGCCGACATCATGCGACAACTGGCGGCACGGGACATCTGCAGCGTCCTGATCGAGGGCGGCGCCGAGATCGGCGGCTCGGCGATGGACGCCCGCATCGTCCACAAGGTGTGTTTCTTCTATGCCCCGCGAATCATCGGCGGCCGCGGCGCGGTAGGCATGCTCGGCGGCACCGGAATTACGACGATGCACGAGGCCATCGACATCACCGAAGCCGAGATCACCCGTTTCGGCCCCGACTTTTGCGTCACCGGTTATGTCTCGCGGCCGCCGGCAGGCTGATCCACACGGCTTTGACCGGGGGACCACCGCGCTCCTGCGGCCGCTGGCGCTGACCTGGCGCATCGCGGTGGCGGGACGGAACCTGCCCTACGACCTCGGACTGCGGTCCGGCCGGCGGCTGCCGGTGCCGGTAGTCTGCGTCGGCAACCTGACCGTGGGCGGCACCGGCAAGACCCCGATGGTGGAATATCTTGTCCGCCATTTCAGGAACCGGGGACTGGTGCCGGGGATCCTGTCCCGGGGATACGGCCGCCGCCGGCCGCGTGAACCGCGGGCCGTGGGACCCGGTCGCCCGGCGCCCGGCGATCCGTCACTGCTGGGAGACGAGGCGACACTGCTGCACGAACGGCTGCCGGACGTCCCTCTGGTGCTCGATGCCGACCGGGTCCGCGGCGGTTTTCAGCTCATCACCGGCTGGCAGACCGATATCATCGTCATGGACGACGGGTTCCAGCACCGCCGCCTGGCACGAACGGCGAACGTGGTACTGGTCGACAGTCAACAGCTCTTCGGCACCGGACGGCTGCTGCCGGCGGGGCCACTCCGGGAGCCGCTCTCCGCCCTCGACCGTGCCGACCTGGTGGTGTTCACCCGGTTCGACCAGCGGCATCCGGGTTTCGGCACCACCGCCGCTGAAATTGCCGTGCGGGTTCCGGCCCACCGGCTGTTCAGTGCCCGGCAAATGCCGGCCGGCGGCATGCGTCTCGACGGTCGGCGGGCATGGATGAACGAAGAACTCGACGGCCGCCGGGCGGCCGCCTTCGCCGGCATCGGCAACCCGGAGTATTTCTTCGCCCAACTGCGGGCACTGGGAGCGGCGCTGGTGACAACAAGGATCTTTGCCGATCACCATCGCTACACTGCCGGTGATCTGAAAACGCTCACCGCGCTGGCGCAGTCGGCGGATTTGTTGATCACCACCGCCAAGGACGCGGTTAAACTCAGGCACATCTCCGGTATCAACACCGCGCTGCCGAACCTCGCGGTGTTGGAAACCGTCCTCGCGGTGGACCGGGAACATGCTTTCCTGCGCCGGCTCGAACAGTGCCTGCGGATTGAAATATCATGATTGTCCGTCAGCCGCCGGCGGCAGTGTTTCTCGACCGCGACGGCACCGTCATCGAGGAGGTGGGCTACCTC
Organism: Candidatus Anaeroferrophillacea bacterium; assembly: GCA_016933675.1. Classification (GTDB taxonomy): domain Bacteria; phylum Desulfobacterota; class Anaeroferrophillalia; order Anaeroferrophillales; family Anaeroferrophillaceae; genus JAFGAM01. The sequence continues at coordinate 25,775 of JAFGAM010000125.1, forward strand.
GGCCGGGTCGATCAGGTACGGCTCATTCCCGGGACCGCCGCGGCCATCCGCCGGCTCAACCAGGGCGGTATTCCGGTGATCATTGTCACCAATCAGGCGGGGGTGGCGCGGGGCTATTTTACCGAATCGCGGGTAGAGCGCATCCACTACCACCTGCAAGAGATGCTCGCCGCCCAGGGGGCGACCGTGGACGCCATATATTTCTGCCCGCATCACCCGGAGGGCAACCGCAAGATTTACCGCCGAAGCTGCCGCTGCCGCAAACCGGAACCGGGGATGGTGGAACGCGCCATTACCGAGCTGGGGCTGGAAACCTGCCCGCGGCTGTTCGTCGTCGGCGACAAGGAAAGCGACATGGAACTGGCACGGCGGATAGACGCGATGGCGGTGCTCGTCTTCACCGGCCACGGCCGGGATGAATATGAGGAAAAGATCCGCCATGGCGAGCGGCAACCGGATTATTGTACCGCCAACCTCGCCGCCGCCATCGACTGGATCATGAACCGGATCAACCCCGATGCCGGAACGTCGCCGGCAATATCCTGCACCGATGAGGGTGCCCGGGGGGGGGCGTCCCGCTCCCCGGCACCCCGACCGGCCGCGAAGGAGAACGACACATGATACCGCAGGACCTGCTCGACATCCTCGTCTGCCCCCGGTGCCACGAGCCGGTCACCCCGGAGGACGGTCACCATTATTTGGCCTGTTCCCGCTGCCGGCTCAGGTTCCCCGTCCGGGACGATATCCCGGTGATGTTGCTTGACGAGGCGGAACCGTTTGCTACCGCCGATGACGCGTCCGTTACGGTCGGGAACCCGGCCGACTGAAACGTGCGTAAACACCGGGTGAACCTGAAACCGGACGATCTGCCCGCCACCCTCCGCCTCGCCGGCCCGAACCCCGCACCGGGCCGCGGGCCGGCAGGTGCCCCCCGTCGTGGCTGGACGTGTGGTTCCGATCGCCACCCGGAGGGCGAAACCCTGCGCTGCACCCGCGCCCTGCGCCACCTGCCGGGGAAGCGTCTGACGTGCCTTGGCGAATGGCGACAACGGTCGGTCCTGGCAAAACTGTTTGTCGACCGGCGGCACGGCCACCGGCACCGGCAACGGGAAGCCGCAGGCGCCCGGTTGCTGGCGGCGGCGGGGATTCCCACCCCGGAGTTTTTGTTCAGCGGCGCGCTGACCGACGGCACCCCGGTGCTGCTGTTCGCCGCCCTGGCGGAGCCGGAAACCGCCGGGGAACGCTGGCGCCGGGCCGCCGGAGACCCGGTTGCCGAGATGGAAATCATCCGCCCCCTGCTCAACACGACGAGCCGCCTTATCCGGGCCGGGTTGGAGCACGGCAACCCGCACCTGGACAACTTCATCTTCAGCGGCGGGGAGTTGTACGTCGTCGACGGCGACGCGGTGAAACAACCGGCGGCCGGCGGCGCGTTGCCCCGGTCCGCCATCGTCCGTGCCCTGGCGCGGCTTATCGCCCAACTGCCGGCGGACCGCGAGGACCGTGTCCTTGCCCTGTTACCCGCCGGCATTGAGGACGCGGGGACGACGGACAGGGCGGCAACGACCGGTGAACCGCTTCACGCCCGCCTGCGGCGCGAACTGCCTGCCGTCCGCCGGCAGCGGCGGCTGGCCTATGTCAAGAAGTGCTTCCGCACGTGCAGCGAATTCGTCCGGCAGCAGACCTGGAACCGGGTGGCGATCTTCCGTCGCGATGCCGACGGCCCCCGACTGCGGGAGTTTCTGAACAACCCCGATGCCGTCATCGACCGGGGCACGATGATCAAGGAGGGCGGCAGCGCTACGGTGGTGCGGGTGGAGGGCGACGACGGCCCCTGGGCGGTCAAGCGTTACAACCTGAAAAATCTGCGCCACGCCCTTGCGCGGGGCCCTCGCCCGAGCCGTGCCTGGCGCTCCTGGGGCAGCGCCCACCGGCTGACGATCTCGGGTATCGCCACCCCCGAGGCCATCGCGGTGATGGAGAACCGCATCGGCCCCTGGCGGCGGACAAGCTATTTTGTCAGCCGCTGGGTGGATTGCTCCGGCACCGCCGCAGATTACCGGCGGGAGGGCGGTCCCGGCCACCAGCTGGTGCTTGAACGTCTTGTCCGGATGTTCCGGGTACTGTGCCGGCTCGGCATCCATCATGGTGACGGCAAGGCGTCGAATTTCATTATCCGCGACGAAGAGCCGTGGCTCATCGACCTGGACGCCATGGACGAGAACTGCCGCCGGGCGACCGCTGACAGAGGCAATAGAACACAGCATTCAGGAGGCAGGTAACGAGAAGCAGGGGCGGCAGGCTCCTGGTTATCTGACTCCTTCCCCGCAACTTAACGTTAACCACTTGATTTTACGTGGTTACAATCTTTGGTTCGCGAACCGTGACGTCAATACGTACCACGTTACTTGATGACAAACCACTGCCGAAAGCAGTGTGGGATACTGACCCCTGATTTCTGACCCGGTATCCTCAGTACATGAAAAAGATGGAGCTATTACGCCGCCATCATAGATGAAAGTGATATAACTTTTGTACCTCCTCTACGACATCGTCGTGTTCGCCGCCGCCATGGTGCTTGCCCCCTGGTACCTGGTCCGCGGCCTGTTCCGCGGCGCCCGCCGACAGGGGTACCGCGAGCGCCTCGGCTTCATCCCCCCGGCCCGGCTCGCCCCGCTCCACGGCCGGCCGGTGATCTGGATCCATGCCGTCTCGGTGGGCGAATCCCGCGCCGCCCTCCCCCTGGTGCGGGAGATCCGGCGGGCGTACCCCGGCATGGCAATCCTCATGACCACGGTCACGGAAACCGGCCGGAATATCTGCCGCGGGTTCAAAGAGATCGATCTCACCCTCTATTTTCCGCTCGACCTGTCCTTCGCCGTCGGCCGCGTCCTCGACCTGGTGCGACCGCAACTGACGGTGATCGTCGAAACCGAGCTGTGGCCCAACTTCATCCGCGGCTGCCGGCGGCGGAATATCCCCGTGGTGCTGGCCAACGGCCGCGTCTCGGATCGTTCCTTCCCGCGCTACCGCCGCGTCCGGAAGCTCCTCCGACCGGTACTGGCACAGATTTCCCGCTGCTGCATGCAGTCGGACACCGACGCCGAACGCCTCCGCGAGCTCGGGGCACCGGCTGACCGGGTGTTGGTCACCGGCAACGTGAAGTTCGATCTCGACCCGGCCGGTCGGCCGGCGGCGGAACCCGCCGCGCTGCGCCGGGAGTTCGGCATCGCCGAGGCGGTCCCGGTCTGGGTCGCCGGCAGCACCCACGAAGGCGAGGAGGCGCAGCTAATCGAAGTGTTCCGGCGGCTTGTCGCCGCCGGCGGCAAACTGCTGCTGATCCTCGTTCCCCGTCACCCGCACCGCTGCCGCCAGGTGGGCGATCTGCTGGATACCGCCGGGCTCGAATGGCGGCGACGGACGGCGGCAAACCCGCGCCGGCTGGAATCGGGCGAGGTGCTGCTGGTGGACACCGTCGGCGAGATGCTGTCCTGCTACGCCATGGCCACGGCGGTGTTCGTCGGCGGCAGCCTGGTACCGATTGGCGGCCACAATGTACTGGAAGCGGCGCTGGTACAGAAACCGGTACTCTTCGGGCCGCACATGCACAACTTCCGCGACATCGCCGCGCTCACCACAGCCGCCCAGGGATTCGGTCGCGTCGCTGATGCCGCCGAACTGGAGGAAACCCTGCAACGCCTTTTGCAAAACGGGGAAATGCGCTATAATGCCGGCCGGCACGGATGGGAGATGCTGCAGAAACATGCCGGGGCCAGCCGCCGGACCCTGGCCGAGATCAGCCGGCTGCTGCCGCCGCCATAATACCTTTTTCTCTGCTCCGCGCGCCGGTAATTGGCGCCGAAATACAAGGTGACAAAACCGTCACAAGCGCCCAAACCCGGCAAAACGGGGTGACACCGTGATAGAGCCGGATTCAAGGTACATGAAAGCGGTGAAATGAGGCGTACATAGAAATGCGTCGCAGTGACCGGGCCTGCAACCCGACAAAGAAGGTGGAATTGTCAAGAAGTCATCAAGTTGAATCGTACCTCACCCACCCCGATGGGAAGGACATTGTGCGGCAAAAAACATCCCCACCATCATTGGCCGGACGCCACTGATGACGGACCGCAATACTATCGCGCGCATTCTCGTACGCGGCACCAACTGGATCGGCGATGCGGTGATGACCACCCCGGCGCTGGCGGCGCTACGCCGCCGCTTTCCCGGCGCCGAAATTGTCATGCTCGCCAACCCGCCGGTGGCGGCGCTGTTCTCCCCCCACCCCGCCGTCAACCGGGTCATGGTCTACGACAAGAGCGGAATGCACCGCGGCGTCGCCGGCCGGCGGCGGCTGTGCCGCAAGCTGCGGGCCGCACGCTTCGATCTGGCGCTGCTGCTGCAGAATGCCTTCGAGGCGGCGCTCATCGCCCGGATTGCCGGCATTCCCCGACGCGCTGGCTATGCCACCGACGGCCGCGGCTTTCTGCTCACCGACGCGGTAGCGATCGGCGCCGGGGACAGGCGACTACACCACACGGCATATTACCTCGAACTCCTGCGGCGCCTCGGCCTCGCCGACGCTGCCGCCGGTACCGAATTGTCCCTGCAATGCACCCCGGAAGAATCCTTGCAGGCACAAAGGCTTTTGTCGGGCCGACACCCGGTGGTTATCAACCCGGGTGCGGCCTACGGGTCGGCCAAACGCTGGCTGCCGGAGCGCTTCGCGGCGGTGGCCGACACCCTGGCGCGGGAATACAGCGTCCCGATAGTCATCACCGGTGGACCGGAGGAGGTGGAGATCGCCGGTGACATCGCCGCCGCCATGACCCATGACGCCATGAACCTGGCGGGGAAGACTTCCGTACGGGAACTGCTGGCGGTGCTGGCGGAAGCACGGTTGATGGTGACCAACGATTCCGGGCCGATGCACGTTGCCGCGGCCTTCGGAGTACCCGTGGTCGCGGTCTTCGGCCCCACCGATCACACCACCACCTCGCCGGCGGCGGGCGCGGTGCGCATCGTCCGCCGACCGGTGAACTGCGCCCCGTGCCTCAAACGGCAGTGCCCCACCGACCACCGCTGCATGACCGCCATCACCGCCACCGACGTCATCGCCGCCAGCCGGGAGCTGCTCGAACCGGGGGCGGCATGAGGGTTCTCATCGTCAAGGTCAGCGCCCTGGGCGATGTGGTCCACACCCTGCCGGTGCTGGCCTACCTTACACAAACCGCGCCGGGGGTGGAGATCGACTGGCTGGTGGAGGAAGAAAGCGCGCCGCTGCTTGAGGGTCACCCGCTCATCGCCGAGGTCCTGCGACTCCGGACCCGCCACTGGCGCACCCTGGGTCTGTACGGCATGATGCAGGAGTTTTTCACCTTCGCCGCCGCCCTGCGGCGCCGGCACTACGACCTGGTGCTGGATCTCCAGGGCAATGCCAAGAGCGGCATGTTCACCGTCGTCGCCCGTGGGAACAACAAGTACGGTTTCGACCGTGACGAGGTGCGGGAACCGCTCAACCTGCTCGCCGGCGGCCGCCGGGTGGCGTTGCTGCCGGCGGAGCGGGCCGTCGCCCGCCGGGCCTTGGCGGTGGCCCGGACGGCGCTGCCGGGCGGCGGCGACGTTCCCCTCACCGGACCGCTGCACCTGGTGCCGGAGGCCCGCGCCGCAGTGCGGCGGCGACTGAAGGTGGAAGGCTGGAACCGGAAACCGCTGGCGGTACTGCACTACGGCACCACCTGGGCCACCAAGCTCTGGGCGCGGGAGCACTGGCAGACACTGGCGGCACGGCTGACCCGGGAGCAGGAGATACAGATCCTGCTGACCTGGGGCAACGAGAGGGAACGCACCGCGGCGGAATCCATCGCCGCGGCCGCCGGCCGCCGGGCGGCATTGTGGCCCCGGACCTCACTGCCGGAATTGGCGGCGCTGCTGGCGGAAGCGGACGTGGCGGTGGGCGGCGATACCGGCCCGATCCACGTCGCCGCCGCCCTCGGGACACCGACGGTATCCATCTACCGGGCCACCGACGGCAACCGTAACGGCCCGCCGGGCGACCGGCATATCCGCCTGCAGGCACCGCGTTCATGTTCACCGTGCCTGCGCAAGCACTGCGACCGTGATACCGTCTGTGCGCGGTCCATCTCGCCCGAGGAGGTGTACGCGGCGGTCGCCGGGCGGCTCGACCGGGCATCCATAACCAAGCCGGAATCAATGGCAATGCCTCCGCCGGAAATCCCCGCGGCAGGAGCGGACAATCCCTGACGGCTGGGGGATTTTTTATGCCCCGATCCCGCCCGGAAGGAACTCGTGATACCCGGACCTGCCGCTTTCCGGCAGCGGCAACAAACACGGCAAGGGGAACATGGAAGGCTGATGGACAACCTGGCACCGGAAGCCTACACCGGGCTGGTACGGGAATCCCGCATCGTCGAGGCAGACGCCCATGGCCCCAAGGTGCTGCTGACACCGGATGGCATGTATGTCAAACTGTTCCGGCGCAAGCACCTGCTGTCCAGCAGCCTGGTCTACCCTTACGCCCGGCGCTTCGTCCATCACGCCCGTGAACTCCGCGAGTTGGGCTTTGCCACGGTCGAGATCCACCGGCTGGCGCACTGCCGGCAGCCGCCGCGGGATGTGGTCTGGTACCGCCCGCTGGCGGGGGAAACACTGCGACGGCGACTGACGGCAACCGCAGATGGGCCCGACGCGGAAATGATCGATACGCTTGCCGGGCTGCTGGCCCGGCTGCACCGCCACGGGGTATTGTTCCGTTCGCTGCACGCGGGCAATATCATCGTCCAGCCCGACGCCCGGGGCATGGGACTCATCGACATCGCCGACATGCAGATTTACCCGATACCCCTGCCGGTACCCCTGCGGCTGCGCAACTTCCACCACCTGCTGCGCTACCCCCTGGACGCCGCCCGGCTGGCGAACTGCTTTCCGGCCCTCGTCGAGGCCTACCTGACCGCCGCCGGCCTGGGGCCGCGGCCGATGGAAATCCTGCGTCAGGCCCTTTTGCGGCGGTATGAGCAGATGATGGGTACGGAGCCACCGGCATCATGATCCATCGGCACACGGAAACGGCATGAAACTGGCCTTCACATTGTTCAAATACTTCCCCTACGGCGGGGTTCAGCGGGACTGCCTGAAGATCGCCCGGGAATGCGTCCGGCGGGGTCACCGGGTGGAACTGTACACCCTGGCATGGGAGGGACCGCGGCCGGATGACATGGTAGTACACGTCATTCCGGTACCCGGCATGCTCAACCACCGGCGCTACGAGCGGTTTGCCGTCCAGGTCGCCGCCGCGGCCCGCCGCGAGGCCTGCGATGTCGTGGTGGGGTTCAACCGCATGCCGGGACTGGACCTCTATTTCGCCGCCGACCCCTGTTTCGCCCGCAAATGCCGGGAGCGCTCGGTCTGGTACGGCCGTCTACCCCGTTCCCGCAGCTTTCTGCGGGCCGAGGCGGCGGTGTACGGACCGGAATCAGACACCCGCATCCTGCTGCTGACCGACCGCGAGCGGGATGACATCCGCGCCATCTACGGCACCCCGGAAGAACGCTTCCGCCTGCTGCCCCCCGGGGTGGCGCCGGCATATCTCGCCCCTCCCGACCACGCCGCCCGGCGGCTGGCATTCCGGCGGGAACTGGGCCTTAAAGAGAATGATCGCCTGGTACTCATGGTAGGCTCGGGCTTCCGCACCAAGGGACTGGATCGCGCCCTGCACGCTTTCAGCTCCCTGCCGCCGGAGCGGCACCGACAGACGGTGCTGGCAATCCTCGGCCGCGACCACCGCCGCCCGTTTCTGAGGCTGGCAAAGCGGCTCGGTGTCGCCAACCGGGTACGGTTCATGGGCGGTCGGGACGATGCCGAACAGTTCATGTTCGCCGCCGACGTTCTCATCCACCCGGCCTACCGCGAGGCCGCCGGGATGGTACTGCTGGAGGCCCTGGCCGCCGGGCTGCCGGTACTGGCAAGCGGCGCCTGCGGTTATGCCGACCGCCTGCGGCAGGCCAATTGTGGCATCGTCCTGGACGAGCCCTTCCGGCAGGAGGAACTCGACACCGCCCTGGCACGGATGCTTACCGGCGACGAAGCCGAACACTGGCGGAACAACGGCCGGCAATACATCGAAACCCATGACATCTTCGGTCTCGCGGCGGCCGCCGCCGATATCATCGAGGAGACGGCATCATGATCGTGCTGCCGGAAAGCTGGCGCCGGGCATGGATCGACCACGATCCCTTCGATTATCTCCTCGCCCTCGACGGCGAGGTCTACCGGGATATGGACGGCCGCCGCACCTTCCGTTTCGAGCTGCATGGTACAGGCTACTTCGCCAAGACCTATCGCGGCCTCGGCTGGTGGCGAATCGTCCGCTGCCTGGTGACATTCCGACGGCCACCGGTGCTTTCCGCCCGCGGTGAGCGCCTGGCCATCGGCCGGCTACAGGCAGCCGGGGTTCCCACCATGACCCTGGCGGCGTGGGGTGAGCGGGGCCGGGACCCGGCCCGGCGGCAGTCGTTTATCGTCACCGAGGAACTGACGCCGACGGTCAGCCTCGAAGACTTCTGCCGGCCATGGCAGGAAACGCCGCCAGACCCGGCACTGAAGCGGGCGCTGACGGTGCGCCTGGCGGACATGGTCCGACGGCTGCACGGAAACGGCCTGCATCACCAGGATCTCTACCTTTGTCACTTTTTGCTCGATACCGCCGGCAACCCGGCGGAGACCGCCGCCGACCCGACGGTCTACCTCATCGACCTGCACCGGGTCACGCAATACCGGCGGCTGCCGGCCCGGGCGCGGCTGAAGGATCTCGCCGCGCTCTATTTTTCGACCCTGGAGATCGGTCTCGACCGACGCGACTATCTGCGTTTCATCCGGCACTACACCGGTATGAACCTGCGCGCCGCCCTGACCCGTCACCGGGGCCTCTGGCGCCAGGTCGAGAAACGCGCCCAACGGCTGCGTGAACGTTACCGGCGGAAATACGCCCGATGAACAATCACGTCCACTACCAGTCGCTGCTGGGCGAATACCGCGACCTGGCGGCAATACTGCTCCTGTCGACGGTCCTGAAGCTCCTGCTACTGGTCACCGCCGGCGCGGTAAATCCCGATGCCGCGGCCTACATCGCCGCCGCGGAACGGTTCGCCGGGGGCCATTTCGATGCCGGCCTGGAGCTTTATTACCTGCCCTTCTACCCCCTGCTGCTGGCCGCGGCACACGTCTTGATTCCCGACTGGATCACCGCCGGGCGGCTGCTCTCATTCCTGCCGCTGGTTCTGGCGGCAATCCCGCTGTATCATCTCACCCGCCGGCTGGGCGACCGGCGCGCAGCCCTGGCTACCACGCTGCTCTTCGCCATCCTGCCGGTGTTCAATCTCGCGTGCCGGGAGATCATTCGCGACCCCCTGTTTCTGCTGCTGATACTCTGCGCCATGGAACGGGCGACGGCCATGGTGGAACATTACCGCCCCGGCGCCCTCGTCGCCTTTTTCGCGCTCTCTCTGGCCGCGACCCTGATCCGCATCGAGGGGGTGATGATCCCGGCGGTATTTCTCGGCTGGTGGCTGGCGGGAAAAAACCGGCAGCACAAGAGAATCGTCACCGTCAGCCTGCTGGCGGTCACCCCCGCCGCCCTGCTGGCGGCATTCCTCACCGGCACCCTGCTGGGGATCGAGCGCTTGACGGATATCGGCCTGCTCGCCGCCTGGCTGCGGGATGACGTCGGCCTGCGCTTCCTCAACCGCTTCGCCGCCCTGATGCGGGAGCTGGAGGCATTTCAGTACACCCTGCCGGGCGGACGGCTGCACAACAACCTGGTGGAAACCACACGGCACTGGGCGCCGCTGGTCTACGCCGTCGGTCTCCTCGAAATGATGGTCATCGGCATCTTCCCCACCACCGTGCTCGGTTTTTTCGCCCGCTCGCCGCAAACCCTGCGGCGGCGGCATCCCGGCTTCGGCCTGCTCTGCACCCTCCTGGCTTCCACCTTGTTCGCCACCCTGCTGTTCAATATCCTGCGGAACTTCACCACCGAACGCTATCTCTGGATGCCCATCGTTCTGGGCTTACCCTTTGCCGGGACCGGACTCGACGCCTGGTGGAAGAAATGGCGGCGGCAGGGATCGGTACTCGCCGCCGCCGTCGTACTGCTGATGATCGTCACCCCACTGGGCAAAACCCTTGCCAAAACCACGGTCTACCGGGAAACGGCGCTGCTTCGCGCCGGCGACTGGCTGCGGGAATACCGGCGTGAACATGGGGGAATCACCCTATACACCGACCGGCGGCTACCGCTCCATGCCGGCCGGCCGGCGGACACGGGCCGGGTTCTACCATGGCCACAGGTGGCGGCCGCAGCAGGAGAATGGCCGGGGGTGGATCTGGTGGCCGTCGATCTGCGTCCCGCGGACGGAAACCTCAACCACCTGACCCTGGACGGATTCAAAGCGCTCGAAACATTTCAGGACCGGGACAAGGCGGTAATCATTTTCCGACGCATGGGAACCGCCCCCGGCAGTATCCGGCAGGATAAACCATCTTCTTCCGTAAATCCCCGGGAATAAACGGGGCAACCCGGCGCACCGGTCGTTCCCTCATCGCCCTGATCCCAAAAAATCGCGCACATTTTCAACCCGACCCCGAAACACTCGCGACGAAAGCTCAGACGTATCCTTTGAATCAGTAAGGTACGTACCCTTGCCCGCCGCAATAACGAACTGCACCGGCTTTCCGTATCCCTCAGCCACATGTTCAACCGTCTGCGGCATTCCTTCGACCGGCAGCAACAGTTCGTTACCGGCACCCGCCGCGGCAACGGGAGGCACGGGTAAGGAGTCAGCAGACGGGAGGCACGGGTAAGGACGGGAGGCGGGAGACAGGTGACAGGGGAAACGGTTGACGAAGTCATGCCGCCGTCCGCTCCGGAGAACACCGGGTAACAACAGGGAAAAGCGGCGTAAAGCGGGGTTTCAGTACGGAAAGGCGGCGGCCAGACGCTGTTTGATGTCATCAATGCCCGGTCGCGACCAGAGCTCCCTGATAGCGAAGATCTCCGCCGCACCGGTATCGGCGGTGAGGGGAAAGGGGCGGACGGCATCCGCGAGGCCGAAGACGCTGTAATAGTCGCGGAACTTGAAGCCGGCGCCGCGCACCCGGTCGGACAGTTCGATCCAGGCGTTGGGAATGCCGAGGGCGTCGGCGACAATGAGCCCGTGCAGGCTGGACGAGAGAACGACCTGGCAGCGGGCGATCTCCCGCAGCACCTCGTCGACCCCGCCGAGGATATCGATGACGCGGCACCCCGGCAGCGTACCCTCGAGACGGGCGACCAGGGGATGCCGGCGGTCGTAGTAGTGGGGCACGATGCCGATGCCCGCCCGCACCCCGGGCTTTTGGACCAGGCGTTCGCACAGCAGGCCCGGATCGCCGAAAACGGTGACGGCGGCGTTGGTGAGCTTCGCCGCGGTAAGCCGTCCGCGGGTGGCGAGGATATGATGCCGGGTTTTTGCCGGCAGCCGGTCGTCGATGAAGCCGGTGCCCCAGACCAGTATCCGCCGGGTCCAGGGACGGTTCTTCAGCCGCTGGAGGATACTCCCGCAGGCGATAAGGTCGCAGCGCTCGGGTTTGGCGTGGACCACCGGGCGACCGGACAGCGCCTCGCAGAGTACCGGGGAGAGCCAGTCGCCGAAATTCTTCCGACCGTCCTTGAGCGACGACGACCAGTAGAGCCGGATCGGCTTCATGCCGCCGGACCCTTCTCCGGTTCCTTCTCGAGTTTCTTTTCCGGCTCCTTCCGCACGAGGATATCCTCCAGCACCAGGTACTGCAGGTCCGAGCCGTAGAACATCTCCAGGGCATCCGCCGGCGAGCAGACCATCGGCTCACCGCGGCGGTTCAGCGAGGTATTGAGTACCACCGCGTTGCCTGTCAGCCGCTCCATCTCCTCCAGCAGGGCGTAGTAACGCGGACTGGTGTCCCGGGTGACCACCTGGGCGCGGGAGGTGCCGTCATCGTGCACCACCTCGGGGATGCGCTCCCGCCACGCGGGGCTGACATCGAAGGTGAAGGTCATGTACGGCGCCGGGTGGTCGGTCTGGAGGATATCTTCCGCCACCCGGTCGAGGATGCTGGGGCAGAAGGGGCGCCAGCGTTCGCGGTACTTGATCTGTTCGTTGATGCGATCGGCGATGCCGGGCACGCTGGGGCAACCAAGGATGCTGCGCCCGCCCAGCGCCCGGGGCCCAAACTCCATCCGCCCCTGGAACCAGGCCACCGGATTGCCGTCCGCCAGCAGCCTCGCGGTGGCGGCGACGATATCGTCGGGCCGTTCCCAGACCGGCCGGCGGCTATCCGCCCGGCAGGCGGCGATGCAGGCTTCGGTATCATATCGCGGCCCGAGGTAGACATGCCGCAGGGGCTCCACCTCGATCCCCGCCGCCCGGGCGGCGTAGGCCGCCGCCCCGATGGCGGTGCCGGCGTCGGCCGCCGCCGGCTGAACGAAGAGCCGGTTCACATACGGCAGTTCGAGGATCCGCTGGTTGAGCTTGACGTTCAAAGCACTGCCGCCGGCGAAACAAAGCTGCCCGGTTTCCGCCAATATATCCTTCAGGTAATAGTCGATCAACTCCAGTGCCAGCCGCTCAAAAAGCTGCTGAACGGCGGCGGCGTAGTGGATGTAGGGCTCGTCGGCGGCGTCGCCCCGGCGCGGCGGCCCGAGCCAGCGGATCAGATCCGGGCTGAAGTAGTGGCCGCGGCCGTTTTCCTTGTAGCGCCGTGGGCCGACGGTATTCACCAGCCGGGTGTTGACCTTCAGTTCACCGTTTTCGATCCGCGCCAGGCGGGAGAAATCGTAGCGTTCCGGGTCGCCGTAGACCGCCATCCCCATGACCTTGAATTCGCCGTCGAGCATCTCGAAACCAAGATACTCGGTCATCGCGCCGTAGAGCCCGCCGAGGGAGTCAGGATCGTAGAATTCCTTCAGCTTGTGGACGCGGCCATTCTCGCCCCAACCCAGGAAGGTGGTGGCATACTCCCCCTTGCCGTCGATGCCGAGGATCGCCGATCTACCTGGAAAGCCACTGAGCTGCCAGGCGCTGGCGGCATGGGCGAGGTGGTGTTCGACGGGAACGAAGGTGATGCGCTCCCAGCTGATGCCGGCCTGAGCCAACATCAGCTGGACCCGGGTGACATTGCGACGGTAGCGGCGGTTACCGTCGACCAGTGCCACGAAGGCGCGGTCGGGGGCGTACCAGTGGCGCCGGGCGAAGTGCCAGCGGTCGGGCCGGTCGAGACCGATGCGGGCATAGGGAAAGGCGACAACATCCACCTCTTCCGGGCGGATGCCGGCGGTTTCGAGGCAGAAGCGGGTCGCCTCCAGCGGCATACGGTTTTTCGCGTGCTTGACGCGGATGAAGCGCTCCTCCTCGGCGGCGGCGACCAGCTTGTCACCGACGTAGAGGGCGGCGGAGGGATCGTGGGTGAGGGCCCCGGAGAGGCCCAGAATGATTTTCGTCATGGCTGATGATGGCTTCGTAACAACCCCATCTTCTTTGTTGCCTGCCGGTGTGTTCGGACGCAGACCGGCGCGGCAACCCGAGGCGTTCAACGTACGACCAGGTACGCCTCACGCCTCAGGCGTGCGTGCCCTGAAGCTGAGACTGTCCTTGTGCCATCCCTTTTCGGCATATTTTGGCATTGGTTACGGTTCCCATCATTGTGCCGCGGGATCGTCGTTCTCGAACTGCAGGTCGTGAAGCCGGCGGTAGAGACCGCCGCCGGCCAGCAGTTCATCGCGGGTGCCCGCCTCCACCAGTCGGCCGTCGTCGAGCACCAGGATGCGGTGGGCATGGCGCACGGTAGACAGCCGGTGGGCCACCAGAAAGGTGGTGCGCCCGCGCATGAGATTCGCCAGCGCCTGCTGGACGATGGCCTCGCTCTCGGTATCGAGGGCGCTGGTGGCTTCGTCCAACAGCAGGATCGGGGCATCGTGGAGAATCGCCCGGGCGATGCACAGGCGCTGCCGCTGGCCGCCGGATAGCCGCACCCCGCGGTCGCCGATAACGGTGTCGTAGCCCCGGGGCAGGCGGTGGATATAATCGTCGGCATAGGCCTGCACCGCCGCCCGGTGGACCTCCTCGTCGGCTGCTTCGGGACGCCCGTACCGAATGTTGTTCATCACCGTATCGTGGAACAACACCACCTCCTGGTCCACCATGGCGATATTGCGGCTCAGGGCGGCGAAGGAAAACCGGCGGATGTCGATACCGTCGATGGTTATCGTCCCCGCCTGGGGATCGTAGAAGCGGCTGAGCAGGCCGAGAACGGTGGACTTACCGGCGCCGCTCGGCCCCACCACGGCAATCACCTCACCCGGAGAAACGGTGAGGGAGAAGTCCCGCAACACCGGTTTTTCCTCGTAGGCGAAGGTGACATGATCGAAGATCACCGCGCCCCGGACGGCACCGGGATCGACCGCGTCCGCCGCTTCCCGCACCTCCGGCACCACGTCCAGCACCTCGAACACCCGTTCGGCCGCGCCGATGGATTTCTGCACCTGGTTGTTCACCCGCGTCAGACGCTTGAAGGGCGAATACATCATCCCCATGGCGGCGATAAAGGAAAACAATTCGCCCTGGGTCAGGGCACCGGAGAACACCCGGTGCAGACCGTACCACGCCACCCCGGCGATGCCGAAGGCGCCGAGCATCTCGACCACCGGCTTGGTAGCGGCATCGTACTTGATCACCTTGCGCATGAAGCGGTAGTAACCCAGGTTCTCGTCTTCGAAGCGGGCCGTTTCAAACGGTTCCCGCCCGAATGATTTGACCACCTTGATGCCGGAATAGGTCTCCTGCAGACGTGCGGTGAGATCACCGAGGGCGTGCTGGCCGCGGCGGGTGTTTGCCTTGATCTTGCGGCCGATGGCGGTGGCCGGCACCAACGACACCGGCAGCACCATGAAGGCCACCACCGCCAGCCGCCAGTCGGTGTAGAAGGTCAGGCCGACAAGGCCGATGAGGGTGAAACTCTCGCGCACCCCATCCACCAGGACATCGGCGGTGGAACGCTGCATGACGTTGACGTCGTTAAGAATACGCGACATGAGGCCGCCGCTGGCGCTGCGGGAATAGTAGCCCATGGACAGGGCCAGGCTATGGCGATAGAAGTGGTTGCGGACGTCCTGTACCACCAGCTGGCCGGCGGTTTTGATGTAGTATTCCTGCAGGTAGCGGCCGACGCTCTTGACGGCTGAAATGGCGAGGATAACCACCGGCACGAAGGTCATCCACGTCCGGTTGCCGGAAACGATGACCTTGTCCACCAGCGGCTGGACCAGGCGGGCCACCGACACGTCGGACGCCGCCACGACAATGGAGGCGACAACGGCAATCATCAGCCGGCCCCAGTACGGGCGGGAGTAGCCCAGCAACCGTTGATAGACATACCGGGCGGCGGTATCAGGCGTCATGCGGACACGGGGCGACGCCGTGCGCCATGACGGCGGACGACATCCGGCAGGGGACATTTATCACTGGCGCTCGCGTTCCCAGGGATCGGTGATATCGGTGCCGACCAGCGGATTGATGCTCTTGATGTTCTCGACCTTGGTGACGATCTTGATGAACCGGACGATGATCTCCCAATCGAGGTGAACAATCTCGCGGGTGCTCTTGCCTTTGCAGCTCAACTGCCCCCCGGCCACCATATTGTGGCCGCCGGCGGTACCGCCGAGCACCTCAACCAGCCGGCGGATGGTACGGCCCGCCCGTGCCCGGGGGTTGCTGGCACGCAGCGAAACGATGAGCTTGTCCTGATGCAGACCGGTGACAATAGACCAACTCATGCGTTCGTGGCGCAGGAGGAAGTCGGCCATCTCCGCCACCATGTCAGGGTTGCCGATGCTGCCCAGCCGGGTGCCGATGATGTTCTTGTAGAAAAAGGCATTCTCCACCGCGCGGCTGACGTAGCAGAAATATTCCCGCGGCTGGCGGCTGAACTCGATGGTGGAAAGGTTCTTCAGGTTAGCCAGCGGGATGAGAAAATTGTAGGCCCGGAGATCGGATTTCGTCGCCTCACGACCGAGGCTCTGGGTCTCGGAGGTGATGCCGTACACCAGCGCCGTGGCCAGACTGGTGGATATGGGCAGCTCAAGCTCCTGAAGATATTCGGTAATAATGGTTGAGCAGGCGCCATAATCGGTACGGATATCGACGAAGGGCACGTCCCGGAGCCGCGACCGGGTGGACGCCTTGCGGGGATGATGATCCACCACCGCCGCCACTTCGGCATCCTCGGGCAGGATGTTGTTGCCGGCCCCGGGCTGGGTGTCCACCATGGCGTAGGTGATCCGCCCACGGCCGCGAACGCGAGCGTAGGGCACCGGTTCGAAGGGCAGGTAACGAAGCATAGTGCGGTTCTCGGACCGCCCGACAATCCCGCCGTAGCCAACCTGCACCCGGGGGCAGCCGGTGAGGTGCTGCACCATGGTCGCCAGCCCGCAGGCCGACGCCAGGGCGTCGGGATCGGGATTGTTATGGGTCAGAACCAGCACCCGGGGGGCATCGTTGAACGCCGCCCGGAACTGTTCGCGATCTATAGCCACCGTCTCCTCACACCTCGTATGCCATCGGCCCCGCCATCGGCCAGCTATACCACAACCATTCGGCAAACTTCAACCAATAGCACCCGCGAACTGCCGGTGAATATCTTCAGCCGGCGAAAAACGTCAAGTTTCGCGCGTTTTTGCCGTTAAACAAAAGACTTGCGTCAGCTGCGGGCATTGCCAAACGGATGACAATCTGTTAGAGGAAGCACAGGAAACGAACAAGCGCTGCGTTCGCGCACCGCTGCTTTCAGGAACGGTTCCGCTATGGTTCGCCACTCGCTCCGCGAAAAGATCGGTACAATCGACGATCTGCCGCCGCTGCCGGCCATCGCCGCCCGGATCATCACCCAGTGCCTGGACGAGCGGGTGAACTACAGGGAACTCGGCAGCCTGGTGAAACAGGATCTCGCCCTCAGTGGCAAGGTGCTGTCGCTGATCAATTCCAGCACCTATTCCCTCCCCGATCCCATCGACGATGTCGTCCACGCGGTATCGCTGCTGGGCAAGAAAACCATCCGCAACCTGGTTTTGAGCATCAGCCTCTACAACATCTTCACCCCCGAGGGGCGGCAGCTGGAAACCCGCGTCGCCGGTTTCTGGCACCACAGTCTGGGGTGCGCCATCGCCGCCGAAGCGGTGGCCCGGCAGATCGGCTATCCCCAGCCCGAGGAGGCCTACATCGGCGGCCTGCTGCACGATCTCGGTAAGCTCATCGCCATGCTGCGCATGCCGCAGGAATACGGAATATTTCTCGACCAGCTCCGGGAAGCCGGACTGTCCGGCTGGCAGGACACCCGCCCCCTGGCGCTGGAGGAGCGGGTCATCGGCATCGGCCACCACCAACTCGGCAAGTGGGCGACGGAACGCTGGGATTTCCCGGCGGTATTCGTCAACACCGTCTGGCTCCACCATCAGCCGCTCGCCTCCCTGTGCCGGGCGGAAGACCGACTGACCGCCATCGTCCGTTTCGCCGACGCCTTCTGCAACCTCCACAATCTGGGGGACAACTACTTCATCAACCGGGAAGCGGCGCTGCCCTGCCACCCGGGCCATGTCCACGCTTACGATCTGCTGAAACGGTTCCTGCATCTCGATGACGACACCGTCGATTCGGTTCTCAGCCTGGTTATGGAACGCATCGGGGAATTCGGCGACACCCTCGGGATGGTCGATGGCGGCGAGTACTTTTCCGCGGTCAGCCACGCCAACCGGGAGTTGGGGCGCATGAACCTCGCCCATTTCCGCACCACCAGCGAGCTGCGCCTCAAGGACCGCATCCTGAAAGGGATCCGGCGGCTGGAGCGGGAAATCAGTCAACACCAGACACCGACGGAGCTGTGCCGGACAATCCTGCAGGAAAGTATTGCCACCTTCGCCGGCGAATTGGGACTCTGCCTCCTGAAACCGGATCACGACGCCGAACCAGTCGGTCTGGGTTACGCCCGCAAGCAGTTCTTTTCGCCGCTCGACTGGCTGAACGGCAAACGCCCCGCGGACGACGGCACCGGCGCCGCGGACCGGCAGCTCGACTCCCTGGAGAAGATGATGTTCAATCCCGAGCTCTTCATGGCTTCGGAGAAGATCATCCCCCTGCTGCCGAAATCATCCCTGCTGGCCATCCCGCTCGCCTACCATGACGCCGCCGGGCGCGGCACCATCGGCCAGCTGGTCATCGACTGCCGCAAGCTGCTGCGCCTTGGCGCCGACCGGGACACCCTCTTTCAGGCCCTGCAGATCTTCGCCGGCACCGTCGCCAACCAGGCACACAAGGTGCTGCTGTTCGATCGCGTCAACCGGCAGTCGGAGGCCCTGGCGGAACTGCACCGGCAGACCGAGGAGATGCAGGAACAACTGTATCACGCCCAGCGGCTGGCCACGGTCGGTCGCCTGGCCGCCGGTGCCGCCCACGAGATCAACAACCCGCTGGCGGTGATCTCCGCCCACACCCAGGTGCTGCTCAAGGGTCTGGATAACGGCGGCAGCGAGCCGGATACGGCACGCCGGCACTATGACACCATCCTTCGGCAGACCGACCAGATCAGCCGCATCATCACCGACCTGATGACCTTCTCCCGACCGGGCCGGGCGCATCGGCTACCCGCCGACCTGCGTCCGATCGTCGACCGGGCACTGCAGGCGGTGGCACATCGGAAATCATTCGCGCGCATCACCCCCACCATCGAGTTTCCGGCCGATCTGCCGCCGGTAATGGTGGACGCCATGCAGCTGGGACAGGTGTTCGTCAACCTGCTGATCAATGCCCAGCAGGCGATGCCCGACGGCGGTGACATTACCATTTCCGCAACCCGCGACGACACCCGGGTCATGATCCGGGTCGCCGATACCGGTACCGGCATCCCCGCCGACCAACAGGCACTCATCTTCGACCCCTTTTTCACCACCCGCGACGCCGGCGATGGCACCGGTCTGGGACTGGCCATCTGCCACTCGTTCGTCCGCCAGAACGGCGGCAGCATCACCGTCGACTCCACCCCCGGCACCGGCACCGTTTTCATCATCCGGCTACCGGTAGCTCCCGACATCAGCGGCAGCGACGAAATCCACGAGGCTCTGCGGGAGACGCCCGCGCCGGATTTACCACCGGCACCGGCGGCAAATCCGGCCCCGGAACCCGAACCGGCCATGACCGGGAACACCGCCGGCAACCCAAGTCCGGCACCGGGATCATGCCGGGTGCTGCTGGTGGAACCCGACCACGGGCTGACGGATATCATCATTGAAGGGCTGCAGGGCAACGGCTTCGAGATCGAGGCCGCCGTCGGCATCAGTGACGGCATCGGCATGATCAAACATAAACTGTTCGACGCCGTCATTGTCGACGACGACCTGGGCGAGCCCGCCTGGGCCAGGATGGTACGCTGGCTGAATCGCATCTTCAACCGCCTGCCGGTGATTCTCCTCGTCGGCCCCGGAGCGGCGGATACCGACCCGGCAGCGCCGCCCTCCGGGATCGCCGCCGTCTGCCGCAAGCCCTTCGCCATCGAGGATGTCGCGGCAACGATCAGGCAACTGACCACCGCGGACGATTGATGGCCGCGGCCGGGAAACATGGACAGCGATGACCGCCACCGCTTCACCCGGCACCATGACCATCCGGGAGATCGCCGCCCGGCTGGGACTGGAGGAAAGCCGGCTGCACTACTATGACAAACTCTTCGCCGCCTGGCTGCCGGAAAAGACGCTTGCCGGCAACCATCGTGGCTACCCGGAGCTGATGGTTGAGGTGTTTGGCGCCATCCACGCGCTGAAGACCGGAAACGCCGCGGACGAAGAGATTCGGGCTGACATCAGTGCGCGGCTGCAGGCGGCACCGGCAAAGCGTTCATCATCACCCGCCGCCGGCCGCCTGGGACGCATTCTGGTAATCACCAGCGGCAAAGGCGGGGTGGGCAAGAGCAGCATCGCCGTGAACCTGGCCATCGAGCTGGCGCGTCGGGGACGGAAAACAATCCTGGTGGATGGCGATCTCGGCCTTGCCAACCTGCATATCCTTGCCGGCATAACGCCGTTGAAGGATATCGAAACCATGATCCGCGCCGACCTGCCGCTGGCGGAGGTCATCACCCCGGGGCCGGGAGGTATCGCCTTTCTGGCCGGCGCCAGCGGTATCAGCGAGCTGGCCGACCTGCCGCGGTACAAACGCGACCGGATGATCCGGGAGCTGGAAAAAATGGAAACCGCGGCCGCGCATATCATCATCGACACGGGCAGCGGCCTGAACCCCGGGGTGCTGGACTTTATCCGTCTGGCGGACGACCTCATGGTGGTGGCAACCCCCGACCCCACCTCGCTCGCCGACGCCTACGGCGTCATCAAGACCTGCGCCGGGAACAGGTTCGCATGCCGTATCGGCATCTTTGTAAACCAGGTGAACACCCTCGCCCAGGCGGCGGCGGTTTTCAGCCGCCTGGAGCAGTGTTGCCAACGATTTCTCTCGCTTCCGGTCAGCAACCTCGGCTGTCTCTACCGCGACCGCAGCATCGAGGCCGCCGGGCGGAAACGGGTACCGCTGCTGATCGACCAGGTTCAGGGGCGGGCGGTTTACTGCCTCAGGCAGCTGGGCGGCCTCATCGCCGGCGGGGGATTCGACATCGAAGACAAACGGACGCCGTCTTTCCGGCGCCTGCGCAACCTGCAGCCGACACCACATTCGGAAGATGACCGATCTCCTGCACTTTTTTAGCTTTCAACGGGATCCGTTCCCCGACGCCGTCGACCCCGACAGCTTCTACCCCAGCGAACAGCACGAGCTGGCACTGGTAAAGCTGTTGTCCGGCATCCGTCAGCACCGGGCGGTGATGCTGCTGTGGGGTGTCAGCGGCACCGGCAAAACCACCCTTTCCCGGCTGCTGGTGCGCCAGCTGGAAACCGATCCATGCACCACGCTGACGCTGCCGGCAACGCCACAGATGACCATGGGAGCACTGCTCGACCAGCTCTGCCGCCGATTGAGCGGCCCCGCCGGCAGGCAGGCCCGCACCCGGGAAAAGCTCAACTGGCTCGAAGCGCACATCAGCGCCGCCCGGCCGCACCGGCATCTCGTCTGCATCGTCGACGAGGCCCATTTCCTGCGCTCTGAATGCCTCCATCTCATCCGCTCCCTGAGCAACTGGGAGGCCGACGGCGGCAAGCTCGTCACCATCCTCTTCGTTGCCGAACCGGCCTTTCTGCGCCGCCTCGAACATCCGTCCCACGCCGCCATCCGCAGCCGCATCTCACTGAACATCCAGCTGCCGCTCCTACCGCCGGCGGACACTGAACAACTGATCAAGTATCGGTTGCTGGTCGCGGGGGGTGAATCCCGGGTCTTCGCGGCCGATTGTTTTTCGCTCATCCACGAAGCCAGCGCGGGCAACCCCCGGCTGATCAACAAGATCGCCGCCAATGCCCTGCTCGAATCATACTGCCGCGGCCGGAACCGGGTCACTTCCGACCAGGTTCGCCGGGCAATCGCCGAATGCTGAACCACCGGCGGGTGCGGCAGCGCCCCGCCGCCACAAGGAGACGGAACGATGTCTGAACTGCGCAAGGATCCCGTGGTCGACCGCTGGGTCATCATTTCCAAGGAACGCGGCCGGCGCCCGTCGGATTTCGCCACCACCGAACCGGTTTACAGCGGCTCCTTCTGCCCCTTCTGCCCGGGCAACGAGGATATCGTGCCGCCGGAAATTCTCGCCTACCGGGATTCCGGCAGCCAGCCCAACGGCCCCGGCTGGCGGCTCCGGGTGGTACCCAACAAGTTTCCCGCGGTCACCGACAGCGTCGACCTCGACAAGCGCGGCGACGGCATCTACGACCGGATGAACGGCATGGGAGTACACGAGGTGATCATCGAGACCCCGAAACATGACGTCACCCTGGCCAGCATGCCGGTAAGCGGCGTCGAGGACGTCCTCTGGGCCTATCGCGAACGACTGCTGGCCTTGAGCCGGGATGACCGGCTGCAGTCGGGTATCATCTTCAAAAACCACGGCGTGGTTGCCGGCGCCTCGGTGAACCATTCCCACTCCCAGCTCATCGCCCTGCCGGTCGTCCCCAAGCAGATCAAGGAAGAACTCAAAGGCGCACTGAACCATTATCACTACCGCGAGCGTTGCCTGTTCTGTGACATCATCTACCAGGAACTGGGCAGTCAGACCCGCATGATCTGTGAAAGCGACGCCTTCATCGCCTTCAGCCCCTATGCGCCGCGGTTTCCCTTCGAAACCTGGATCATCCCCAAAACCCACCAATCGAGGTTTGAGGACACCGACAAAGCGGGAATCGAACGGTTCGCCGTTATTCTCTCCGATATCCTCCAGCGGCTCGACCGGGTACTGGACAACCCGCCGTACAATTTCGTACTGCATTCGGCGCCCTTCCGGCAGGACTGCAATGCCTATTACCACTGGCACCTGGAAATCATGCCCAAGCTGACCCGTATCGCCGGTTTCGAGTGGGGCTCGGGGTTCCACATCAACCCTACCCCACCTGAGGAAACCGCCAGATTCATGCGTGATGCCGCCGCCCAGGCCGGATAAAGCGATGATCTTTCCGCAACCACCTTATCGTTGGTTCGACACCGCCGCCGGCGCGCTGCTCTCCGGTGACCCGCTGCCGAAAACCCTGCGACATTTCCTTCGGCTGTGCTGCCGGCAACAGAACCGCACCCTGGCGGGTATCTGGATCCGCCACCGAAAGCATCCTGACCTGGAACCGCTGCTGACGGTTGACAGTGCCGGCAACCCGGTACCCGCCGCGCCCATCAAACCCGGCTCCCCGCTCTTCCCCGCCGACCTCGCCACCGCCGCCCAGCCCGGCCAATGTCTGGAGCTGGACTGCCGGCAGCCGTGGCACAACCGCGACCCGGCCCCGGGCCGGCCGCTCCACTGCCTGAGCATCCCGTTGATCGCCGGCGACGAACTCATCGGCCTGCTGCTGCTGGCCGGCGCGGCTGCCGACTGCCGGCCAGCCGGCAGCAATTTCGAAACCGTCCTCGTAAGCCGTCTGCTGGCGATGCTACTGCGGGCCGGGGACGAGAATGAGCCGGCAGCCGGTGAACGGTATGCCGATCCCTGGATCGCGCTGGCCGCCATGTCGGCCGCCGCCGCCCGCGCCGCCAGCCTTGAGGAACTGGCCGCCGCCATCGGGATGCCGTTATTGCTGGCGGGCTTTATCCGCCGCTGCAGCCTCGAAGTCGGCGTCATTCTCGGCACTCCGAACGCCAATGTCACCTGGCCCCCGGCCGCCCCGGAGTCACAGCCGTGCATCAATCTCCCGCTCGAGGGTGCCGGCAGCGGCTGTTCGATCTCCTTCTTCTACCACGCCGAGAGCCGCTGGCGGGAACATCACCTTGCGGCTATCCTCGAGATGGGGTCACGCATCGCGGCCCAGAACCTCGTCCGGCTCCAACGCCAGATACTCGACGCCCGCCAGGACAACCGCCAGCACATCCACATGCTGACCTTCCTGCACCAGGTAAAGAACGTTCTGCTCACGGAAACCAGCCCGGACGGCGTCGTCAACCTCGCTCTCGGCGCCCTGGTCTGCCCCCACGGCTTCGGTTTCGACCGTGCGATGATGCTGAAACTCGAAGCGGATCCCGTACCACGGCTGATCGGTGTCCGGGCGGCGGTAATCAACCAGGAGCATCACCAGCGCTGCCTGCTGACCGAATCGGCCGCCGCGCCCGACCAGCAGGTTCCCCTGCAGCAGTTGATCAGCTGTCTGCTCACCACCGGCAACAGCGCCCCCAACAGCCTGCGCGAACAGGTCGACCGCACCGTCATCAACCTTCCCTTCCCCCACCAGGGACCACTGACCGAGCTGTTTGCCCGCCGGCAACCGCAGATCATCTCCGCCCCGGCGGACTACGGCCCGCTGCCGCCGCCGCTCACCGCCCTGCTGGCCCCGGCGGGCTCCGTCGTTCTGCCGCTCACCGGTGAACCGGGCCCCCAAGGCATGCTCATCACCGATTTCCATCGCCGGGCGCCCGATCCCGCCCTGCTGCCCTACCTGACGCTGTTCGCCGACACCGTCTCCCTGGCGCTTGAGCAGGTACAGCTTTATCGACAGGAGAGCACCACCCTCGCCAACCTGCGCACCCTGCGTTCGCGGCTGGTACACTACGAAACCATGACCGCCCTGGGTGAGATGGCCGCCAGCATCGCTCATGAAATCAAGAACCCGCTGGTGTCCATCGGCGGTTTTGCCCGGCGGCTGCAGGCGATGCTGCCGGAAAAAAGCCGCGAGCAGCAGTACGGCGCAATCATCATCAAAGAGATCAATCGGCTGGAGCGGATCGTCAACGACATCCTCGGCTTCTCCCGCTCACCGTCCACGACCCACGCCCCGTGCCGGATGAACGACCTGGCGGCGGAAGTCGCCGAACTGTTCGCCCGCGATGCCTGGGGCCGGGGAGTCGAAGTGCTGCTCGATCTCGACCCGGACCTGCCCACGGTCGAAGGCGATCCGTACCAGTTGCGGCAGGTGCTTATCAATCTTATCGCCAACGCCATCCAGGCATCCTGGGGCACCGGCGGCGGCCAACTCACCATCACCACCGCTTGCGCCGACGACGATTCGGACACCGTCACCCTGACAGTGGAGGACACCGCGGCCGGGATTCCGCCGGAGATCATGCACAACATCTTCAACCCCTTCTTCACCACCAAGGACGAGGGCACCGGACTCGGGCTACCCATCTGCCACAAGATCATCATGAACCACCAGGGCACCATCCAGGTTTCCAACCGCCCCGCCGGAGGTGCCCGTTTCGAAGTCACCCTGCCGGTCCGCCAGGCCCAGCAGCTCACCATCCGCCCGGCGGCCGACAACCATCTCTAGGAGGATATGCCATGACCCAGCCATACCGCATTCTGGTGGTCGACGACGAGGAAAGCATCCGCCTGCTCTACGAGGAGGAGCTTGCCGACGAGGGCTACGAGGTCCAGAGCGCGGCTTCCGCCGAAGAAGCACTGGCAGCCATTCCGGTGTTCAAACCGCACCTGGTGACCATGGACATCAAGATGCCCGGCATGTCGGGGGTCGATGCGCTCATCCGCATCAAGGAGATCGACCGCTCGATTCCGGTCATCCTCTGCACCGCCTACGGCGAATACAAGCAGGATTTCAGCACCTGGGCCTCGGATGACTACGTTGTCAAATCATCCAGTCTGGACGAACTCAAGCAGCATATCCAGCGACTGCTGAACGAGAAGCCGGCGGCGGAGTAACAAGCACCACTCACCTCAGGGACGCGGCACTGCCCCGCCATTGCCGCACTGACCGTTACGTGCGCCCTCGCCGCCGGTGCCCGGGCACCTTCCCAACCGCGGCGGGGCGGGCAGACGCGGCGGCAACATCGACATCGCGTTCACTGTCAAGGCCGGGGGCAGACCGGAAATCCGCCGGCCGCATCGGCATGGGCAGCGTCTCCAGCGGCAACAGTGCAGGCACCCCACCGGCATCAACATGGACATGGGCAACGGCAGAAGAAGGCACAACCGGAGCAACAAAGCATTAGGAGCAGCGGGAGCAACAGGAGCAACAGGAGCAACAGGAGCAACAGGAGCAACAGGAGCAACAGGAGCAACAGGAGCAACAGGAGC